>CAMAYM010000005.1 GCA_945862495.1 Bordetella parapertussis | reverse complement strand
GTCGCCTACGGCGTACGCAAAGGGTCCGCACCCATCTTCCGTCAAGCATTCGGTATTCAAAAACTTTTCTCGGGTTTTGGGATGACCGAGATTCCTGGTGTCACATGCAACCCGTGGGAAGGTCCGGATAAACCAGGCAGCATGGGTTTGCCAGGCAAACATCCTGATCCAAGTCGCCCCTGGGCAATCTGCCGCATCGTCGATGATGAGGGCCTCGATGTCCCCGTCGGTGATACGGGTGAATTATGGGTCAAAACGCCGATTGTGATGCAAGGATACTTTAGAGATCCAGAGCAGACACAACAAGCATTTCACGATGGCTGGCTGAAAACCGGCGATCTCGTCAAATGCGACGAAGATGGTTATTACTATCATCTGTCACGCAAAAAAGACATCATTCGCAGACGAGGTGAAAATATCGCCGCAGCTGAGCTTGAAATGGTGATTGGCGAGCTGCCGGGTATTTATCAAGTTGCGGCGATTGCCGTAGCCTCCGAGCTGGGCGAGGACGATATTTTAATTGCCGCTGTAAAAAACCCAGGCGCGTGTTTAACCGAACAAGAGGTTGTTGATTGGTGTCGGGCACGCCTTACAGCCGTAAAAATTCCAAGATTTGTGTGTTTTTTAGAGGAACTTCCGCTCACACCTACCCATAAAATACTAAAATCCGCGTTGAGAGCAGATTTACAGGTACGCGCTCAGGCTGTTGACTTTCAACCACCTGTTAATCCAACCAGCGCGCGCACCCAATAATGGTGCGAAATAAATTTTAAGTGAATGCTGCAGTGCACGAATGATCCAGCACATGAACGATGCGGTACTTAATTCTTCCAAATTAACTTTTTACAAATATCGCCACCAACAAAATGAACCTCACACACTCAACGCTAAAGAAAAAACACATGGCTTGGTCAATTTCGGCAAGCCTTGCACTTAGCATTTATGCAACCAGTGCCTTTTCACAACCGACACAACAACCTGCACCAACTGCCGGAAATACACCCGCTGTAAAAGCAGCCGCTTCCGACCTTGCAGCCAAGCTGACCAACCCGGTTGCCGATTTGATATCCGTACCCTTTCAATACAACTACGACGCCAATATTGGCATCGATAAAAAAGGCACGGTCAATTCCCTCGTGGTGCAGCCTGTCATTCCCGTCAAACTCAATAGCAGCTGGAACTACATCCTCAGACCTGTTGTCACAATCGAGAAGTCCAACAACATCAATGGATTTAGTGGAACAGGCGTAGGTCCTGTGCTTATTGAAACATTTTTCTCACCCTCCAATACGGGTGATTTTATTTGGGGTGTGGGTCCTATCGTCAGCACCCCGTCTTTATCGGGCAATAATTTCGGTACGGCACAGACGGGCGTAGGTGTCAGCGCTGTCGGCTTAGTGATGAAAAAGCCATGGACTGCTGGTCTGTTGACCTATAACACCTGGAATGCAGGTGGAAACTCTACCTACGGTACGGCTAACAATCTTTTCTATCAGCCTTTTGTGTCTTATGTCACACCGGACGCCTGGACTTTTTCAGTCAATACACAGTCGACCTTCAACTGGGATACCAGACGCGCAGAAAACCCAATTAATGCTGATGTGTCCAAACTCGTCAAATTTGGTGAAATGCCTGTTTCACTTTCCGCTGGTGCGCGCTATTACGCCAGCTCTGTTCCAGGCGGACCATCCGGCTGGGGCGCTCGCGTGAGCATGACTTTCCTTTTCCCTAGGTAAAGACAACGTATGACCTCAAACATTTTTCAGTCACGACATAAGGAATTGACAATGTCATTTGCACCTAAGTTTCTTTCTGTTTTGCTGGCCGCCTATAGTATTGGTGCCTTAGCCAAAGGTAATGCCGATACGATTTTTTATGGCGGTCCAATTGTGACTGTGAATAAAAATAATGACGAGGTCCAAGCGTTGGCCGTTCAAAACGGCAAAATCGTGGCGGTTGGCACAAAAGAAGCCGTCACCAAAGATTGGCAGACAGACAAGACCAAGGTCGTTGATCTAAAAGGTCAGACACTGATGCCTGGTTTTGTCGAACCACACGTGCACATCATTGTCACGTCGATGTTTGAAAATCTTTGGATGAATTTGAGCAACTTCACGTTGCCCTATGACACTATCGAGACCATCAGCGAAAAACTTAAAGCAGGCTTGAAAAGTGTCCCGCCGGGCGGTTGGCTGACCGCCTTTGGCGTTGATCCATCCCGCACATCGCCTTTCATGGCTGAATTGAATGCCGAAATCCTAGACAAGGTTTCAACTGAAGTTCCCATCTTTGTCGTGAATCAGTCTGGCCATATTGCTTACGCAAACAGCAAAGCACTTTCAATAGCTGGCGTCACAGCGCAGTCACCCAGCCCAGGCAGCGGCGGCATCTACGTTAAAGATGCGAACGGCAAGCTCACCGGCAAACTGATTGAACCACCTTCGTATTTGGCTTTTGTTGCAAAGATGCCTGCACCAACCGAGTCTGAGTTATTCGGTGCGATTCAAAAAACGATGAATAAGATTTCATCTACAGGCGTGACGACCGTTTCAGAGATGAGCGTTGGTGGTAATTTCGGAGTGGCCAAAGAAGCCGGTATCTACAAGGCCCTAGCCGAAAAGTCTTTACTCCCAATTCGTATCCGAGGATATCTGTGGGGTCAGGCCTTACCTGCTGGTTACGACACGATTAAACCAAACGAGGGGGACGATCACCTTCGCTTTATTGGGATCAAATATATTTCCGATGGTTCGACACAAGGCTTAACGGGTGCGCTTAATGACCCGTATCTCTACCCCAAAGGCAGTAAGTTTAGTGGCGACCTCGACTACGAAGATGGAAAGATTTATAGCTTGATGGAGCCTTTTTTCAAGCAGGGATGGCAAATCTCGGTCCACGCTAATGGCGATAAAGCGCTCGATCAAACACTGAATAATTACGCAAAATTACTAGCTGGCAATCCTAAGCCGCAAGAGCGTCGTTTGCGCATTGAGCATTTCACCGTCAATACTGAAAATCATGTGACTAAGGCCGTGAGCTTAGGCGTAGTGCCGAGCTTTACGATCGGTCATGTCCACTATTGGGGCGAAGCCTTTAACGATCAGCTTCTTGGATCCAAACGCGCTGAACGCATCGATCCCACAGGCGACTTTAAAAGGGCAGGTGGACGTTTTACATTACACAGCGACACACCCGTTTCAAATGTTGGTCCTCTAAACTACATTACCGAAGCAGTGACTCGGCATACCCAGTCACCCCTGCTCAAGGTACTCGGACCAGGGCAGCGTGTCTCCACGGATGATGCTATTCGTGGCATCACCATCGATGCCGCCTATCAACTCATGCTCGATGACAAAGTCGGCAGTCTTGAGGTAGGCAAGCAAGCGGATCTGGTCATTTTGGAAAAAAATCCTCGCCAGACTGATACCGTGCAGATTCGTAACATTAAAGTCAAAGAAACCTGGATTGATGGCAAACCCGTCACGCTTAAATAAACGTTTTATTTTTCTTAAACAATCATTACCTTTCTCAAAACATGTCTAATAAAATCAACACAACCATCGCTGGCAGCCTCCCCAAACCCGCATGGCTCGCCGAACCTGAAAAGCTTTGGGCGCCATGGCAGCTGCAAGGCGAAGCGTTGACGCAAGCGAAATTTGATGCGATGCGTTTGTCCGTTGATGATCAATTACGTGCCGGCATTACTGTGATTGGCGATGGCGAGCAAACCCGTCAGCACTTTGTGACGACCTTTATCGATAGCTTAAAAGGCGTCGATTTCGTCAACAAAAAAACAGTGCGTATCCGCAATCGTTATGACGCAGATGTCCCTGTCGTCGTAGACCGTGTCAGCCGCGGTGGGCCTGTCTTTGTCGAGGATGCCAAGCGTCTTCGTATGCTGACAAAGGGTCCGATCAAGTTCACCCTTCCTGGTCCGATGACCATGATCGACACACTTTACGATGACTACTATCACAGCCGTGAAAAACTGGCGTGGACGTTTGCCGAGATTTTGAACGAAGAGGCCAAAGAACTGGCTGCTGTGGGCGTCGATGTAGTGCAGTTCGATGAGCCTGCCTTCAACGTTTACTTTGACGAAGTACGTGACTGGGGTGTCAAAACACTTGAGCGCGCCGCGCAAGGTTTGACTTGCAAAAGCGCTGTTCACATTTGCTATGGCTACGGTATCGAAGCCAACATCAAATGGAAACAAAGCTTGGGTGACGAATGGCGTCAATACGAAAAAGTCTTTCCTTTGTTGGCGCAAAGCCAAATCAATCAGGTCAGCCTTGAATGCCAGAATTCTCGTGTTCCGATGGATCTGATTGAATTATTGCGTGGCAAGGATGTGTTGGTCGGCGCGATTGACGTTGCAACCAACACGGTCGAGACGCCAGAGCAAGTCGCAGATGTGTTGCGTCGTGCTTTGAAGTTTGTGAAGCCCGAGCATTTGTATGGTTGTACTAACTGCGGGATGGTGCCGCTTTCACGCGCGATTGCCAATGCCAAGCTCCAGGCGCTTGTGGCTGGGGCTGAGATTGTTTCAAAAGAGTTAGGTTGAGCGTTTAGGCTTGATGCTTAAAAAACATTGAGGTGAGGTGACGAAAGGGGCGTTTGATTTTGCTGAGCAAAATTCAAAGCGCCCCTTTTGTCACTTCCTAATGATGACCGAGACTTCTCAAGAACAATTGATCTGAAAAAGAAAGCGGTACTTAGAACCCATAGAAAATGGAGTGATTTGAATTTTGCCCAGCAAAATCAAACACTCCAATTTTCAAATCTCAAAAAGAACTAATAACCCTTAATTCTGCTGAGAAACAAATACCGTTTGAGCAGGCATCGGCGCTGGAAAGCCAGCCGCGATGAGACTCTCACGAATCACACGATTCGTATCAAAGTAAACCTGCCAATAATCATTGTTACTACAAAATGGACGCACAGCCAGCACTGGCCCCAGCGGACTGAACTCTAAAATCTCAACCACCACACCAGGTTCGGCCAAAACATTAGGAATAGCAGCGACCTTTTCACGCAACAACTGCATGGCCGCATTGTGATCCGCCGCACCCGACAATTGACACTTTAAATCCACACGACGATATGTGTTGTGACTAAAGTTTTGAATATTGTCCGCGAATATCTTGTTATTGCCCACCATCACCTGCACATTGTCAGGTGTATTGAGCGTAGTCGTAAATAAGCCTAACTCCATCACCGTGCCTGTCACACCCGCCACCGTCACAAAGTCACCGACCTTGAGCGGACGCAATACCACCATGAACGCTCCCGCAGCAAAGTTTGCCAATAAGCCAGACCACGCCACACCGATTGCCACACCCGCCGCCGCGAGCAGGGCCGCGAAGGTTGTCGTCTCAATGCCAAAGTATCCAAGAATGCCAATCACTAACAATACGTTGAGCGTGACCGTGATCACTGAACACAAATAGCGCAAGACAGTTGGGTCCATCTTTTGTTTTTCAAGCGAACGTCTCACCAAAGAGACCGTTGTCCTGATTAACCAACGACCCAATACCCAAAAAACAATCGCTGCCAACACCTTAATGCCCACGTTCGTTGCTGTCGAAATGATCAGCTCTTGATAACGTGCGAAGTCCGCCTTATCCATTGATTAAATACTCCTTTGATAATGGCGGAACGGTAGAATGTTTAGCAATAATTCTCAATACGCCAATTAGCATATGCTGGATGTTGCGTTGGAATGCTGCTACGACCCACTTATTGATATATAAGTAAAGCTTAATAAACTTCTGGGATTACTTCATGCTTAGTCGCACATTGGCGCAGGCCATCTTAGCTATCTCAACACTGGCCTTCTTCTTAGCCGGATGCAGCCACTCCACGACCGTTATCCAAGCGTATCAACCTACCATCGCCCAAGAGGGCAAAGATGTTGTGTGGATTCCAACACCCACGGACTTGGCCGAAAGATTATTAAAAGCAGCAAAGGTCACACCGAATGATCTCGTCTACGATCTTGGTGCCGGGGATGGAAAAATAGCGATCCTTGCTGCGCAAAAATTTAAGGCAACAGCAGTGGGTGTTGAGTTCAACCCGGATATGGCTGAATACGCCAGGAAAAATGTTCAACGTGCTGGCGTCTCTGACAAGGTCACCATCATTACAGGTGATATTTTCAAAGAAGATTTCTCTAAAGCATCGGTCGTCACGTTGTACCTCTTGCCTGCGCTCAACCTCAAGCTCAGACCCACATTACTTGCAATGAAGCCTGGCACACGCGTTGTCTCCAATACCTTCACCATGGGACTATGGCTAGCCGATCAAACCATCCAAGGTGACAATGGCAATATTGGCTACCTGTGGATCGTTCCTGCAAACGTTCAAGGACACTGGTCGATAACAAGCCTACCTGACTTAGACTCTTCGCCTATTCATCTAACACTTCAGCAAGAGTTTCAGGTCATAAATGGCACCCTGCGCTCAAACGATGGAAAATCAACGCAGCCTATCTCTGGTCGGCTAGAAGGCACCGACTTAACGTTTGAATATCGTGATGCGAAGGGGATGGTGCGGACCGTTATCGCTCAACTGATCAATGGTGAACTCAAGGGATACTTGAAAGATCAGCCCGCCTCAGTGTTCACGGCCCAAAAAACCTCTTAAATACCTCCGCTTTCCTCACGTATACTCCTCTGACCGATTACTCAAATATTGTTTTTCAAACAAATTATGCACGAAGGAGATTCTTTTGATCCACTCAACATTTAAGCGCATCGCTACTACAGTTGCACTAGGCGTCGTCACCGCCTGTACAGCCCTCTTCGCACAGGCTCAAACAGCCGCCACTTACCCTGAGCGCCCTGTCAAAATTTTGGTGGGCTTTACTGCTGGCGGCACAACAGATGTGATTGCACGCGCGATTGGCAATGAACTGCCCAGCCGCATGAAAGGCGCCAACTTCATCGTTGAAAACAAACCAGGTGCGGGTGGCAACATTGCGACAGCTGATACCGTCAAAGCTGCCCCTGATGGCTACACCATTTTGATGGCTTCCGTAGGTCCATTGACCATCAACCCATCCTTGCAAAAGCTTGCCTATGACCCAATGAAGGATTTAGTGCCAATCATCTTGGTCGCTGACGTCCCAAATGTCTTGGTCGTCAATCCTGAAAAAGGCATCAAAAATTTCAAACAATTTGAAGCCTACGTTAAAGCCAACTCTGGCAAACTCAACTACGCCTCAACAGGTGTGGGTACCTCTGCCCACCTGTCGAGCTTTATGCTGATGCAACGCATGGGAATTGATGCCGTTCACATCCCCTACAAGGGTGCAGAAGCACTAAATGATTTGTTAGCAGGCCGCACTGAATTTATGTTTGCAACGATTCCGTCGGTTATCACACAAATCAAATCAGGCAAACTCATCCCAATCGCTGTGTCCAGCCTAGAGCGCTCACGCTCCATGCCTGAAGTCCCCACAATCGCCGAGAGCGGTTTTCCAGGCTATTCCTCTGGCTCATGGTTCGGCTTGCTCGCACCAAAGGGCACACCTCAGGCGATCGTTGACAAGTTGAACACAGAAGTCAATGCCATCATGCCTAACCTTGAGCAACGTTTCATTCTCGCAGGTGCAGATCCCGTTGGAAAAACACCGGCGTTCTTCGGCGAATTTATGGCAAAAGAAACTGCCAAATGGAAAAAAGTGGTTGAGGACTCAAATGCTGCATCAAAGCAGTAATTGTCGTTCATGTTCAGGATCAGCGTAGCCGCGAGTGTATTGGTCGTACTTTTTAGTGGCTGCGCAACCCAACATGCAGGAACAGAGCGCTATCAACCTCTTATGGCGCAGGGTGGCAAAGACGTTATGTGGATGCCAACCACCAATAAACTTGTCACCGAAATGCTCGAGACAGCCCAGGTCACCTCCACAGACGTGGTGTATGACCTCGGCGCGGGCGATGGCAAAATAGCCATCGAAGCGGCTAGACGCTTCAGCGCGCGTGCTGTTGGGATCGAGTTCAATCCCGATCTTGCTGCGTTAGCGAGGCGCAATGCTCAACAAGCAGGTGTTTCTGATCGCGTGACCATTGTGACAGGCGATATTTTCCAAGAAGATTTCTCGCACGCGACTGTTGTCACGCTCTATTTGCTGACACAACTGAATATCAAGCTCAAACCCGCATTGCTCACAATGAAGCCCGGGACGCGCATTGTTTCCAACACCTTTGCGATGGGCGCGTGGGAACCAGATGCCACCATCCTTGCAGAGGGTGAAGTGTCGGGTTATTTTTGGGTGGTTCCGGCTAAAGTTGAAGGGCGTTGGGCATTCACCGGCCTACATAACGGATCGGCAGCAGAAGTTCAGATCACACAAAAAAGTCAAAAATTTGACGGGGATTTGATCATTGACCAAACGTTCTCACAACGTATTGAAGGCCGTTTACGCGGCGCTCAAATCAGCTTTGAGTTTCATGATGATAAAAATCAGCCTCAAACATTTGTCGGGATCGTCAGCGCAAACAAAATACACGGGACAATCAAACAGATTCCAGGCAGCATCGTCATTGCCACGAAAGCGCAACGACGACATGACGAGAGCATTTAATCTTTGACTACTTGATGCTGATTGCTGCGGCTTTAATAATTTTTGACCAGGCTGCAGCCTCGGACTGAACGAGTTCACCCAGAGCCGCAGGGGTGCTGTATCGCACATCGAGCCCTTGAGGACTGAGTTTCTCAGCAAGCGCTGGGTTTGCAAGCGCTTTTTTCAATGCCTCGTTGAGCTTGTTGACAGTTTCTTGAGGGGTGCCTGCTGGTGCAAACAATCCATACCAAGTGGTGTAGCCAAACTCAGCCAATCCCGCTTTGGAGATCTCGGGAATCCCCATTTTTTCAGCGCCTGCGCTCGGCCCGCTCATCCCGATCGCGACAACCGCGCCACGGTCAATCAAAGGCTTGAGCGACGGCATGCTGCTAAACAAAGCCTGCACTTCACCAGAAGCCAGATCTGCGATCACCTGCGAAGTTCCTTTGTAAGGAATATGAACGGCATCGATGTTAGCTTGTGACTTGAACATTTCCATACCCAAGTGCGCCGCACCACCAGTCCCTGCAGAGCCAAAATTTAACTTCCCTGGATTGGCTTTCGCATACTCGATCAGGTCTTTCACCGATTTAACGCCAATTTTTGAGGTCACAACCAACACATGGGGGCTCGTTGAGATCAAACTCACCGGCTCTAATTGCTTGGTAACTGCGTCAAACTTTCCACTCAACAAAGGATGAATCACCACCGTTCCAGAGGCCGCAAACAAAAGCGTATGACCGTCAGGTGTCGCACGATTCATGCTGTTGAGTGCGACAACACCAGAGCCACCAGGCTGGTTTTCCACCACTACTGGCTTACCAAGGTCTTCGCCCAATAACCTAGCTACTTCCCGCGCCACGAGATCAGCAGGTCCACCCGCAGCAAAGGGCACAATAAAAGAGAGAGACTTCGAAGGAAAAACTTGTGCCTGAGCAACACCAACAATCGTGAGTGCCGCAAGCGCCGCACCAAGGAAACGCAAACCGATACGCATATAAAACCCCATAAAATCAAACAAATCTGCTAGATAATGTTACTGCTTAAAACATAGCATAATCACGATTGATACAAATAACGACAACCTTTTCAGGAGTAATGTTGATGCGCCAAGATTTCATGGCCTGCTTTGCGTTAGGGCGACTGCTCCTCGCCTCTTTCGCACTGTGCTTTTTTTTAATCAATAGTACCTCCGCGCAAGTCGTCAAAATAACCTATGAACCGACGATCGCTCAGGCAGGCAAGGATGTCATTTGGGTGCCTACACCCAATGATTTAGTTGTCAAGATGCTCGAAACCGCAAAGGTCACGCCGAATGACTTGGTCTATGACCTCGGAGCGGGTGACGGAAAAATTCCTATCCAAGCTGCTCGTCAATTTGGCGCAAGAGCCGTGGGCATTGAGTTCAATCCCGACATGGCAAATTTGGCCCGACAACATGCAGAACGCGCCGGCGTCTCCGATAAGGTCACGATCGTCACGGGCGATATTTTCGAAGAAGACTTTTCAAATGCAACCGTTGTCACACTTTATCTATTGACAACGCTGAACCTCAAGCTCAAACCTACTCTGTTGAATATGAAGCCTGGCACACGCGTCGTGTCCAACTCTTTCATGATGGGCACCTGGGAGCCCGATGCGATTATCAACCCCGAAACGGGTGGACGTGGGGCACTTACTCCTGCAACAGGCGGACGTGGGTATTATTGGATCGTCCCGGCTAAGGTTCAGGGCGAATGGTCACTCACCGGCCTACCCGGCATCACCACCGCCAACCTAAGCCTTCAACAAAAATTTCAAAAAACTGAAGGTACGCTTACCTTCGGTTACAACCACTCACAACGCGTCGTGGGTAAGCTTAACGGTGCTCAACTCACCTTGTCATACAAAGATGCCAATGACAAAGAGCAAACGTTTATCGGTGAAGTTGCTGGCAAGAAAATACATGCCAGTCTGCAAGACGCACCGACAACAGTCATCACAGCAACAAAGCTGCACTAAGGATACGCTCTCAATAGTCGAGTATCGAGCAATTTGTATATTCATTTAATATGTACGCATTTAGTACGTGACAGGAAACTCTGGTGTATCCAATCGACTTCTTTTTTAGAGCCGCGAAGCTCTACCCTGATCGCATTGCCCTGCAAAGTCGCGCGCGCACGTTGACGTATCAAACGCTAGCCGAAAAAGTCAATGCCTTGGCAACGGCTCTACAGGCTATCGATCCGCAGCCTCAAACACGCGTGGCGATTTGTGCAGCGAACACGGTCGATCATGCCACCGCAATCCTGGCAGTACTCGCCTCTGGCAAAATCTGGGTACCGCTCAACGCTCGCAGCACACAGTCTGAGATCAAACGCATTACAGATACCATCGAACCCTCTATCGTGATCTCCGATGAAAAAGGCGCGGAGCTACTCGAAGCGAGCGCCGCTTGCTGGTTGCGACTCGATGACACGGACACCGAGACTGAATGCAACATTGAACACCTCATCTCTCGCTATGCGGGTCACGTACCGAGCGCCAATGAAGCAGGCGAGAACGCCACACAAGCCATTAAGTTTACCGGCGGTACCACAGGCCTCCCTAAAGGCGTCATGCAGCCGTATCGTGCGTGGACTGCGGGCATCATCAATCAGGTCAGTGGCTGGCAGATTACCCAAGAGGATTGCTTCGTTGTCACCGCTCCAGTGACACACGGCACCTCCACCTATTTACTTCCCTTATTAGCAGAGGGTGCCAAACTTTTATTTTTAGACAAGACGGATCCCGCGTCTGTGATCCAAGCATTCCGCGAACAAGGCGGGACAATGAGCTTTATGCCACCCACCTTGATTTATATGGTGATGGCGCATCCAGACGTGTCGCGCTCTGATTTTCCAAAATTGCGCAACTTGATTTATGGCGGAGCACCAATGCCCGCAGAAAAAGTCGATCAACTCAGAGCGTTCTTTGGCGATGTGGTGGGCACCACCTACGGTCAAACAGAAGCCCCTCAGATTGTCACGATGATGCGTCCAAATGGTTTTAAAGATCCACTCAATCGAGGCTCTGTCGGTCGCTGTACTTGGCTGACCGACATGGCGATCATGTCGCCCGAAGGCAAATTTTTACCAAACGGCGAGGTCGGCGAAGTCGTCGTGCGTGGACATCTCGTGATGGCAGGCTACTGGCGCCTGCCTGAAAAAACTGCGGAAACGATCATTGATGGCTGGTTGCATACCGGCGATGTGGGACTCGTGGATGAGCGGGGGTATCTATTTCTAAAGGATCGTATTCGCGACGTGATCATCACTGGCGGCTTTAACATCTATCCGACTGATGTTGAAAATGTCTTGTCACAGCACGCAGTTGTTTACGAGTGTGCGGTTTTTGGTATGCCCGACGAAAAATGGGGCGAAGCAGTTCATGCCGCGGTGCAACTGCATCCTGGGGTGACATGCGAACCCGAAGTCTTGATTGCGCATGTCAAGCATTTACTCGGTTCCGTGCACGCACCTAAAAAGATTCACTTTTTTGATCAGCTTCCGCGTTCTTCGGTTGGCAAGGTCCTCAAGACTGCCATTCGTGAACAATTAAACTAATTAAACACATTTCACTAAAAGAAGAAGCCAACATGTCCTCCTCATCCAATAAGCCGACCCCCACGACAAAGTTATGTACGCACACGTTGACGAGTATGAACTACCGCGATGCAGATCTTGTAGAAGATCTGATTGGTAAAAAAACATTTTCGGAAGTGATGTTTATGCAGATCTTGGGGCGCGAACCACGTCCCGTCGATATGCGCATCATGGATGCTGTACTCATCACACTGATGGAACACGGCTTTACGCCCAGCGCGATCGCGACTCGAATGATTTATATGAGTGCACCTGAAAATCTGCAAGGTGCTGTAGCTGCAGGCTTAATGGCTGTGGGCAGTCAGTTCGTCGGCACCATGGAAAATAACGCCGTCATTCTTCAAAAGATTGTTGACGCTGCCGAGCCAGAAAAATTCACCGAAGCCTTGGTCCTTGAAATTCGTAAAAATAAGCAAAACCTCCCGGGCTTTGGACATCATCTGCACAAGCCAGATGATCCACGATCAATCAAGCTCCTCGCGCTGACTGAAGCTGAGCCCGATCTTAAACAAAAGCATGTGCGTGCCTTGCGTTTGCTATCCGCTACGGTCGATCGTGTCTACGGTCGACATATCACGATCAACGCAACGGGTGCCGTTGCAGCCATGCTTGGTGAAATTGGTATCCCTCCCAAACTCATGCGAGGTTTTGCCGTCATTTCACGTGCAGCAGGACTCGTGTCGCACATCGCCGAAGAGCAGCAGGACCCAGCGGGTCGCTTTATCTGGGATACCATCGATGAAATGATTCCCTATGTTGGCAACGGTCCTGGTACAGGAGACAAATCACATGGCTGAGCGTAGCGTACTTGTCACAGGCGGCAGCGGCGGTATTGGTCGCGCCATCATTCGTCGATGCCTTGAGGATGGCTATCAAATCATCAACCTCGATCGTGTCGCCCCCGCCACGTTGCTCAATGGTGAAACCCACTACCAAGCGGATCTCACGGATGCGCAGGCTACGCGCAAAGTATTAAAGCGTATTACAGGTGATCACAATGTGCTGCGTGTCATCAACAATGCCGGCTTTATTCGTCCCGGCACACTCGAAGACGCAACACTCGAGGATTTTGATGCAGTCTGCGCGCTCAATCTTCGCGCCCCCATGCTTGTCGCGCAAGGTCTTCAGCCCTTGATGCAGGCGGCCCGCTTTGGTCGAATCATTAATATCTCGAGTCGTGCTGCACTAGGTAAAGAACTCCGCACAGTTTATTCGGCGACTAAAGCCGGCCTACTCGGCATGACGCGGACGTGGGCGCTTGAGCTTGCCCCTTTTGGCGTGACAGTCAATGCCATTGGTCCCGGACCCATTGCCACCGAACTGTTTCTTTCTGGCAATCCTCCTGAATCGCCCAAAACGAAAAAAATTCTGGAATCCATTCCAGTGAAACGCATGGGCGAACCAGAAGACATCGCACATGCAGTAGCCTCATTGCTTGACGATCGTGCAGGGTTCATCACGGGTCAAGTGCTCTACGTCTGTGGTGGCATGACAGTCGGGCTCGGACAAGTCGCGTGAATGCAGATTCCACAGCCGCAGTACGGCCCGAGCGGACGGAACGACTCAAAGGTCGTGTCGCGTTGATACTTGGGGCTGGCACAAGCGCACCGGGCATTAGCATCGGCAAAGCCAGCTCAATCGCAATGGCCTGCGCGGGTGCTTCTGTGGCTGCGCTTGACTTCAATTTAGATACCGCCCAAGACGTCACTCAGGAGATTCTTTCATTTGGCGGTAACGCATTCGCTTATCAAGCAGACGTCGCCGATTTCGTTGCGATGCAAACAGCAATCGAGCGCGTCATGCAAGATTTTGGTCGTATCGATATCTTGCAAATCAACGCTGGCATTGGGCGTATGGGTGGCCCCGCCGAAACTTCGCTCGAAGATTGGGAGCGCATTCAAAAGGTCAACGTTGAAAGCATCCTGATCGCTGCCAAGCTCGTAGCGCCCATCATGGCCAAGCAAGGTGCTGGCTCAATTATCGGTGTGTCATCAGTCGCGGGCATGCGCTACCTTGGCTACCCTCATCTCGCTTACAGCGTCACAAAAGCAGCCGTCATTCACTTCATCAAGATGCTCGCGCAGCAGTACGCGGGTGATGGTATTCGTGCCAACACGATTGTTCCTGGGCTCATTGATACACCACGTATTCAAAAAAACGTGGCCAAGGTCTTTGATGCCAACGCCGACATGGACAAAACGCGGCGGGCGCGCGATCAACAAGTCCCGATGGGGCGCATGGGAACGCCTTGGGAAATCGCATCCGTCGCGACTTTTCTGGCCTCAGATGATGCGTCTTACATTACCGGTTCAGAAATAGTCGTCGACGGTGGACTGACGGGCAAGTTTGTTTAGTTGGTACTCATGGGGGTTTTGTCGACAACCTTACCCCAACGTTCTACTTCAGCCACGATAAATTTGTTGAGTTCCTGTGGGGTGCTGGTTATCGGCATTGCACCCTCTTTCTCAAAACGCTTGCGCAACTCAGGTGACTTCATTGCCTGACCAATCGCTGCGTTCAACTTGGCCACAATCGCCTCAGGTGTCCCCTTTGGGGCCAAGACTGCGTTCCAAGTGCTGATGTCATACGTTGGCAGGCCTGCGGCTTCGGCAATCGTCGGCACATTTGGCAACTCGCTCGAACGCTGCTTGGTCGTCACGCCCAGAGCAATGAGCTTGCCCGCTACCACATGAGGTAGAGCACCTGGCACTGTGGCAAAGGTCATTTGAGTCTCACCAGCCAGCACTGAGGCGTTCGCTGGATTACCGCCCTTGAAGGGAATGTGCTCAATCTTCACCTGGGTCGCATCGTTGAACACAGCTGCAGCCAAATGACCTGGCGAACCGTTACCACTCGAGGCGTAATTCAATTTACCGGGGTTCTTTTTTGCATATTCAATCAATTCCTTAATGGACTTTACCGGTAGGGTTGGATTCACAACCAACATCAAAGGAATAGAGGCAACCAACGAGACCGGCGCGAAATCCTTGATCGGATCGAACGTCATTTTTCCACGATACAACGCGGGATTGATCCCGTGACTCGCGACAGTAGCCCTATAAAGTGTGTAGCCATCAGGTTTAGCTTGCGCGACGAACGCAGCACCAATATTGCTCGCAGCACCTGGTTTGTTATCGACGATAATGGTTTGACCCAAAATCTTGCCCAACTGTTCACCCAGTGAACGCGCCAAAATATCGGTCGTACCACCAGCAGCGTAGCCTACGACCAAACGAATCGGAGCATTTGGATAGGCCTGCTGTGCTTGTACAACGGCCGTGCCAAATGTCAACGCAACCGCGGACAAGGCGCCAATGGCCCATTTCGCTGTCCTAGCAAAGGGAGTCGAACAATTGCTTTTCATTAGTGTCTCCTTAAAAAAGTGAACTATACCCAAAATAGGACAACGGTTGGCGAACAATCATGCAAGAGACGACGCTTGATCAGTTCGTTTGCAGATTTGCATCTTTGACGATTTTTTTCCAGCGCGGCACATCGACTTCGAGGAATTTGGCAAACTGCTCAGGCGTATCGGTCTTGATATTCCCGCCCTCCTTGGAAAGCTCCTCTACAAGCTTGGGATCTTTCAAGATTTTGACAACTTCTGTGTTGAGGCGATTGATGATAGCAGGTGGAGTGCCAGCAGGCGCCACTAAGCCATACCAGTTCTCAATTTCAAAATCCGGAACTCCAGCCTCAGCAACGGTGGGGACGTTTGGAAACGCCGGCGATCGCTGCCCAGAAGTCACCGCAAACGCACGTATTTTGCCGCCTTCGACATGAGGTTTAATCACAGCCAGTGTGCTGAAGTACATCTCAATACGACCACCGATCATGTCTGTAATCGCAGCAGATTGACCTTTGTAGGGTACATGCACAATTTTGATTTTGGCTTCTGAGCCAAACATTTCACCCGCCAAATGACCCGCTGTTCCTGCCCCAGGTGAACCATAACTCAAGGCACCTGGTTTTGCCGCAGCCAACGCAATTAACTCTTTCAGCGTTTTGGCTTGAAGCGTGGCCGGACCAACGATCACAAGTGGCGCAGAAACTAAACGCGTAATCGGTGCAAAGCTTTTAATAGGGTCATAGTTCAAACCACTTCTAAGTGCAGGCGCAATTCCTAGATTGGCAGCTTGACCGAACAGGATGGTATAGCCATCAGGCTTTGACTGCGCCACATACGAAGCTGCAATTGAAGATCCTGCGCCAGGCTTATTTTCGACAATGACTGGCTGATTTAAGGCAACGGAAAGCTTATCTCCAACCGATCGCGCCATCAAATCCGAGCCACCACCCGGGGGGAAACCCACCACAATTTTGATCGGCTTATTTGGAAAGTCCTGTGCACTCACAGCCATCGGCAGCACTGCGAAGACGCCACCTGTTACAAGCGCGGCAAGGCCAAGCCTCACACCATTGAGTGAACTGACATGCATACGGTTTTTTAAATTCATTTTTGTCTCCTATTGATTCTGCATCGATTCAATTTTTTAATTGACTTTGATGCCGGCTTTTTCAACTACGGGCTTGTACATTGCCAAATCACGCTTAATCTCATCGCCGAATTGTGCAGATGTTGCGTTCGCTGCCTCGATTCCAGAGCCGAGCAACTTGGCTTTGACCGCAGGCTCTTGCAACACCGCATTAATTTCTTTGTTCAACTTCGCGACAATGGCAACAGGTGTTTTTGCTGGAGCCATGATACCCACCCATGAGTTCAGCTCGATACCGGGAATACCCGACTCTTTAAAAGTTGGGATATCAGGATAGGCAGCAGATCGTGTCGCGCTTGGTACACCGAGCGCCACAAGCTTGCCTGCTTTCAAATGTTGATTAATAGACGCGGCTGAGGCAAACGTCAAGGGAATATGTCCCGCCAAGGCATCCGCGACAGCTGGACCACCACCTTTGTACGCCACGTGCACAAAGTTAGAGTTCGACTGTTGCTTCAGCAACTCACCCGCTAAGTGCACGATACTGGCATTGCCTGAGGTGCCATATGACATCCCGCCAGGGGTTGCGTTCGCAAGTACCGCAAGCTCTTTCAAGTTTTTAGCTTTCACTGCAGGATTGGCAGCCAGAATAATGACCGAGTTACCGATCTTCGCAACTGGTGCAAAGTCTTTCAGGGTATCGAAGCCAATTTTTGAATATGCATGCGGGTTAATGACCAAGGTCCCGTCCAAGGCCAGAAAAAGTGTATAGCCATCGGGCGCGGCGCTAGCGACCAGTTGCGCACCGATATTGCCTGATGCGCCTGGCTTGTTTTCAACGATGACTTGCTGACCGAGTCTCTTGGACAAACCTTCCGCCAAGATGCGACCACTGGTATCCGTCACGCCGCCGGGCGCAAAGGGCACGACAAGCTTGATCGTTTTGCTTGGGTAAGCGTCTGTTGCTTGCGCAAGCGCCTGACCATTCGTCAGCATCGCGCCAGTCATGGCCAGCATCGCGACACAGATTTTTTTAATGTTAAAAGATTGCAGCTTCATTATGTCTCCTCAACAAATTTTTATTTCAATGCAACAGCAAAACCACGCTGAACAGCGGGGCGCGCCATGATCATTTCGTACCAGCGTTTAACGTTCGGGAAATCAGCCAAATCCACCTGGTGGCGCGGATGTCTCCACACCCAGCCCAAGATTGCAAAATCAGCGATTGAAATATCGCCCGCAAAATACGTCTGTTCAGCAAGGCGACGATCCATCACGCCATACAAACGACGCGTCTCATTCATAAACCGTTGGACGCCATAACGCTTGTCATCCTCATTGGCCAGACCCAAGAAATGGTGAACTTGACCTGGAATCGGACCAAAGCCAGCCATCTGAAACATCAGCCACTCAAGAACCGATACACGCGCTGCGCCTTTTGCAGGCAAGAACTTCCCTGTTTTTTCAGCCAAGTAAATCAAAATCGCGCCTGATTCGAAGACACTGATTGGTTGACCATCCGGACCATCGCTGTCGATGATCGCGGGGATTTTATTATTCGGACTGATTTTCAAGAAGTCAGCTTTGAACTGCTCATCTTGACCAATGTTGACGGGATTCACTTCATAAGGCAGACCCATCTCCTCCAGTGCGACAGAGATTTTGCGCCCATTTGGGGTATCCCAAGAATAAAACTGAATCGTCATCTTCTGAAGTCTCTTTATTTAAATGTTCTAGTTGTCAGCGTTTGAATATACCCATTCTCTGGTCTTTACGACACAAATCACCTCTAAAGGCATTCAATTTTTAAAAAATCACACCAAAACCCTTACTTTTTATTCACTTAGATTAATTCGATATGTTCATTAGTTATAATTTTTACTAATTTAGACAAAAGATTTTTAGCATTAATTGCCAAACTGATTTTCTTTAGATCGCCAGTTTTGGGGGAATTTAATCCCTAAACCTATTTTCGTATCACTTTTGACTGACCTCGGAGTCGCGATGAAACCTTTTACCCTGTCACTTGGTGCGCTGTTATCGGCAGTGGCTTTTTCCGCCACAGCACAAAGCACGGACAATTTCCCGACTAAGCCTATCAACATGGTGGTGCCCTTCGCCGCTGGCGGCCCAACTGATAACGTCGCTCGTTCACTCGCCGAAGCGATGCGCCCGACACTTAAGCAGAGCGTTGTCGTTGAGAACAAAGCAGGTGCCGGCGGTACAGTAGGTAGCGCCTACGTTTCCCGTGCCAACCCAGACGGCTATACCGTTTTGCTGATGCATGTTGGCTTCACCACAGCGCCTTCGCTCTACAAAAAACCAAATTACAACCCTATCGATGGCTTTGATCCCATCGGTTTGGTCGTGGATGTTCCAATGACCATCGTGGGTCGCTCAGACTTCCCAGCAAACAATATTAAAGAGTTAGTTGAATACGTCAAAAAGAACAAAGACAAAGTTTCATTGGCAAATGCCGGAATTGGTGCAGCGTCACACTTGTGCGGCGTCATGTTTGCAAACGGCGTGGGCGTTGACCTGTTGACAGTGCCCTATAAAGGTACAGGTCCCGCGATGAACGATCTGGTGGGCAAGCAAGTCGACTTGTTGTGCGACCAGACAACCAACACCACACAACAGATCAAAGCCAAAACAATCAAAGCGTATGCTGTTACCAGCAAAGAGCGTGTCGCAACTTTGCCAGACCTGCCCACGATGGACGAGTCAGGTTTTAAAGACTTCCAAGTCGGTATCTGGCACGGCATGTGGGTCCCTAAAAATACGCCTGCTCCCGTTCGCGCCAAGTTGCTCGAAGCCCTTCAAGCCGGATTGGCTGATCCAAAGTTCCAGGAACGCATGTCCGGTTTGGGTGCACAAGTCCTGACCAAGGATGCCAACCCAGCGGCACTGGATGCAAAAGTGAAGCAGCAAGTTCCACAATGGGCTGAGTTGTTCAAAAAAGCAGGCGTCGAGGCTCAATAAAATAGCCTGAACGTCCAAAAGTACGTGCGCCAGGAGTTTTTTTCTCCTGGCGCTTTTTCTTGTTTAAAACCTAGGACATACCCGATAGGACAGCGTCCTGTCTCGGGCTGCTTTAAAATAAGTAGTTCGAAAATCCAATTGGAGAATCCGCATGCTAAGGATCCTAGCAGCACTGATGCGGTTTATTAACCATATCAACAAAATAGTTGGCAATACGTTTGCCTGGCTCTCAGTAGCCGTTGTCGTGGTCTGCTTTGCTGTCGTCGTAGAACGCTACCTTTTTTCTACCACCAGACTCTGGATGCAAGACCTATACGTCTGGCTGAATGGCCTCATGTTTACTGCTGTCGCCGGCTTTGCTTTATTTAGAGAAGATCACGTCAGAGTCGATATTTTTTACCGGCCAGCCTCTGTCACTAAAAAAGCGATCGCTGATTTAATCGGCGTCTGCGTATTCCTTTTCCCCTTTATGTACGCGGTCTATGACATCGGACTGCCATACGTACAACGTTCATGGCGCCTACTAGAAAATTCCGCCAACATCGGCGGCATGCCAGGACTGTATATGTTGAAAACCTTTATTCTTGTTTTTGTTGCACTCGTCGCCTTGCAAGGTCTGGCCATGGCAATTCGTTCGATCCTTGTGCTCGCTAAACGTCAAGATCTGATCCCTGAGGACTATCGTTACCCATCCGTCGCTGAAGCGACAGGCAAGGAGTGACCGACATGGATTACGTTCTCATTGGTGAAATTCTCGCAGGCTCGATGTTTATTGGCGTGATTGGCATGCTGATGCTCGGCTTTCCAGTTGCCTTTTCACTCGCCGGCACTTCCTTGATCTTCGGTGCAGTCGGCTACTACTTCGAAGTCTTTGACTTTACCAATCTCGCCTCTTTAGCGGGTCGCTACATTGGCTTTATGACCAACGAAGTACTGGTCTCTGTCCCCTTGTTTATTTTTATGGGCGTCATGCTTGAGCGCTCCAAAATTGCTGAGCAACTGCTCATGACGATGGGCAAGCTGTTCGGTAATATACGAGGTGGACTCGGGATCTCTGTCATTTTAGTGGGTGCACTCTTGGCGGCCTCCACCGGTGTAGTCGGTGCAACAGTCGTCACAATGGGTCTGATCTCCCTACCCGCGATGATGAGAGCGGGCTATGACCCCAAACTCGCAAGCGGCGTGATCTGCGCCTCTGGCACACTCGGACAAATTATCCCGCCCTCGACCGTGCTGATTTTCATGGCCGACATTCTCGCAGGCATCAACTCCCAAGTTCAAATGGCCAAAGGTAACTTTGCGCCTAATCCTGTATCGGTAGGTGATTTGTTCGCAGGCGCTTTTATCCCGGGTATGTTGTTGGTATTGCTGTACCTCGGATGGGTCATGTTCAAAGCGATTACTGACCCACAATCCTGCCCAGCCACACCTTTCAACGAAGCGGAAAAGAAAGGCATCTTTAAAGAAGTCATGACGGCCATGGTTCCACCATTGCTGCTGATTATCGCTGTGCTTGGCTCCATCATTAGCGGTATTGCGACACCGACAGAAGCCGCGTCAGTCGGAGCCGTAGGTGCCACGATATTAGCTGCTGCAAAATGGCGCCTGTCGTGGACCGTGTTGCGTGAGGCGGCAGTCTCGACCGCGACGATTACCTCAATGATTTTTATCATTTTGTTCGGCGCGTCGGTATTCTCCATCGTCTTTCGTCAGATGGGTGGCGATAATCTCGTGCACGAGTTCTTGTCTGGTCTACCAGGCGGTGCGTTTGGTGCCATGATTGTGGTGATGCTCATCATGTTTGTCCTCGGTTTCATCTTGGACACTTTTGAGATCATCTTTATCGTGATCCCCATCACAGCACCAGTTTTGCTGGCCCTCGGTCTCGATCCAGTCTGGTTTGGTGTGATGGTCGGTGTGAACTTACAAACAAGCTTTCTCACACCGCCTTTTGGCTTCTCCCTGTTCTACCTCAGGAGCGTGGCGCCTAATAGCATCTCAACCGGCATGATCTACAAAGGCATTATCCCGTTCGTTTTCTTGCAGGTGCTGGCCCTGACGATCTTGTTTATTTTTCCAGAACTCGTGACATGGTTACCTAAGGTTCTTTACTAAAACTTAAGCTCTAAACTAAAAAAACCCAGCAATAGATTCGCTGGGCTTTTTAACTTCTAGGGAGAGGATAGTCCCCTCGCTATTTATGCAAATTACAGCTTAAAGTACTTTGCACGTGCATTAATGAATTGTGCGTCTGTACCTTCAGTCTTAGTACGGACAATCTTCAAGGCGTTGAAATAGCTTTCAGCCGTCTTCTTGGTCAGAGCGTCGCCCTTGTCGCGAACTGATGTCAGCAGCTCTGCAGAAACTTTCGCAGCAGCCTCAACCACGCTATCTGGGAACTGCGGAATCGCCTGAACGCCATGCTCTTTAATCAATACCTGAAGCGCACGAGGATCATTGGCGGCAAAATCTGAAGCCACCTGATCGTATTCAGCCTGGCATACATCACGGACCAGATCCTGCAACGTCTTGGGCAAGGCTTGGTATTTTTTCTTGTTGACCACCAGCTCAGTTGCCAAACCAGGCTCAATGAAGCTCGAGGTGTAGTAAATCTTGCGTGCTTTGTAGAAACCAAGCGCGAGGTCGTTATAGGGGCCCACAAACTCAGCGGCATCCAATGAGCCAGACTGTAACGCCTGGAAAATTTCGCCAGCAGCCATGTTCGTCACTGAAGCACCGAGCTTGCCCCAGACTTGTCCACCCAAACCTGGGGTGCGGAAACGCAGACCTTTGATGTCGTCGAGACTCTTGATTTCTTTGGGGAACCAACCGCCAGCTTGTGTGCCGGTATCACCCGACAAAAAGCCCTGCAAACCAAACTGGGCATACACTTCGTCCCAAATTTGCTGGCCGCCCATGTAACGCATCCAAGCTGCCAATTCACGGCTAGTCATACCAAAAGGCACGCCAGTAAAGAACGAGAGAGCCACACTCTTGTTCTGCCAGTAGTAAGCCGCGCCGTGTGACATCTCGGCACCACCATCAATGACAGCATCAATGGATTGCAGTGCGGGAACCAATTCACCAGCTGAATACACCTGAATGGTCAGTTGACCGCCCGAGGCTGCGGTAATCCGATCAGCCAAACGCTGGGCACCGACACCCATGCCGGGGAAGTTCTTGGGCCATGTGGTGACCATGCGCCATGTGATTTTACGTTGTGCGACTGCAGGTGCTGCAACGGTTGAAAGACCGGCGGCGCCGGCAATACCTGCTTTGGTAATAAATGATCTACGGTTCATCATGGCGGTATCTCCATCGTCCAAAAATTGTAAAAGAAAAACTAACCCGACGATTATATTGCGCCAATACGGAGCAAAACTTAGGAAAACCCTAGGTTTAGGTCAAAAAGTACTGATTTCATCTTTGTTGTAAGCCACTATCGACTAAAAGCCACCCTCCGCATGAACTAAGTCCTGCAGGTCGTCGAGCCCCACCTCAACGGACCAAATCGACCAACAAATATTTACTGACGAAGGTAAAGAATTATGGGGCACTGAGCTTCAAGACTTGAATAGACTGAATGAGCTTGGTGAACTGCGCTTTATCCTTTTCATCTATCAACTTGGAATTATCAGTTTGGGTATTGAGTAAAGATTCAGCATTTTCCAACTCCCGAATAAATCCAATTGCGGCTTGAGCCTTTTGCTGCTGAGTACCTGGCACTAGCTCATAGATATTTAAATAAAGAGAAGCCAAGGTCCTATTTTGTAATTCAGGGGTCAACGGATACTTACTTTTAAATAGTTTATCTAGTGCGTCTTTGGCGTCACCGACGGTTTGGGCACGACGCAAAGCAATTTCCATATTATCTAGACGATTTTCGATCTCAAACTTATAGACTACTAATTCCTCACGCTTTTTTTTCTGATTTTCGTGATTGTGCTGAATTTGTTGAATTAATCCTGCGCCGCCAGTAATGACGACAGAGGAGAGCAGCAAGGTTCCCACCGAGCTGTTGAGAAATGTCATCAGCTTAGAATCTAACTTTACTTTTTCTTCCTTCGCATCAGAAACTGCATTCTCCACTGCCTTAGAAAAAGCTGCTTCTAGTTTTTTTCTGAATTCATGCCGATGAGTCTCTTCGGCCTCAATGCGTTTCTTCTGGTCGTCTGACAACATCTTTGGAGTTCCGCTAAGAGATTGATTTTGGGTATTTGTTACATCATCTGCTTTTCTAATTATTCTAATATAAAGATCAAAATGACTGACAAGCAAAGAATGACCAAGATCTCGCGTAAAACAGACCTGCACCACCCCTAGAATCCACTCCACCTTGCATGCGACCCATCATAAATTTGATCCTATACCATGACCGCTGACTCGACTAGACCACCCGCGCACGAAGGCCTTTTTACACTCAACAACTTTATGTTTGAGTCCGGCCAGACGCTATCAGAACTCAACATTGGCTACGTCCGCTACGGAGAACTTAACGCAAGTCGCGACAATCTTTTGCTGGTGCTACCTGGCACCGGCAACCTCAGGCACAGCGTCCTTGAACACATCGGGCCCGGACGTGCCTACGATACGGATCACTATTGCGTCATCAGCACTGATGCGATTGGTGGTGGCACCTCGTCCAAACCCGCAGATGGGCTAGGTGCTGCATTTCCTGACTACACCATTCGAGACATGGTGCATGCTCAAGCGCAATTAGTAAAAAATGGACTTAGCCTTGGCGCTCAGCCCATCGCGGTGCTTGCCGGAGCGTCAATGGGTGCGTTTCAAGCCTTAGAGTGGCTCATTCACTATCCAGACATGGTGCAGTCGGCAGTCCTAATGGTGCCGGACTGGCGGGCGAGCAATAGTTTTAAACTTGCAACACAACGCATGGTCGATATTATTAAACTCGATCCTCTTTGGAACAACGGCCAATACACTTCACCACCCACTGAAGGACTCAGACTCGCAGGCAAACATTACTTTGCCTGGACCGTCACGGATGACTATATCGCTAAGTCGGAGTTTAAGGTTCTTGAACAAGAGGCAGCCGGTGCAGGAGACTGGTTTGCAAGCTGGGATGCCTGGAGTTTGCTTAAGCGCTATCAAGCATCCTCAAATCACGATGTCAGCACATGTTTTGATGGCCAGTTGGCTACTGCCTTGGCGCAGGTAAAAGCCAACGCACTCGTCCTGCCTTGCACAACAGAGCGCTTACTGAGTTTAGAGGGCGCCCAACAACTCGCACAAAGTCTTAGGAAAGTCATCTATGCTCCTGTCGACTCGAAAAAAGGGCATCTGGCTTGGAGGGCCGTACCAGGCTCATGCCAGACAAGCTTTATCACGAGGACCATCAGAGACTTTCTCAATATCTCATAACGTGGACTTAGGCAGAGTACTCGCCATATTTGTTTGAGGATTTTTCACTATCCATTGCGAACCAAATAATTAACAGCACAATTCCAATAAGCGTGATGACCAACAACTGCCACCATCCGCTGCGCCCCGTGTCATGCAGCCGGCGGCTACCCGCTGCAAATGTTGGGATCAAAAAAATCAGAGTGATCAGATTACCTAAAAAGGCACCGCCATCAGCCAAGGTGGCGCCAACGACCGTTGCACCCCAGCCAAGCAGGACTGTAAACAAATAAAACCACCAAAACTCACTTCGAGTCGCGCGGCCGCTAAACGTGGCATATTTGGATAGACAGGTTGAAACAGCCGTAGAGAAGTTCATGAAAGCGCTCCCAATGCATCAATGTTAAATTACATTGATTGTTTTAATTTTGGCAACCTATCTGACTGAGGTCAACAGATCTTTACCACATACGCTATCCTAAGGCTGTGGACTGCATTCATGGTGCATCGCAATACTCATTGTTCTTTTATCTTGTTTTTAGATCACTGTTAACGCTCACTTGTGAATCACATCCTACTTGCCCTAGTGGCAACGTTCTTGCAACAAACCTTCGCAGCCATTGGTCGTGCATTACCGGCTGTGATCGCACCCGCCATCATTGCGGATCTCATGATCGATTCGGCTTGGATTGGTGTGTATTTTTCAATTGCGGCAGGCGCGGCGCTTTCCACTCAGCTCGGCTGCGGCAGTTTCATCATTCGATTTGGCGCGATGCGCATGAGTCAATTCGCACTTGTGCTACTTGGATTAGGGATGGCCTTAGCCACGATCGGGCATCCTGTTGCGCTCGTACTTTCGGCCATTTTAAGCGGTGGCGGTGCAGCGGTTTCAACACCCTCGAGCTCTCACTTACTGGGGCGGTGCTCACCCCCCCGATATTTACCTTTAATTTTTTCAATTAAACAAACTGCTGTGCCTGCAGGTTTACTCCTAGCAGGAATCTTGGGACCGCAACTCACAGAATGGTCAAGCTGGCGCTACACCATGCTCATTACTGCTCTGACATGTATTGCATTTACATTCATGCTGCAACCTTTGGTCAAAAAATTTGATGATGATCGAGATCCCACCCGTGAATTTCATTTTTCCGATTTTGGAAATACTTTTCGTGCCGTTTTAGGGACAAGAGCATTAAGAAATCTCTCTTTTGGATGCTTTGCATTCAATGCCGCACAAACAATTTTCACCGTCTATTTTGTCGTCTACCTCACGACGATGGGATACACCTTAGTTGCTGCAGGATTCATCTTTTCAATCGCCGTCGCAGTCGCCGTCCCAGGTCGTATTATCTGGGGCTTGCTCGGCAGTACTTATGTGCACCCACGCACCATGATGGCTGCACTCGCGATTGGTATGGCCATTAGTATGGTGCTCCTGAGTATTTGTTCCGAGGGATGGCCCACCATTATCGTAGGTGTCGTGGCGACCTTGATCAGCGCGACTGCACTGTCATGGCACGGTGTGTTGCTGGCTGAAGCAGCGCGTGCCGCGCCAGAGGGTGCACGCGGTGCGGTCACAGGTGGCGTCTTGTCATTTGGGCAAGTCGGCGCCCTCACCGCCCCGACAATCTTTTCTCTTTTACTTGGTATGACCAACAACTACGGCATCGGTTTTATCGTCTGTTCCTTACCGGCCTTATTCGTAGGAATTGCGCTAATCCGCCAGAGAAAAACTGAAGTCTAGCAATGGATAAGCACACCAAGGTTTCATTCAAACAAGCTTGGCTCTGCGAAGCGATCCATCTAAGGGAGAGTCAGTGGGGTCCACAAGACGATAGCAAGGCAAGGCTTCTCGCCCAAAATGAATATACCCCCATCGCTAAAATCATCCGACGCGCCAATGAGCTAAGCCAAGCAAGCGGCCTGACGACTTCGATTACAAAGCTGAGCGCGGCAGGTTGGCTGGCCTTCTTTGTCATCTTGGGCTTGGCGATCCTCACTGGCGCCAGCAGTGCCTTTGCCACACTCGGAAATGGCACTCAACCCGTCAATATTGTCTGGGCCCTACTTTCACTCTTGGGTCTAAACCTCCTCTCTCTCATTATCTGGTGTGTCACGCTGCTATCACCCACAGCGACGGGTGGACGTCTGGCGCAACTCTGGCCCTGGTTGACCCGCAAATTGGTGCGCGGTCCCGATATGGGTCTGGCCGTGCAGGCCTGGTGGAGCGTATGGCATCAAGCGCGCGCCACCCGGTGGCTCTTAAGCACGGGAACACATCTGATCTGGATGACGCTCTTACTGGCAGCCACAGGTGCAACACTCTTTGCGCTATCGACACGCCAGTATGATTTTGTGTGGGAAACCACGGTCTTGTCTCCAGATGTATTTGTAAACTGGGTCGGATGGTTAGCCGTGATCCCACAATGGTTTGGTTTTACCGTGCCGGACTCTGACATCGTTCGTACAAGTACTTTAGTTTATCAACACGATGCGGAAATCGCGCGAAGGCTCTGGTCAGGATGGCTTTTAGGTTGTCTCGTCATCTATGGCGTTTTACCTAGATTTGTCTTATCGCTTGTATGTGGTTTGATAGTTGTCAGACGCCGTGCGCATATCAAGCCAGACCTCTTGTCACCTTATTATGTTGCGGTTTTAAACCGCATCCCCTCCTTTACTCGTCATGCTGATGACACTGCACCACCTCCATCGATTTTTGACATAGGGAATGACCACCCTCCCTACGCAGGCGAGGCACACTCAACAGAGCACCTCTTGGTTGCGATCGAACCCGATCCAAAGGATCTCTGGCCTCCAGAAGGAATCGGTTCAATCGTCGCTTGCGTCGGTCCTATCGATTCGCGTGAATCACGCCAAAAAATCTTGAGAAAATTGGCGCAAGTCCGTCCTAACAATCTCGTGCTTGTTTGTGATGCTCGACACTCACCAGACCGGGGCACACTTCGCCTGATTCGCGACCTTTCTGAATGCGCAAAAAGGACCTTGGTGTGGCTTCGGCATAATCAAGACTCACACGCACACACCCCAGCATGGCTTTCTCAGCTTCGCGATCTTCCGGAGATCAAATTAAATATCCGCAATGATACGGCTAGCGTGATGCAATGGTTAGAGCGTCACCATGACTGATCAACCCACTTTGCAAATAGCCGTCGTGGGTCACACCAACGTTGGTAAAACATCCTTGCTTCGTACGCTGATACGTGACGTCAACTTCGGTGAAGTCGAGGATATGCCTGGCACGACCCGACAAGTACAAGGTGCGCATATCATGCTCGGTACTCAAACAGCACTATTGCTGTTTGATACACCTGGCATTGAAGACAGTATTGGCCTACTGGATTACCTTGAACAACTATCGAGTCATTCTCAGCGCTTAGACGGCCCCGATCGCATCCGACTCTTTTTAGAAAGTCCAGAAGCCTCAACTCTTTATGAACAAGAAGCGCGTGTTCTTCACAAGTTGCTGAGTTGTCATGCCGGCCTCTATGTCGTTGATGTGCGTGAACCTGTTCTTGCCAAGCATCGGGATGAACTCGCGATTCTGTCGAGTTGCGCCAGACCACTTTTACCGATTTTAAATTTTGTCGCCAGCGATACTGCACGCACTCAGGAGTGGCGCGACGCGCTCGCACGTGTCGGCCTACATTCGTCCTTGGCGTTCGACAGTATGAGTCCTCCACTGGATGGTGAAGAAAAGCTTTACCAGACCCTATCGCTTTTACTTTCTCCCTATCAGCACACATTGTTTGAGCTGCAACATCAGGCATCCAGACAACGCGAGGCAAGACACGCATCGTCTATCAACTTGATTGCCAGTATGCTCCTTGACGTTGCCGCGCTCAGAATACGGACTTCGATTGAAACAGACACTCTCGCCAAAAAAATTGCACTTCAACAAAGTCGTGTGCGTGAACGCGAGCAGGCTTGTGTCAATGCGCTATTGAGTTTGTTCCAGTTTCGTCGAGATGACTATTTGTCTAGCCCCCTGCCTCTAAACGAAGGTCGTTGGGAACTTGATCTGTTCAGCCCTCAAGCACTCCAACACTTTGGCGTACACGTCAGCATGGGGATTGCGGCAGGTGCTGCCGCAGGCGCAACCGTTGATGTATTGAGCGCGGGACTCAGCCTCGGAACGGGTATGGCGATCGGCGCGATTGCCGGTGGCGCATGGAAGGCCATCGACCGATGGGGCGACAGAGTGCTCGGCAAAATGCGTGGCTTCAGAGAACTCACCGTCGATCAGTCCATCTTGCAAATAATGGCCCTTAGACAAATTCAGCTACTCAATCGCCTTGAGCATCGTGGACATGCTGCACTCACCCCACTACGCCTTGAGCATGCGCCCCATCTTTCACTTGAAAATCCAACGCTGACCAAAATTATGACGCTTGCACGTGCGCATCCCGATTGGTCATCTATTGGCGATGATTTCAACGACAGTCCCGCACGCCAGCGCGCCATTGAGATGCTTGCGCGGGGACTGTCTTAATCAGACCTTCGCTTTAAATTTTTCATACAACTCCCGTGTAAGCGCGACGGGCGATGTGCTGAGATCAACCACGATCTGACCTGCTCGACAGTTTTCCAACAGTCTATCGGCTCGCCCATCACACCCAAACCAATTAATCCTAAGTTTTTTATTTCACCCATCGTTATCTCCAAGACTGTGATGCGTTTTTCTGTAGCGGCGTCGACTTCGCGTCGTTTTGTGGTTAGTATTAATTGTCGATACTTTCAAGCATACCTTCCGACATGCAACCATCTATCACAATACCCGCCGATTTCAAACCACTCGGCTTAGCAGGCATCTGCGATTGCCACACCCATATTTTCCCCCCTGCGGAACAATTCCCTTTTACTGCAAAGCGCAATTACACACCGGCTGTTGCGACACTTGAGGCGCTCGATGCCCTGCACGCCGCCATGGGAGTTGACCGCGTGGTGCTCGCACACCCCAGCCCCTATGGCACAGATAACTCAAGCATGCTGTATGCACTCGAGTCTTGGGGTCCGGCTCGCGGACGAGGCGTTGCGGTGATCGATGAAAGCTTTTCTCTCGACACCTTGAAAAAATTTCATGCGGCTGGCGTGAGAGGCGTCCGTGTGAACCTTGAAACGCATGGACACAACGACCCCGCTTCTGCTGCGCGCCAACTCAATGCAGCTGCCGAGCAAGTCGCTCCTCTTGGCTGGCACGTTCAGGTCTACACCAATCTCGATGTGATTGCAGGTATGCAAGACACCATTCGTCAGCTACCTACCACCCTAGTCGTCGATCACTTTGGCACACTTGATGCGAGCAAGCCACTGACACAACCCGGCTTTGATGCGTTATGCACGCTTGTTCAGTCTGGCAAGGTTTACGTCAAGCTCTCTGCGCCTTACCGTATTTCAGAGCTTCCAGGCTATCCGGATGGCGAGCCTTTTGCGCGCACGCTCATTGACGCCAATCCCGACCGCATGCTGTGGGGGACGGACTGGCCACATCCCATGCCTCCCAAAGGTGTCAAACGAGATCCTAATGTGATCGAACACGCTAGACCCGAAGATGACTTTGCCGCGTTAACGCGCATTGCCAAATGGGCCGGCGATCCTCTGACCATCAAAAAAGTGCTCGTAGACAACGCGGCACAGCTATACGACTTTTAAAAAATTTCACTCAAACTGCGGCAAATAGTGAATTAGTCAAAAATGCAAGCATTAGCGTCAATTAGATGACGATTTAACGTCAATTAGCAGAATATGTGGTCGCGCGAACGTCACAGGGTAAACTACAAATGCTTAGCGCATCAAAAGCGGTTAGGATGAGCGGCTTGTTGTCGATCGACCTGGCTGTCCTAAGCAGCTCTGGTTCAATTCATTGTTGGAGACCTTTATGAAATTCTTACCTTTAGCGAGTGCCATTGCGGCAACGTTTATCTTGTCTGCTGGCGCTGCGCATGCTCAGGCCCCGACTTATCCAAATAAGCCCGTGACGCTTGTGGTTGGCTTTGCCCCTGGTGGTGCAACAGACCGCGTAGCACGCATCATTGCAAAAGCACTCACAGAACAAACCAAACAAACTTTTGTTGTTGAAAACAAAGCAGGTGCCAACAGCAACATCGGCGCCGAGGGCGTGACGAAAGCCAAGCCAGACGGCTACACACTTTATGTTGGCTCAGTTTCCAACACCATTAACCAGTCTTTGTACAAGAAACTTAATTTCAACGTACTGACTGACTTCGCACCTGTTGCGACGCTCACCACGATTGTCAATATCCTGGTCGTGAACCCAAAGCTTCCCGTTAAAAACGTCAAAGAATTCATTGCCTATGCCAAAGCAAATCCAGGTAAAGTGTCTTGCGCCTCTTCGGGCTCTGGCTCATCCATTCACCTGTCATGCGAACTCTTTAAGATTCAAGCCGGCATTGATCTTTTACACGTTCCCTACAAGGGTAGTGGTCCGGCAATCATCGACTTAGTCGGTGGCCAGGTGGATTCCATGTTTGACAACTTGCCCTCAGCCATTGGTCAAGTGCGTTCTGACAAGCTGCGTGCGCTGGCTGTGACTTCTGCCAAAGAAACACCCTTTGCGCCAGGCGTTCCAACAATCAATGACACAGGTGTTCCTGGCTTTGATGTCTCAGCATGGTTCGCTGTGTATGCACCAAAAGACACTCCACCAGCAATCATCAATATGCTGAACAAAGAAATCAACAAAGCCCTGGCAACCGAAGAGGTCAAAAAGGCCTACCAAGGTGGTGGCTTTGAATTACCCGCTGCACCCAACACACCAGCTCAACTGGGCAAGCTGACCCAAGACGAAGTGAGCAAGTGGTCTGCCGTGATCAAAAAATCGGGCATCAAACAAGAGTAATTTTTACTTCAGTAACAAGTATGAATAAAGGGCCTGTCTTGCAAATTCAAGACAGGCCCTTTTCTATTTATCATGAAACAAAACTTATAATTTAAACAGGCGTCGCACCTACCGATAGGCCTCCACATACATACAGCACTTGTCCAGTCACAAAGCTCGCATCATCGGACAAGAAGTACGTAATCGCGCCAGCGATTTCCTCGGGTGTTCCCACCCGCTTAAGCGGAATACGCGAGGCAAAGGCCTCCCGCGCCTCAGGCGACATCGGATTGTTTTTCAAATACAGCTCTGTTGCGACTGGACCTGGTGCGACCGCATTAACGGTAATGCCCTGTGCGCCTAACTCTAACGCCCATGTGCGCGTCATGCCGATCAAACCACTCTTGGCGCCTGCATAGGCAGTTCTTTTCACCATCCCCAGCGCGGCACGACTTGAAATATTGACGACACGTCCACGCCCCTTGCGCACCATGGCAGGCAAACATGCCTGCAAACACTGCATCGGTGCACGCATATTGATCTGCAATATTTCTTCAAACTCTTTGGACGTTGTTTGCGTCAACAAACTCGACGTGGTCTTACCTGCATTATTGACCAAGTGATCAATCTCAAACTGCTCAGTGATCTGTGTCAACACCTGCGCAGTCTCTGACTCCGAGATGAGATCGGCCGTAAAAAATGGACCAGGAAAATTCACTCCCTCGGCAGATCGCGCGATACCAATCACAGTGCCGCCGTCTTTCGCGATCCGCTGGGCAGTCGCGAGCCCAATCCCTTTGCTCGCGCCCGTGATCAGCGTCACTGTTCCTGAGAAGCGTCCAGCACTCATGTTGGGCTCACGCCTTGAATCGTGATGCGATGCATTTCACGACGCTGACCAGGGTAGTCATTGATGGCATAGTGCATGGTGCAACGGTTATCCCAAAACGCCATCGAGCCTGGCTGCCAACGGAAGCGACATGTCAGCTCAGGCTTATGGCTCATCTGATATAAATATTGAAGCAACGGCAAGCTCTCGTCGCGCGTCATTCCTTCAAAACAGAATGTAAAAGGCTGGTTCACAAACAAACTTTTACGACCCGTTTCATCATGCGTACGGACAACAGGATGACGGCTGTCGATGCGACCCACGTCTTCACGCAGTTTGGTTGAGCGCGTGCTATTGCGCAGCCGTGCATTGGCATTCAGAAAATCATTTGAATGGATCGCATGCAAGCCCTCAATCTGCTTTTTCATGGCATCAGACAAACGCTCGTAAGCCAAATACTGATTGGCCCAAAGCGTATCACCGCCCACCTTAGGGACCTGACGGGCATACAGCACTGAGCCCAGCGGTGGCTGTGGATGGTAAGTCTCATCCGTATGCCAAGTGTCCCCGATCACATCTTTATCAGTGACTTCTTTCACCACAGGCATGATCTGAGGATATTGAGGATGAGTTTGATAGACGGGGGTTGTACTGATCGGACCAAACTTTTCCACGAAGGCAATCTGCTGCTCAGGCGTCAGCGTCTGGTCACGGAAAAAAATCACGAGATTGTCGAGCAAAGCCTGACGAATGTCCTTGATCGTTACCGCGGACAAATCTTTTGACAGGTCAACGCCTAAAAGCTCTGCGCCGATCGTACCGGTTAATTTTTTGACTTCCATGGTGTTCTCCTCACACTGAATCAGCAAAGTTTACCTAGCCATATTAGGCGCGTCCAATATATTATTAAGACATTATTTATTTGAAAATCAGAATAATGCTCGATATCAAAAAACTCCGTTATTTTGTCGCCGTCGCCGAAGAGGGACATTTTGGCCGCGCGGCGACTCGGTTGGGCATGAGCCAACCGCCGCTGAGCGACCATATTCAACAGCTCGAGGGCCTGCTTCAGACCACACTGCTGCATCGCACCACTAGGCGCGTGAGCCTGACCCAAGAAGGCATGGCGCTGCTTCAGCACGCAAGAAAAATACTCAGCGACATTGACCAATGTGCCCAAGTCGTCCAACAATCCAATAGTCAACAGAAACAAATTCTACGTCTTGGGATTCTTCACGCGCACACCTACACCTTTTTACCTAACCTTTTACGGCACTATCTACGGGCACATCCCGCGATGCGTATCGAGCTCGTTGAGTACACGACACGCGAGCAGGTCGATACAGTTGTCGGAGAGCAAGTCGACGTGGGACTCGTCCGCGAACCCGTCAATCACCCGGCACTCAAGACCGTCAGGCTCTTTACCGAGCACTATGCGCTTGCCGCGCCTGCGGAATGGAGACTCCCCCGCACAACCGCAATACCCGTGAGCGTCGTGCACGACAAAACCCTCATCGGCTATCCGAGTCATGATGACAAGCGCAGTACGCGCAGTTTGTTTCGGGATTATTTACAGCGACATCAGGTCAAGCCTGCGGGGTTTATCGAAGTCAGAACGATGCACGCCGCACTCGCGCTCGTGGCTGCAGGACTTGGCTGCGCGCCAGTTCCTGAGTCTCAAACCTCCATGCAGTTTCCAGGACTCAAATACCATCGCTTCAAAGAAACACCGCCACGCTTGTCCGTTGGACTGGCGTGGCGAGAAGATCACTCAACCGCTCCGATTGCGGACTTTAAAAAAGCCGCACTCGAGTTCTTTACTCTGACTTAATTCCTGCTGCCTTGACGACATCCGCCCATTTTTTCAAATCGACCTTGGCAATGAAAAAGCCATATTTGAGCGAGTGCTGTTCCCAAAAAGCGGCTCTTCCTACAGTACGATCAAAAACACCCCCGTTATTTACCGACACTCATGAACACCACACCACCCAAACTTGATGAAGATCCCGAAGCATCCAGCACGCAGAGGCTGACACAGTTATTACTTGTCTCCGCATTTGCTGGTGCGCTTGTTGGTTTAGTAGGTGGTAGCTTTCACTGGATGTTGTTGCATGGCAGCCAGGGGTTTGCCAAGCTCGTCGCCCAATGGAAGGCAGAAGGCTTTTTCGGACTTCCGGGCTGGTTGCTCACCATGGTAGTGGTAGGACTTTGCGTCGGGATTGCACGCTGGCTGGTCACCTTTGCCCCAAGTGCAGCCGGAAGCGGCGTACAACACGTCGAGGCCGTCATGCGCGAGGAAGCCACACCCGCTTCCTTTCGCGTCTTGCCCATCAAATTTCTCGGTGGTCTGTTTGCCATGGTGCCAGGCCTTGCCCTAGGCCGCGAAGGTCCAACCATTCAGATGGCGGCGGTCATTGGCACCCAATGCGGCAAATGGTTTGGATTTACCCGTAATGACCGAAGCTTGCTTTACACCGCAATTGCTGGCTCGGGACTTTCTGTTGCTTTTAATGCCCCACTCGCAGGGGTTGCCTTCGTCATCGAAGAAGTCGCACACCGCATTACGATGCGACGTTTATTGGCCACACTGATTGCCGTTGCGACTGCCATCGCGGTCTACCGCGCCTACTTTGGTAACGCGGTTGAGCTCAACTTCACAAAATTGTTGCCCTCGAACCTCACGGAGCTTGTCGCCTACGGACTTCTGGGCGCCTGGCTGGGCGCACTCGGTGTGCTCTACAACAAGAGCGTTCTACTGGGACTCAATCTCTTTAGCAGTACTGCACCAAAGGTCTCACCCATTATTAAAGCCGGCATCCTCGGCGCACTGATCGGGCTCGTTGCCTACTGGCAGCCACAATGGGTCGGCGGTGGAGAGCTACAAGTCAATGCGGTACTAGCCGGACAACTCAGCATCAATGCCCTCATCATCTTGTTTTTGGTGCGCTGGGCACTGGGTCCTATTTCTTACTCGATGAGTGTACCAGGTGGCCTATTTGCCCCCCTGCTCCTTGTAGGAGCCACTTCAGGTGCACTATTTGCGACAAGCCTAAATTTTTTAGTGACGGCGCCTTTTGTGATTGATCCGATCGCATTTGCGCTGGTGGGGATGGCCGCATTTTTCACAGCCGTGGTCCGCGCCCCCTTCACGGGCATCCTGCTCATCATAGAGATGAGTGGTAGCGTCGCACTTGTCGCACCACTCATTGTTGCAAGCGTCGCCGCTTGCCTGGTCGCTAACCTCATGCATGGCGAGCCCATTTACGACTCACTCAGAGCCCGCATGCCGCATCACCCAACTGATCGCTGAATCACTGCTGCACAATGCCGGCCTGCGTGATGATGTCGGCATATTTTTTACGGACATCCTGCAGCATCGTATTAAAAGCAGGCACCGAGTTTGTCGATACGCTAAAACCCAGCGCTTCGATTTGCTTGATATTGTTCGGATCTTTGACAATCGCCACGACATCCTTGTTGATTTTTTCCAAGATGGCAGTGGGTGTGCCTTTTGGCGCAAGCATCCCTTGCCAGCTTTCAATATTGACTGCTGGATAACCAGACTCGGCCATCGTGGGCACATCTGGAAAAACAGGTGATCGATAATCCGTTGTGACGGCTAACGCACGAAGCTTGCCACCCTTGATCTGCTCAGTGACCGCGGCAAGCGTAATCACGGTAGCATCAATATGTCCAGCCATCGCATCCAGAGCTGCAGGCGCTCCACCCTTGTAGGGGATGTAGTTGACCTTAATCCCTGCAGCCTTTGCCAATACCTCATGAGCAATATGCGCAATGCCTCCGCTCGTCGGTAAGCCAAGCGATAACTTGCCGGGGTTTTTCTTGGCGTACTCGATATACTCTTTGAACGTCTTGGCTTCAAAGTTCGGATTCGACACTAAAACCTGAGGGTTGACGACCAAACGCATCACCCCTGTCAGATCGTTCAATGTGTAGGGTGGATTTTTAATCAGGATTGTATTGAGCACAATCGCATCGCTATGCAAGACAAGGGTGTAGCCATCGGGCTTGGCCCGCGCAACCTGCGCCGCACCAATTGCCCCACCCGCACCCGTGACGTTTTCAACAATGACCGTCTGACCCCAGGCGGTACTGAGTTTTTCCGCGATCAGGCGCGCGATTTTGTCAGTACTGCCACCCGCCGAGACTGGTACGACGATACGAACAGAGCGCTGCGGATAATTATCAGTCTGAGCAAACAGAGAGGCGCTCAATGAAGCGCCTGCAATGGATAGGAAAATAGCGGCAATACACTTAGGTAACGTGCGGGTGAACATCTTGTCTCTCCTGTTTTTTTTAACCTTACCACTGTTTACGCTTATCATCACAACAAAAACGAATGCTTTATCTTTAAAGTTACTGTTAACGCCCCCCACAGGAGTTTCCCATGCTGCTAGATACGGTTGATGCCTTAGAGATACAAATTTTGGTCGACAACACGACCGATATGCTTTCCACCACACCCGCTGGCGTCACGAGCGAAGCAGTCGGTTTGTTTAGCCGAGGTGGACAAATGATGGCGGGTATTTGTCTGTGTTGCGCGGCACATGGACTGTCGTGTCTGATTACGGCTCGCAAAGGCAATCAGGAGCGCACCGTTCTGTTCGATACCGGTCCAGAGGATTACGCCTTTGAGCGCAACGTCAGTCGCCTTGGCGTCGATCTTGGCAAAGTGCAATCCGTCGTGCTTTCACATGGGCACTGGGATCACGCGGGTGCTTTGCTATTGGCGTTCAACACTATTCGACAGCGAAACGGCGGCAAGAAAACCCCGTTCTACGGACACCCCGATATGTTTCACAAACGGGCTGCCAGTATGCCCAACGGCAAGTATCGTGAAATGATCGATATCCCGAGCGTTGAACAACTCACTGCCGCAGGTGCCGAGGTCGCGCTTCATAGAGAGCCCGTATCTCTGCTCGACAATATGTTTGGTGTAAGCGGCGAAATTCCTCGCCAAACATCCTACGAACGTGGACTGCCAGGTCAGGTCCGTAAAAATGCAGCAGGCCAGTGGGAAAATGATGAGTTACTGCTTGATGAGCGTTGGCTTGGCGTCAACGTCAAAGACAAGGGTCTCGTGATTTTTACAGCCTGTTCGCACGCGGGTGTCATCAATGTAATGCTGGATGCGCGAGCGCGCTTTCCTGAGACACCCATTCATGCAGTGTTTGGCGGTTTTCATCTCTCTGGCGCAAACGAGGCCCTCATCCCAGAAACGGTTGAGGATCTGAAACAATTTGGACTCAAACTCATCGGTGCTGGTCACTGCACAGGCTGGCGTGCTATCGCCGCGATGTCTAATGCGTTTGGGGATCAAGTGTTAGCCCCTACTGCGGTCGGTAAAAAGTATGTGTTCTAAAGCTTGCTGATCAACTCAACCCAAAACTCTCCTTAATCGCGATCACCATACCCGTGACCGCGATACTACAAATCATCAAGCCAAATACACGTGTGGTGACTTGTATGCCGATCATACCGATATAACGAATGATGAAGCCACCCGCCATGAACGTGATAAGGTGAATAGACAAGCACAACAGCACCACGAATGTCGTTTGTAATTGTTCTGTCATCACGCGCGCATTGTTATCACTGAGCATCACTACAGTCAAAATAGCACCCGCCCCCGCGATCGAAGGCATCGCTAACGGATACACCGAACGCTCCATGATCGATGCATCAGGCGACATCTTTGAAATCTCTTCGTGCATTTTCCCTGTCACCATACTCAAGCCCAGCGTGAATAAAATAAAAGAGCCTGCAAGCTGAAACGATGAAGTAGGAATATCCAGCACTTTTAAAAACTCTAAGCCTAAAAAGATAAAGGCTGTGAGGATCCCAAAAGAAACCGCGAGCGCCGTGATGGCAACCTTGAGTGCATCACGCCATTTCAAACCATAGGTGACCGCCAAAAACACAGGAACCGTCGCGATCGGATCAAGGATCACCAACAAGGTAAAAAACTCGTAGACAAAGTCTGAAGGAAACATGTGAATAGCAGCCTTGGATAATGAGGTAAATCTTACTTAATAAGTAATTTAAATTTAGATTGCCTTATAGCGCTTAGGAACTCAGCTTTTTCTTTCCCTCGCCATTTTTCTGCGCCTAGCGGCCTATCTGCGACCATCACTTCTCCACCATGTTTTGTTTGATCAAAACGAGTCAAGAGGACACCGAGACCATTATCAGCAATATCCACACTGATGTTTGCGACTTTCAAATCAAATTTTCCTATTCGTATTGACATAGTCCCATACCACAATCCCTTTTGCATCAATTGTTGGATCTTCTTAATGTGAGAGCTACCGGCACTCCCTTAAGGCATTAGACCTCACCACCGAGAAACTTTGACAATAAAAAATGCAAAAAAATGTAACTTTGTATACTGCATGAATGCACTTGCAAGTCATCTGCGCGAAAAGTTTGGTCCTAGCTGGCGCAGGTATTACGTCATTAAAGGTAAATAGATCACGTTAAACCTCTCGCTTACAATCAACAAAATTTAACTTTTCAATAAAACTTATGTCGCAGCAGTCTTCCAAGTGGGTCGTCCCAATCACCCCTACACACCTCGGTCAACATAAGTTGTTCTGCTTTCCTTATGCAGGATCGGGTGCCTCGGTTTACCGAAATTGGGGGAAATTACTGCAGAATAATATTCAAGGTTTCGCGATTCAACCACCAGGAAGAGAAACGCGCTTTTCCGAAGATTTACTCGCAAGTATGGAGGACTATGCCACTCAAGCCCAGCAAGCCATTGAGCCGTATTGTTCGTCCAACGAAACACTGATTCTATTTGGACATAGCCTGGGTGCGTTAGCCGCGTATGAAACGGCCAAACGATTGCAAAGCACTGGAACGCGTGTCGATTTGTTAATTGTCTCTGGACGTCAAGACCCCACCAGAGCGAGCCTGCGCCCGCCCATTTCTCACTTGAACAATGCTGAGTTTATTCAGCAAATGGCAACCTACAACGGAACCCCCTCGGTCATTCTTCAAAACGAAGAGTTGTTGGAGCTTCTCTTACCAATGATCAGAGCGGATTTTTCAATGTCCGAGCATTACGACAGATCTCCCATCACGACCCAACTTGCGTGTCCTGTCATCGCACTTGGCTCAAGACAAGATGAGTGGCTCAGCGAGACTGCGATTGATGACTGGAAAAACGTTTCTAGCGGATCTTTTGAAACGCATTGGTTTGAGGGCGACCATTTTTACCTAAACCAATACGCAAAAGAGTTAGTAGATTTTCTTTCAGGAAAAATACTAAATCTCAAGTGATTGGTGCCTCAGGGATGAAACGACAGTCCTCATTTAAAGGACTTAAAAAAGAAAAGCCCCGCAAATGCGAGGCTAAATAACAAATCTTGGTGGGCTGGGCGAGACTCGAACTCGCGACCAACGGATTAAAAGTCCGCTGCTCTAACCAACTGAGCTACCAGCCCCCAAGCCCGATATTATGGCTTTTTCAGTTAGCGCTGTCAAACGGCCTAGCCCTTTGCCAGCAAAGACTCGATTTTTTCACCTAGGGCCAATAGTTGATGGTCCTGCCCTTCCGCCGCCACAAGCTGAACAGCAAGCGGAAGACCTTGCTTTCCCTTGCCAAAAGGCAAGCCCAAACAAGGGACGCCAATTGATGTCCATGTGCGATTGAACATCGGCGAACCTGTACCATTTTGCGTCAATGGCGCCTCACCAGGAGACGCGAGTGTCAATACCGCATCAAGACCCTTGGCCGCTTGCGCGAACATCTGACGGCAGCGTTCTGCATGCGCACGCTGGGCATCGAACTGCGCAGCTGTGATCTGCAAACCAAACTCGATCATCGCAACCGTCAAATCCCCGAGCGGCGCTTTGTTGCGGTAGAGCTTTTCATAAAAACGGCTCATCTCATAACTCATGATCATACGATTGGACTCACCCAGCGCGATCATGTCTTTGGCAGGCATCACCTCCACATCGACAAGCTCGACTCCCTGCGAACGCAACACAGCCTTGGCTCGCTCGAGTGCTTGAACGGCATCCGCATCCGCCTGCGCAGCCTCTGGACCCGGATACCAGCCCAAACGCATCGTGCCGGATTTTTCCGTAGCATTGGAGGCGCCCAACAACACCGAAGCCAATAGCTTCACGTCATCAACCGAACGTCCAAACCAGCCCATCGTATCCAGCGTAGGCGACAAAGGATTGACGCCTTCAAGAGAAATCTTTCCGCGCGTGGCTTTAAAACCCACGATGCCACAGTAAGCGGCAGGACGAATCGTCGAGCCCGCAGTCTGTGTGCCCAACGCCAAGCCCAACATGCCATCAGCAACCGCAGCCGCTGAACCACTCGATGAACCACCCGGTGTATGGGCAAAATTATGGGGATTAACAGTCGCCCCCGCAAACTGGCTCGCAAACTCAGTCGTGACGGTTTTACCCATCATCAACGCGCCAGCCGCCTTCAGTTGCGTGACGATCGCTGCATCCTTGACAGGACGGTTAGCCACAAAGGCCGCCGAGCCATACTCTGTCGGCATATCGGCCGTATCGATTATGTCTTTAATACCAATTGCGATACCCGCGAGGGGCAGTTTTTCAGAGCGCGAGGACACTGCGGCTAATTGCGACCGAACATGGTCGGCATCATGCCATTTAAAAGCATGCACAGAAGGCTCACGCGCCGCGATGCGACCGAGCTGCGACTCCAGTACCTGTGCGTGCGTCAACTCTCCCCGAGCAATACGTGCGGAAGTCTCTGAGACGGTTTGAGCGTAAAGTGCGTGGGGATCAGCGCTAGGGATAGTCGACATGTCTATGGGCTCCAATTAAAAACATTGAAACCCATCAGACACCAAGACAGCGCTTATGGCAAGAGGTTAAGCGTTAAGCACTAACGTGCGCGCGAGATGCGGACTTCGGCGCCTCGACGTTTGACTTCGAGTCCTTCAGAGGGCGAGATCTTCAGTCCTTCGAGCCCTTTGATATAGCTCGATCCCTGCATCTGCATCACACGAATCTTGTTGCGCATCACGACAGGGTTGTGGACAGGCATTCCAAACATCCAGACTTCGTCCAAGATACGGGCAGAGTTGAACTCACCCGTGTGATTGGCGGTGGGTCCTAAACAAAGCATATGACCTTCGCGACCAAACACGGGCAAGGTCCCCAGACCACAGGTCACTGTTAGCACTGAGCCGCCTTCGTAACGCCAGCCGGTATTGAGATCCCACCACGCCTCGCCAGCAGGAAGGTAAACCTGAATATCTTGGCCAGGCTGCATTGCGGGAGCAACCAGCAATGCAGGGCCGAGGAGATACTGCGTATCCCAGCGCTGTGCTTCTGGGTCGGCGGGAAATGACAAGGCCATCGAACGCTGAACAGGCAAGCCCGTGCGGGCGGCGTCTTCGATCGCGCCCAGCACATAAGGGATCAAGCGATAACGCCATTGCATCCAAGATTGCACATGGCTGCGCGTTGTTTCATCGAACGCAGTCGGCACAAGCTGTGGGTGCGACTGAAAGGCGAAGTTGCCAGAAAATACTGCCATGCCCAGCCAGCGCAAATACAACTCTGGCGTCATGGACTCGAGAGGTGCGGATGCGTTGCCCACGGCGTGCATTTGTACTGGCACACCACTCGCACCAATCGCGAGTGCTGAACGCAAGGTCTGCTGCAAACCTGCCCAGGTATTGGGTACACGTGGGGCGCTCTGCCACAACAAGCGTTGCGCACCAGGGAAAAGATCCGAACTAAACACCACCCCTTCGGGCGGAACCTTGTGGCCAGCAACCGCATCAAACAAGGCGCGTCTTGCCAAGGCAGGATAGAGCGCGCGCAACACTGCAGCACTTTCTCCACCACGCGCGACCACATTGTCAGGAATATCAAATTGGACATCACATGCCGTTGCGCCGACACCCTCTTCGGCAAGATGGCGATGGCGCTCAGACCATGTATTCAACACATCACGATGGGTCAGGTCGAGCAAACCAAAGGCTTGGCCAGCGGTGGCCGCAACACCCGGAAAAACATGGACATCACCGCTCTCGTTGCACAGCAACCAGCCGCGGTCTTCGAGCTCTCCAAACGTCGTGGACGCAACCGCGACTGCGGGAATCGTATGCATGCCCAGATGGGTCGCGTGCTTGACGAACGCATCAATCGCTTGCTTTGGATTGGAAAAGCGCGCGGCATCCCACTCGGGTAAAAGCTTGGAGTCCTGATAGGTCCATGCAGCAGGCGGCAACAGCAACACGCCATCTACAGAGATATTTTGTTTGCGAAACTCAGCAATCAGCTCAGCGGTTTGCGCAGCACTGTGTCCATCGTGTTGCTCAACCCAAACGCCCATCGACCACAAGGAGGGTTGGCCCGCGCGACCAGTCAGTTGTGTGTACTGGTTTAATATTTCCGCTGGCTCAGCCGCAAACAAAAACAAGTCGAGCGTTTTGTCTTCGATGGCAATAAGGTATTGCGATGCTGACTCTGCGCCCAAATCATGTTCGACGCGAGAAAGCGTATTGACATAAACGCCCCAGCCCGAAGGCCCCCATGCCAGAGGCAGGGCGCGATGTTCTGGTACATCTGAAATAATCGTTTCTGTCCGGCGATCCAGGTCGCCCGTCGTCTCGCCTAGACCAAAAATCTTTTCGTCACGTGCAAGATCAAAACCAACCGTCCATAACGCATTTTGAAGTGCGATGCCGCCTTCGGACAAGGACAAGGTCACTTTACCTAAGCGCTGTACCTGAAGCCTGAAGGGGTTGATCGTGATGGCAAGCGTCGTATCGCCTTGAACGAGACTCCAACCTTTGGGACCACCGTTTATAGGCTGCAGTACTGCCTCGCCGATTGCTTCGGGACGCGCCAACAAGACATCCGCATGCGCACGGGCGCGGGCGCCAGGCAAAATATCTGCGGCGACGGCTTCTGGTAGTCCACAGCGAACCCGGAACACACCGGGAGCGTGCGGCTCAACGACCAGTTTCATTCCCGCACCTGCGTCGAAAACGATCCTCGAAGGTAACGTGTCGACAAGTTTTAGCGATTCTAGGTGCATGTTCAGCGCGTATGAAAAGCGACAAAAGGCGCTTTTTTTTGATTTTGTCTAAGTTTGACTAATTTTGTCCATTATATCCCGTTCCAAGGGCAAAGGTTCGCCGTTTAAAGCCGCAGCAATCAGATCTCCCGCCAGAGTCGACCAAGTGAGTCCTCGCGAAGCAAAACCAGTCGCCACCCACAGCCCCTCCGTATCTGCAAGAGGTCCAACAAACGGTATACGGCTAGGTAAAACAGCGCGCCGACCGGCCCAACCCTTTAAGCGCGCCTGACCGAGGTTGTTAAACATCGCAGGCAGTTGCGCTTGCCCAAGCAAATCAGCCGTCCGCTCGATGTTGCCTAATGCGCCCACCATCGTGGGCGCCATACCTTGCCCGCCATGCACATAGCTGCTGCCGACCACACACTGGCCGTCTAAAGACGGCAAAATATAGCCGTCCCCTGAAACAATACAACGTGGCCCGCCTGACAGAATACGTTCAGGCAACAAGGTGATTTCACCTCCCAATGCATGCATTTCGGATAGACGCGTGCGGGGTGCCAGCAAGGCACTGCGACGCAAGATATCCTGAGTATCGACAGCGCCCGCCAAAATGAGTCGAGGCGCAACGGCGCATGTCTCCCCTTGCGCATTCAAAGCATGCCACTGTCCATCGGCGCTTTCCACGCGCTCGACATGCACCTCCAGCCGCTCAATGCCCTGGTTCGCGAGAAGCGTTTCGATCAAGCGTTCCGGTCGGATACGTGCTGCCGTCGGAAAAAATAATCCGCCACGATTTAGCTTTAACCCGGCAAGGTCGCTCGCTTCGGCCGTATCCACAAAACGGAGCCATTCAGTTGGAAACGAAAGGCCCTCAACAATAGACTTTAAATCAACAATCCGACCACTTAGTCGCTGAAGCTGTAACGCACCGCACTGCCACAAGATGTCTTCGCTGAGTTGCGACCAACGTGCGTGTGCCCGCAGACTCCCTGCACGCGAAAGCCTGGCTCGCATGTCGTCATCGCGCGTCACCATCGGTGTCAATGCCGCAGCCACGTGCGCAGCGTGCTCTCGCTGTCGGCGTACAGATAGATCTAGCACTTGTACGCGCCAACCTCGCAACGCCAAGGCGTGCGCCACACTCGCCCCTGCAATGCCCGCCCCCACCACAATCGCGTGCTTGGCCTCATGTGGATCAATTGTCAGTCTCAGCATATTGTCTGTTGGACTGACGGACGCACGCAGGCGGTGGTCTGGGAACTCGGCGGGGACCTCTTCGCCCCTCCAGATGGCATCTGCTGCAACCGCCAAACGCGGCAGGGTCACAGCCGGCGGACCTACGGCGATCGTGAGCGTCACCGCCAGCCCCTCAAAATCCAGCCTGTGCGTACCTGGTAAACTTAATGGCCACTGTGCGGCTAGCTGTTCGACCATCGCGTGGAGCGACAATGGCATTTGAGCAAGCAATCGGGCACGCAAGACGGACGCATCAACCAAAGACGTGCTCAGTGCCACAACGTGAAGGCGATCGGGGCGCCTCGGATCGTGCTTCCAACGCTCCCACAACCTGATAAAGGACTCGCCGTCCCTCAAGTCCATCATCAGTAACGTGAAACGCGCGCGGGCCTCCCAAGCCTCTGGTAACCCAAGACGCGCAAATAGCATCAGGACGTATCCCTTAGCGCGCGGCGCAAAATCTTGCCAACCGTGCTTTTGGGTAATTCATTTTTAAACTCAATCACTTTTGGACACTTGTAACGACTCAACTGTTGTTGGCACCAGGCATGGATAGCCGCCTCATCCAACAGAGGATCATGACGGACCACAAATAATTTCACGACCTCACCCGAATGAGGATCTGGCTGACCGACCGCTGCACACTCCAGTACACCTGGTAGTTCGCACACAACGCTTTCAACTTCGTTCGGATACACATTAAAACCTGACACCAAAATCATGTCTTTTTTACGATCAACAATATAGACATACCCGCGTGCATCCATGCGACCGATATCGCCAGTCCGTAGAAAACCGTCTGCGGTCATCACTGCAGCAGTATCAACAGGGGCTTGCCAATAGCCTCTCATTACCTGAGGCCCGCGCACCGCAATTTCCCCTTCGACATCCACCCCGACGCGTTGACCCTCTTGATCCAAAATGCAAATCTCTGTGGAGGGCAAAGGCAAACCCACACTACCCGAATACTCCTTTGCATTGGTCGGATTCGCCGCCACGACAGGTGACGTTTCAGACAAGCCATAGCCCTCGATCAACGGTCGCCCGGTGATGCGGTGCCAATGCTCGGCCACAGGCCGCTGAATCGCCATGCCACCCCCGAACGCCAAACGCAGCCTTGAAAAATCCAGCTGAGCAAACCGCGGGTCATGGATAAGCGCGTTAAATAAAGTATTAATGCCCGGCAAAATATGGGGGGGCTCTTTTCGCAACGCATACATCAACGAGGCACGATCTCTGGGATTGATCACCAACACACTCTTCATGCCCGCATGCATCGCGTAAAACCCGCACACCGTCATCGCAAACACGTGATAAAGCGGCAGTGCCGTCAGCATGGTGAGTGGGCTGGAAAGCAAATCTTGTAACGCGGGCTTGGCGACGGCCTCAACTTGCAAAACGTTGGCCACCAAGTTGCCATGGGTCAACATCGCCGCTTTTGGCACACCGGTCGTGCCACCCGTGTACTGCAACGCCGCCAAATCATCCAGACATAAGATCGGTGCCACCCACGGATGCCGTTTACCAGCCGCAAGCACAGACTCCCAAGACTGAGCGCCAGGCAAAGGCTTCTCAGGCCCAAGCTTGCGCACATAACGAGCGCCCAAATTAACGACTAAGCCTTTCAAACCACCCAACATCGCACCGGGCGGCACCACGACGCGATGTGCTAACCCAGGGCAGTCCGTGACCTGTTCCAAGGTCCGCGCAACGCTTTCAAGCACCACGATGACGCATGCCCCACTATCTTTTAATTGATTTGAAAGTTCTCTGGGCGAGCATAGCGGGTTGATGTTCACAATCACATGGCCTGCCCGCAATGTCCCAAGCAACGCCACCAGATAGGGCAACACATTGGGCATCATGAGCGCGATACGCGACCCCTGCGGCAAACTTAGGGACTGGAGCCAGCCTGCAAAACACTGGGCCTGGTGATCGAGATTCTGAAAACTAAAAGACACCCCAAACGAACTGGCAGCAGTCCGCTGCGCATGTGTTTGACAGGCGCGATCAAGCAAATCGACCAGAGAGACGTAATGTTGCGTTGAAATCTCAGCGGGCACGCCCGGAGGGTAATGTTGAGTCCAAGGATATTGCATAGTCTGGTTGCTGGTGGGGGTTATTCTGAAGTGGCAACGGTTTAGATCGATAATACCGTCAGACATACTCATTTAAAGTGATTTGCATGAAACTTCTCGAGCCCTTTCTCAATTGGCAGTCCGAAATTCAAGCAATTCGCCGAGATCTCCACGCGCATCCCGAGCTCTGTTACGAAGAAAAACGTACAGCGGATGTGGTCGCGGAAGCACTCCAAAAATGGGGCATCCCGATCCATCGCGGACTGGGTGGCACTGGTGTAGTCGGCATCATTGAGGGACGCTCTCCCGGCACAGGTGCGATTGGACTGCGCGCGGATCTTGACGCTCTGCCCATGCAAGAGCTCAACACGTTTGCCCATGCCAGCCAACACCCAGGCAAAATGCATGGGTGTGGCCATGATGGCCACACCGCTATGTTGTTAAGTGCCGCGCGGTATTTAATAGAACACAAAAATTTTGATGGCACGGTTTACGTCATTTTTCAACCCGCCGAAGAAGGGGGTGCAGGCGCCAAGCGCATGATGGAAGACGGCCTCTTTGAAAAATTTCCCATGCAAGCCGTGTTTGGTATGCACAACTGGCCAGGTTTACCTGTGGGTCAATTTGGACTGACCGCCGGCCCAATCATGGCCTCCAGCAACCAGTTCCATATCAAGGTGCGTGGCAAGGGTGCCCATGCCGGTATGCCACAACTCGGCATTGACCCCGTCATGACGGCTGTGCATATCGCTCAGGCACTCCAAAGCATCATCACACGCAACCGTCATCCTCTTGAGGCCGCTGTACTGAGCATCACCCAGATTCATACCGGTAGCGCAGACAACGTGATTCCAACCGAAGCCGATATGCGCGGCACGGTCCGAACCTTCACCATTGAAACGTTGGACCTGATTGAGCAACGGATGCGTGAAATCATCCAGCACTCCGCTGCAGCCATGGGTGCAGAGGCGGACTTCTCTTTTATCCGTAAATATCCTCCCACGATCAATCACCCTGACGAGTCCGCGTTTTGTGCGACCGTCTTGCGCAGCATTGTCGGCGAAGCGCAGGTCGACGACCACGTGACACCGACGATGGGCGCCGAAGATTTCGCCTTTATGCTCCAAGAAGTCCCTGGTTGCTATGTCTGGATTGGCAATGGCCTAGGCGAACACAGAGACGCGGGGCACGGCCTCGGCCCCTGCATGTTGCACAACGGCTCCTATGACTTTAACGATGACTTGTTGCCGCTAGGCGCCACCTATTGGGTCAAACTGGCCGAAAACTGGTTCACACGTCCGCAAATGTGAGTGCAATCGGGGGCACGCTGATCTCTGCAAACGATCTCTTGGTGAGGGTCGATGGTTCGGGTTAGTATCACGGTCACTTGCAACCAGCTGGCCGGATCGGTATGTCTACACCTATAACTACAAACGTTTCCCCTTGGCGTGATCGACTCAGCGGCGTGCTGTTTGTTGGACTGATGGCGGCAGCAGTGACCCAACTGGCCGGCATCGCCTTTATTAAAACACTCGGTTTTAGCCCGCTTGTGGTGGGCATTGTGTGCGGCATGCTGTACGGCAACTTTATGCGCGGCAATATGCCTGCCGAATGGGGCGTTGGCGTGCACTTCACCGCCAGACGGATGCTGCGCGTGGGCGTCGCCTTTTATGGTCTGAACGTCAGCCTCCAGCAAATTATCGAGGTCGGCTTGCCGGGCTTGGTGGTCTCGGTGGGGATCGTCCTAGGCGTTCTAATTTTAGGCACACTGATTGGCACCAAGTTGCTCAAACTTGACCGAGACACCGCGATGCTGACCTCAGCGGGTAGCGCCGTGTGTGGTGCAGCGGCCGTCCTCGCCTTTGAGTCCACCCTAAAGGCCGCTCCCCACAAAGCCGCCGTGGCAGTTGCCACGGTCGTGCTCTTTGGCACGATTTCAATGTTCCTCTACCCGATTCTGTATCAAGCGGGCTGGATGAATATGGATCCTCGGGCGTTCGGTATCTTTCTTGGCGGCTCGGTGCACGAAGTCGCTCAGGTTGTGGCCTCGGCCAGCAACATCGATGCGGCCACCACCGAAGTCGCCACCATTGTCAAGATGACCCGTGTTGCGCTTCTGGTTCCAGTGCTGATTATTCTGGGGCTCTGGCTTCAACGCGCCGCCGCGGCACAGGCCAAAGCAGGTGAGGCACGCCCCAAGCTGCCCATTCCGTGGTTTGCAATTGGCTTTCTGGTGTTGGCACTTATCAACTCTGCAAACATCATTCCACCCCATGTTTTGCAAGCATTGCGCGCACTGGACATTTTTGTCCTCACAATGGCCATGACGGCGCTCGGTATCGAAACGCGTTTCGCTCAGATCCGTCAAGCAGGACCTCGTGTGGTGGGCTTGGGCGTGATCCTGTTTATACTGCTAGCATTCGGCGGCTATGCATTAGTAAAGCTCGTCACCTAAACCCCTATGGCGTACCTCCATGACGCAAACCCCTGTCGAGCCACAAGCAACTGTTAGGCGCCTCGATCCAGAGGATGCTCAGCTTGCGCTGACCAAGGTGCAGGAGTTGCTTCATCGACATGAGGTGGTCGAAAATCTCGCGCATCGTCAAGAGGGTGGTGATAAGCGCGCAGAGTTAGTCGAGAGCCTGATTCATCGTCAGCACGAAGCCGAACTCTCCGCGCTCGTCAATGACCTGCACCCTGCAGACATTGCCTTTATCCTCGGTTCTTTGCCAAAGACCGAGCGCCAGCTGATTTGGCGCTTAGTCAGTGCCGAATACGATGCAGACGTCTTGCTTGAAGTCGACGATTGGGTTCGCGAGTCGCTTATTCAGGCGATGGACCGTCAGGACTTGGTGGCGGCCACCGAGAACATGGATGCCGACGAGCTGGCAGACATTGCACCTGACTTGCCTGCCGACGTTGTGGCGGAGGTTCAAAAAGGACTGACCGACGAAGAGCGCGCCCGACTGATCGAAGCCATGGGTTATCCCGACGATAGCGTTGGCGGGATCATGGACTTTGAAATGGTGCGCGTGCGAGAGGACGTTTCTCTCGAAGTCGTCTTACGCTACCTCAGACGTCTACCCGAGTTACCCGATCACACAGACCAAGTCTTTGTTGTGAATCGTGCAGACAAACTTTTAGGCACACTGACCTTGTCTTCTCTGCTCGTCAATGAGCCCGAGACTCAGGTGAGCGAGGTGATGAGTACAGACTACTTATCACTGAGTCCGCTTGACTCCGATGCGGAAGCTGCTGGTGCGTTCGAACGTTATGACTTGGTCTCTGCGCCCGTCGTCGATGAG
>CAMAYM010000004.1 GCA_945862495.1 Bordetella parapertussis | reverse complement strand
GATTTGATCTGATTTGATCTGAGAAGAGGAAAGTGATGTCGTTTTGCACCGCATGTGGTACTAAAAATCCAGCAGATGCTCGTTTCTGTCATGCCTGTGGGCGCGCAATGGAGGCGTCGAGTGACATACCATCGGTTACACCAAGCGCGCCTGTAGCCTCTTCACCACCAGAAGCGCCTAAGGTCACCGCACCTCCCACCCCAGATGTTGCACCGGTCAAACTCAAGGCCTTTGACAATCCAGCCGAGCTCTGGAAAATGTATTTTTACGTCTCTTTTTTCAATATTGGGGCGTATTTTCTGACAAACTCAGCGGCAGAGTTTCTGGAAGACAGCGGTGGCTTTCTCAGCATTCCGATGGGTTTGTTTGTGCTGTTTATCGCAGCGTTCATGGGCCTTGCGTATTGGCTGATTAAAAAGCAAGCGGTGGATAAAGGTCGCACGCTTTGGCTCTTGCCCTTGATTGCGTGGCAAGTGTATGCCTATCTAGATGGGCTCTCAGGTTTTGATCCCGGCGTTGCCGAGACAAGCTTTGATTACTACGATGCGTACATCTCTGGAGTCCCGGAGACGATTATTTTGATCAGACTGTTTCTTGCGCTACGTGAGCGTGTCGAGACGCGTTAGTCTAACAACTAGTCTCGCTTCCAAAGCGAATCAGGATGCTTTGCCGCTTGGTTCAGGCACCTTGCCAAAACAAACAATAAATCCGAGAGTCGGTTGAGGTACTGCTGTGGCAAGGGTCCCAAGGGCGTCTCGTGATGCAGGGCCACGACCGAGCGTTCGGCGCGTCGGCAGACGCTACGGGCAACGTGCGCAAGTGATGCGGCGCGCGTGCCACCTGGCAAGATAAATTCCTTGAGTGGCGCGAGCCGCGCATTAAAGACGCTGAGCTGCTCATCCAGATACGCGACTTGTTCGACTTTCATCAAAAAATAACCGGGTACGGCGAGCTCACTGCCGAGGTCAAACAATACGTGTTGCGCGGGGGCGATTGCCGAAGCAATGTCTGCGGGCACATCGTCCGCCAACAGCACACCCAGACAGCTATTGAGTTCGTCCACATCTCCCATGGCTTGAACGCGTGCACTGTCTTTTGGTACACGCGTACCGTCTCCCAAGCCTGTTGAGCCATCGTCTCCAGTGCGGGTTGCGATGATCGAAAGTCGAGTGCTCATAAAAGTCCTAGAAGTGTGAGGGGCGTTGAAAACGCATTGTTAGAGTACGTAGCGCGCAAGGTCTTGACTGGCTGCGGCTTCTGCGAGCTTGTCGTTGACATAGCGCGCATCAATCACGATTGTTTGACCACTGCTGCTGGTGGCATCAAAGGACAAGTCCTCTAACAACTTTTCCATCACCGTATAGAGTCTGCGGGCACCGATATTTTCAGTGCGCTCGTTAACGTCAAAGGCGAGTTCTGCGAGCCGTGCCACGCCTTCCTCGGTAAAGTTCAGATGCACAGACTCAGTGGCGAGCAGGGCGGTGTATTGCTTGGTCAAAGAGGCGTCGGTATCGCAAAGAATCTGAACAAAATCCTTGGCGGTCAACGAGTCGAGCTCGACGCGAATTGGAAAACGACCCTGGAGTTCAGGGATCAAGTCAGAGGGACGCGAGAGGTGAAAAGCACCAGAGGCGATAAACAAGATGTGATCCGTATGAATCATGCCGTACTTGGTGGTGACGGTCGTGCCTTCAACCAAGGGAAGCAAGTCGCGCTGAACACCTTGGCGTGACACATCTGCACCGCCGGACTCTTGGCGCGCAGCGATTTTGTCGATCTCATCGAGAAAGACGATGCCGTGCTGTTCAACTTTTTGAATTGCGACTGAACGGATATCTTCTTCGTTGACGCGCTTAGCAGCTTCTTCGTCGACCAACAGCTTGAAGGCTTCTTTGACCGTCATTTTGCGTGACTTGGTTTTGTCGCGTGACAGACCTGCAAACATGCCCTTGAGTTGCTCGGCCATGTCTTCCATGCCCGGTGGGGTCATGATGTCCATTTGTGGCGTGGGCTGCGCGACTTCGATATCAATCTCTGTGGTGTCGAGATGACCCTCGCGCAAACGCTTGCGAAAGGTCTGGCGTGTCGCGGTTTCTTCGCGAATCGGTGAGCCGTCTGCCGCGCGTGGAGGTGTTAGCAAGACGTCGAGAATCCGGTCTTCTGCGGAGTCTTCGGCGAGCGAGCGGACACGCTTCATTTCTTGTTCGCGCGTTTGTTTGATTGCGATCTCAGCGAGGTCACGAATGATGGTGTCGACGTCGCGGCCGACATAACCGACTTCAGTGAATTTGGTCGCTTCGATTTTGATGAAGGGCGCATCGACGAGCTTGGCGAGTCTGCGAGCGATCTCGGTTTTACCGACGCCGGTGGGGCCAATCATCAGAATGTTTTTTGGATGAATCTCGTGACGCAGAGGCTCGGCGACTTGCTGACGGCGCCAACGGTTGCGCAAGGCGACGGCGACAGAGCGTTTGGCACGGTTTTGACCAACGATGTATTTGTCCAGTTCGGACACGATCTCGCTAGGTGTCATGGTGGAGGCTGACATGATTATTCCAGTGTTTCAATCAGGTGCTGTTGATTGGTATAGATGCAAAGGTCGCCGGCGATTTCGAGCGACTGTTTGACGATGACTTCGGGAGCGAGCTCGGTGTGACGCAAGAGCGCCATGGCGGCGGATTGTGCGTACGCACCACCTGAGCCAATGGCGGCGAGTCCGTTTTCAGGTTCGAGCACGTCACCATTGCCGGTCAATACCAGTGTGTGCTCGCGATCGGCCACGATCAACATAGCTTCGAGGCGACGCAGCACGCGGTCGGTCCGCCAGTCGCGGGTGAGTTCGACCGCAGCACGCATCAGGTTGCCTTGGTGTTTTTCGAGCTTGCCCTCAAAACGCTCTTGGAGCGTAAATGCATCGGCTGTCGCACCGGCAAAGCCTGCGAGAATTTTGTCATGATAGAGACGGCGAATTTTGCGCGCAGTCCCTTTGATGATGATGTTACCAAGCGTGACTTGACCGTCTCCGCCAAGTGCAACGCGATTGCCGCGTCGGACGCAAACAATAGTGGTGCCGTGAAACTGTTCCATATGCGTGACCTTCAGTGCTTGTATAGGTGCTTGTCTGAAAAATAAATACCGAGCTGCGATATTCACTATAAAGTGAAAGGGCACACTCGTGGTGAAGCAAGTGTGCCCTCTTGGGGAAATGTATGCAGACTCAACGCAGGCTTTACATCCAGGTATTAGTCACCAAACATTTTCTGTCGCATTTCCCGACGCTCTTGTGCTTCGAGAGAAAGGGTTGCGGTTGGGCGTGCAAGCAGGCGACGCAAGCCAATTGGTTCACCTGTTTCTTCGCACCAGCCATACTCGCCACCGTCGATACGCACGATGGATTGTTGGACTTTTTTCAGCAGCTTGCGTTCACGATCGCGTGTGCGCAACTCGAGTGCGTGCTCTTCTTCGATCGTGGCTCGATCAGCGGGATCAGGCACAAATTGCGTTTCGCGCAAATTTTCTGTGGTCGCACCGGCGTTGCTGAGGATCTCTTGCTCGAGTTGTCTGAGACGATCGCGAAAAAAGCCGAGCTGACGCTCGTTCATGTAATCGGACTCAGGCATTTTCAACAACTCAGCCTCAGTGGGCAAATTGTTTTCTGACATGTCGCCAGAGAGCGCCGGCTTTTTTTGCACCGCTTTGGTGGCAACAGCGGGTGTTTTTGCCGGTGCGGGGGCTACTTTTTTAGCGGCCGCGGCCTGTTTGGATACGGGGGCTTTTGCTGCAGTCGCCTTGCTTGCTGCGGGTTTTGCTGCCTTGGTTACCATTAAAAACACTCCATTAATTAAGCTCAGCGCAAGAACGCAGAGAGACTACTTGGCCAGGCACTGTTCCAGACCTTTGGTAAAAATTTCTTGAGGCAGTTTGCGTCCGATAAAGACCATTTTGGTGTTCTTTTTTTCGTTCGCGAGCCAGGGTTTGCCGGGTTCGGCACCCATCAACATATGGACGCCTTGAAAGAGCATCCGTTTATTGATGCCCTTCATGTAAAGAATGCCCTTGTAGCGCAGCAGATCGGGTCCATAGACCTGAACGACGCCACCGAGAAATTCTTCGAGACGTTCTGGATCAAAGGGTTTGTCTGACTTGAAAACAAACGCACCGATGTTGTCGTTGTGCGCGGGCTTGGCGTGCTGGTGACCATGGTTGTGGTCGGGATTGGTGCAGGTCGCAGCATCGTGATCATGACCGTGATCGTGGGTAGGTGCGTGATCATGTCCATGATCGTGTCCGTGCTCATGATCGCAGTGTCCATGATCGTGATCGCAATGGCTGTGATCATGCTCATGATCATGCGCGGCGTCGGGATGATCATCGGCCAGAAATAGCGGGTCGATATCTAAAATGGTGTTGAGATTAAAGCCGCTGATATCGATGATCTTTTTCAGATCGGTATCGCCGAAATTAACAGCCTCGATCGCAGCACGCGGGTTCATATTGACGATGCGGCGACGCAGTGCCGCGTACTCGGCCTCAGTCACCAAATCTTTTTTGGAGATTAGGATGCGATCTGCGAAGCCGACTTGTTTTTGTGCTTCTTCTTGCTCATCGAGTGTTTCCATGCCGTGTTTGGCATCGACGATCGTCACCACCGCGTCAAGGCGGTAGTACTCGGCAATGTCATCGTCCATGAAAAACGTCTGGCACACCGGACCTGGGTTGGCCATGCCGGTCGTCTCAATAATCACGCGTTCAAATTTCAATTCGCCGCTTTCGTGGCGCTTGCGCAGGTCAATCAAGGTGCGCATCAAATCGCCACGCACGGTGCAGCAGACGCAACCGTTAGACAGCTCGATGATTTCCTCTTCCTGATCTTGGACGAGAAGTTCGTTGTCGATGCTTTCGGGTCCGAATTCGTTTTCGATGACCGCGATACGCTTACCGTGGTACTCCGTCAGGATGCGTTTTAAAAGCGTGGTTTTTCCTGCGCCGAGAAAGCCGGTGAGGATGGTGACGGGGACCATTTGGTCGATACTGCGAGGGGAGTTCATGATCAGGTTAACTTCAAAAACGGGTAAAAAAGCAGGGCATTAGGCGAGTGATCAGACCTAACGCGAACGCCGGATTACAGCACAGCCTAAGCCTTCCGGCAAACATTCTAAAGATTTAGGCTGACATGAAAATGTCATCTTAATCTGATCGCCAATTTGAGCAACACGCCTAAACATCACACACATATATGGGGTGGATGGGCCAAATTTCAAGCCCCTGGCAAGCGCCGATAAGTTTTGAAAACATAACCATATGTTTTTATTCGCTTTTTCTTCCGGCGCGCGGGTGCGCGGAGTCGTAAGCTTTGGCTAAATGCTGAAAATCCAGCTTGGTATAGAGCTGAGTCGTAGAAATATTGGCATGGCCAAGCATTTCTTGAACAGCCCGCAAATCTTGTGCGGATTGTAAAACGTGACTGGCAAAACTATGACGTAAGACGTGGGGGTGAACATGCGTGGGCAAGCCTGCCAGCTTGACCAGCTTGGTCAGTTGACTTTGCACGACGCGCGGGCTGATTCGGCCACCACGCACCCCAATAAAAAGGGCTGCAGCATCGGTTTCGCTTGTCTGAGGGCGGACAAATTGTTGACGGGACTCAAGCCAGCGCACCAAACATTCGAGGGCTTGGGTGCCAATGGGGACACTGCGGCGCTTGCCGCCTTTACCCAAAACATTGACCTCGCGATCGCTCAAATTGATCCAGCCAGCTGAGCTGTAGGTTTTACTTTGTGTGTAGTCGACATCAAGACCGACAAGTTCGGAGAGTCGCAAACCACTTGAGTAAAACAGCTCAAACATGGCGCGGTCACGCAGCGAAGCCGGGTCGGTCATTGTGACCAGCGCAGGCGCCTCCAGGAGCGCCTGCGTTTGATCGACGGAGAGCGCCTTGGGTAGGCCGCGTGCGGCCTTGGGAGCGCGGACATCCGCCGCAGGATTGGCTGCCATCTGACTCTGAGGCGCCCACCATTTATAAAATCCCCGCCAAGCGGCGAGCATGCGCGCCAGGCTTCGGGCGCTGTGTCCCTGGCCATGCAGACGGGCGAGAAAATGTCGGATGTTTCCGTTAACCAGCTGATCGAGCGGTTTACCATCGGCCAGCGTGACAAGCTGTTGCAGGTCACGCCGGTAGGCCGAAAGGGTGTGTCCGGAATAGCGGCGGTTGACCTCGAGGTGCTTGAGCCAGACCGCAATGGGATCAGACGGATCTGTCAGCGGCGTCGGGTCAGACATGCGCGGGAGCGTATTCAGGCGTCGTCGGCTGCGCGCAGCGGGGTGCCAGCGGGCTTGAGACGTGAAAGCGTTGAGCTGGCGAGGATGCTGACGGTTTGCAGAAATGCAACACCCATGTCGGGACCAAAGCGCTCGGGATCGTCCGAACCTAGGACCAATAAGCCAAAGGCGGGTTGCCCCACCGCGGAACGGAGCGGCAGAACCGCGAGCGAAGCAGGTTTAGCGTGTAGCCAGCTCGCTGGAGTGAGGGCGGTGTCGTTGCCGCAGTAAGGATTAACAAGGCCGTTGGCGTAAGTGTGTACTTCTTCACCTACGGGAGCGCCAACACCGTCGGCGGGCAAATCGAGTCCCCAAACGCGCAGGGCGACTTCTTGGAGGTTGAATTGTTCGGCGAGCCCCAGTGCGACTTCGCCAGGCAGGCGTAAGGGTGATGGCTCAGCCAACATGCGCACACACCAGCGATTGAGCTTGTCAGTTGTGATTTCATTGAGCGCGGCGTTACGCACCAAGTCCGCGAGCCTGAATTCAAAGTCGCGCAGGCGTTCACGCAAGGTCATGATCTGACGCTCACCGAGTGAAATGGTACGCGCCTGATGTGGGTGGGGAACCTCAAGCGTAGAAAATAACTCCGAGTACTGGACAAAAAATTCAGGGTGTTCTTGGAGAAATTTGGCAACAGTGTGAGGGTGCAGTGAGTCGGTCATGTTGTGTGACTAATTGAGGAGGGGATAGAGGCGACCAAGCGATCGATGTCGATGGTGCTGGAAAAAACGGTGGTGGCAGGACCCGTCATGCGCATCTGATCCCCATGGCTGGCAATGGTGAGCCAGCCGCCATGCGTGCGAACGCGCACGGGAGAGTCCAATACACCACGGCGAATACCGGCTGCAATAGCGGCACAAGCGCCTGAGCCACACGCGAGTGTCTCGCCAGCACCACGTTCATAGACACGCAGATGGGCGGTGTGACGATCGACAATTTGCAAAAAGCCAGCATTGACGCGACGTGCGAAACGAGGGTGTGATTCGATTAAAGGGCCGACAATGGACACGGGCGCCGTATCTACGTCATCCACAATCTGAACCGCATGCGGGTTGGAAATGGCGACGGCAGATAGCCAGACGGTGACTTTGCCAAGATCGGTATGCGTCTCAAGAGGTAGCGCGTAGAGTGTGTCCTGTCCCTCGAAGCGTGTAGCCAGGCCTGTGACATCAAAAGGAAGGGCCTCAGGAACGAAACGGGTCTGACCCATATCGACCACCACTTCGCCGTTGGGCATTGCTTCGAGGGTAATCAGTCCGGTCGAGATCTCTGCCCGCAAGGGGTTGCGCGAGGACAGTTTTTGCTCATGAACAAACTTTACGAAGCAACGCGCGCCGTTACCGCAGTGCTCGACTTCGCTGCCGTCGGAGTTGAAAATCCGGTAACGGAAGTGCGCCTCGGGATGAGAGGGGTGTTCGACCAGCAATATCTGATCGCAGCCAATGCCGAATTGGCGATGGGCGAGGGCACGTGCCCGCTCTGCAGTCATTTCAATGGGTTGGCGCACCCCATCCAAGACCACAAAGTCATTACCGGCGCCGTGCATTTTTGTGAAGTTCCAGATCATGTAGGGATTATCGCCCATTTGTTTGTAGTTTTGACTTAAAATAATTATCAAGTCGCTGAGTTAACCGACAACTTGCGGGGCGACGGTGTTGGACAAATGCTGAAACGCTGCGTCAACACAAAAATAAATCCGCTAAAGCGTCGCGCCCAATCCAGCGTCTATTCAGGTGTCGGTACGGGGTGCAACGCACCTCCTTAACTTCACCTCTGGCCTTGCCAGAAATAGGACGTGATCATGGCTACAACCTCTTCAGACTATCTCTTTACCTCTGAGTCCGTTTCCGAAGGACATCCAGACAAGGTCGCTGACCAAGTCTCCGATGCGATTTTGGATGCGATTTTTACGCAAGACCCCCACGCACGTGTCGCAGCGGAAACGCTGTGCAATACCGGCCTAGTCGTGTTGGCAGGTGAAATCACCACCACTGCAAACGTCGATTACATCCAGGTCGCGCGCGACACCATCAAGCGTATTGGCTACGACAATACTGACTACGGTATCGACTACAAAGGCTGCGCGGTATTGGTGGCCTATGACAAACAGTCTCCCGATATCGCCCAAGGCGTAGATCGCACCTCTGAGGATTATCTTAATCAAGGTGCAGGCGACCAGGGTTTGATGTTTGGTTACGCATGTAACGAAACGCCTGATTTGATGCCTGCTCCAATTTGGTACGCACACCGTTTGGTGCAGCGTCAGAGCGAGTTGCGCAAAGACGGCCGCCTGCCTTGGCTGCGTCCCGATGCAAAATCACAGGTCACATTCCGCTACGTCGACGGCAAGCCTGTCGAGGTCGACACTGTGGTGTTGTCGACACAGCACGCACCAGAAATTTCGCAGACAGCGATTCGCGAAGCGGTGATCGAGGATATTATCCGTCCGAGTTTCCCCGCCGGTTTGTTGACACCCAAAACAAAATTTCTGATCAACCCAACCGGTCGTTTTGTGATCGGCGGACCCCAGGGTGATTGCGGTCTGACGGGTCGTAAGATCATTGTCGATACCTATGGTGGCGCTTGCCGCCACGGTGGTGGCGCGTTCTCCGGTAAGGATCCTTCAAAAGTTGACCGTTCAGCTGCTTATGCTGCACGTTATGTAGCTAAAAATATCGTGGCCGCTGGTTTGGCGAGCAAGTGTGAAGTGCAGGTGAGCTATGCCATTGGTGTGGCTGAGCCGATCAACATCACGGTTGACACACATGGCACAGGCGTCGTGTCTGATGAGCAATTGTCCAAACTCGTGCGCGAGCATTTTGACCTGCGTCCAAAAGGCATCGTCAACATGCTTGACCTGTTGCGTCCGATCTATAGCAAGACAGCCGCCTATGGTCACTTTGGCCGTAGCGAGCCCGAGTTCAGCTGGGAAGCCACTGACAAGGCTGCTGCACTGAAAAAGTCCGTCTAAGGTGACCACGCAGCCACCTTCATTAAACTGGGATGAGGCGCCTGAGGGTGCTTCATCTCCTGCTTCTGGTCACAAATTAGAAGACGTTTCAAATGGTGCAGACTCGCCTTGTGTGGCGATTTGCTCCACCTTGTTTGATGATGTGTGTCGTGGCTGTGGCCGCACGGTGATGGAGGTCTCGAATTGGGTCTTCATGGACGCTGAGGAAAAGCACGCAGTCTGGGTGCGGATCCGTGCAGAAGGTTACCCGCGTCAGTCAGGGGAAACCTAAAGCATAAGGCTCTCAAGACATTGGATTTAAAAAAACAGGCGCTTATGTTGAGCGCCTGTTTTTTTACGACTGTTTATTACCGATAACGTGCAGTTACTTTTCTTTCTTTTCCGACAAGGTGTCGCCTGCTAAGGCTTCGGACAACTTGGCGATTGCCGTGTGGTCCTGACCGGGTCCGAGCATTTGTGCGCATGAGGCCCACATTTCACGGCATAACGACGAAAAAGGTGTCGGTGTGTTGGTGTCGCGACCAATACCGAGCGCAATGCTCAGATCTTTGACCATCAGGTCCAGACCAAAGCCGGCGTTGTATTGACCGGACAACACGAACTGTTTGAATTTCTTCTGCGTGGAGTTGTTCATCCCCGTTGAAGAATTCAGTACGTCCACCATCGCCGATGGATCCAGACCAAAGCGCTTGCCGATCAGCAGTGCTTCGACGCCGATCAAAAAGCCGCCAGCCGACACCAGATTGTTCAGCGCTTTCATTGCGTGCGCAGAACCGACATCGCCGGTGGGTGTGATCGAGGTACCCATGCAGGCCAATACGGGACGTACGCGCTCAAGGAGTTCGGCGCTACCGCCAAACATGATGGCAAGCTCGCCAGTTTTGGCACGTGGCACGCCACCTGAAACCGGTGCGTCAACCAAATGACCTTTTGCGGCGGTGACAAGTTCAGCCAGGGCGCGGGTGATGGTCGGCACGCCTGAGGTCATGTCGATCACGACAGAGCTTGGGCGCAAGCCGGCCAACACGCCATCAGTACCAGTGAGCACAGCTTCGAGGATGTTGCTGGTGGGCAAAATCGTGACGATGAGCTCAGAGGCGGCGGCCAGTTCGCGGTTAGAGGCGGCAACAGTGCCACCGATTTCCTTGGTAAAGGCTTGCGCGCGCTCTTTCGAGGCGTCAATCACTTGCAGAGGATAGCCAGCTTTGTGCAGCAGGGAGGCCATCGGCCATCCCATGCTGCCTAAGCCCACAAAACCGATCGTGGGCAGGGCGCTCATTTCTTAACTGCCTTTTTTGCAGCGGCTTTTTTGGCAGGCGCGTTAGCGGCGAAGGCTTCAACAGCAGCTGGCTTAGCGGCGGCGACTTTTTTTGCAGCGGCTTTCTTGGCAGTCACTTTTTTCTTGGCAGCTTTGGCAGCAGCTTTTTCGTAAGCGCCTTCTTCTTCGAGCACTTGGTTGGCGGCTTTGAACGCGTCCAGACCAGCTGGGATGCCACAGTAGACTGTCGCGTGCAGCAGGACTTCTTTGATTTCTTCGACGGTGACGCCGTTGGCCAGTGCGCCTTTGACGTGCAGCTTGATTTCAGCGGATCGGTTCAGTGCAGTTAGCATGGCCAAGTTGAGCATGCTGCGTGTCTTGCGGCTCAGGCCGTCACGGGTCCAGGCATAGCCCCAGCACCACTCGGTGGTGATGTGCTGGAACGCCATGGTGAAGTCGTTGGCTTTGGCAATGGAACCGTCCACGTAATCAGCACCGAGTACGTCACGACGAACGGCCAGGCCGTCTTTAAACAATTGGGCGGTTTCGCTTTTAGCAGACATTTAAGGCTCCAGAATCAGTATGATCAAAAGTAAATAAAGTAAAACGTGTAACTAGATGTGTAAGACACACCACGAATGGCCTCGATTGTCTGCGCTTGTCTTTACATGTGTCAAGCGGGAATCATCGATATGCCTATAAAGGAGAAAAAATGAATCTGCCTCAGTATGAAATTTATGCGTTGCGTTACGCGACGATTCAGCAACGGATGCGCCGCGAAAACTTCATTGTTCAGGATCCCCACGATGAGCCGATGCCCATGGATTATTTTGTCTGGCTCATCCGAGATGGTCAGCGCAATATTTTGGTGGATACGGGTTTCAACGCGAGACAGGCGAAAGAGCGCGGCCGCACACTGTTGCGCTGTCCGATTGGAGCGCTGTCTTTGCTGGGACTCGCACCAGAGGACATCGAGGACGTTGTGTTGACGCACTTGCACTACGACCATGCAGGCAATATCGATCTGCTTCCAAATGCACGCTTTCATGTGCAAGAAGACGAGATGGATTACGCCTGCGGCAAGCACATGTGTCATGGACTGTTTCGTCACGCCTACGATGTAGAAGACGTGGTGAGTCTTGTGCGGCGCGTGTATGCAGAGCGTGTCCATTTCCACCAGGGTCGTGTGGAGCTCGCACCGGGTATTGAGTTGATCAAAATAGGGGGGCACACAAAAGGGCTGCAATCTTTGCGTGTGCACACGGCGCGTGGCTGGGTGGTACTGGCTTCGGATGCTAGCCATTTTTATGAAAATATGGAAAGGCCGTCGCCCTTTCCGATTGTGTTTCATGTGGGCGATATGGTGGCCGGTTATGCGACCTTGCGCGCGGCGGCTGCTTCCCCCGAGCATATTATTCCTGGCCATGATCCTTTGGTGCGTGCGCGCTATCCGTTCCATGGCAATTCAGAGGATGACATTGTGGCGTTGCACTTGGCTCCTCAGACAGCGACCTCAGGCAAGAGTAAGACTTAAATATTAAGGGGTTGTCGGGTAAACCCTGTCGTAATCTCCAAAAACGGGCTACAATAATCGTGCTTTTGAGGAGCGTTGCGACGGGGCAAACCCGCCAGGCTCATTAGCTTTCCCACGTTACCGTCGGCCCTTTGTCGACCTTAACGGCGCTCACCTAATCCTGCCAAGCAGCGATTGAGGTGGTGCTCATTACACAGCCATTCAATTGTTGCTCCGCGGGCACACCGGAGCTTAAAGACATGAACGCTGTAAATGAAAAATTTGCTGATTACATCATTGCAGACATCAACCAAGCTGATTTTGGCCGTCGCGAAATCGCGATTGCTGAAACAGAAATGCCTGGTCTGATGGCCACCCGCGAAGAGTTCGCCAAGACCAAGCCTTTGAAAGGCGCCCGCATCACGGGCAGCCTGCATATGACGATTCAAACTGCGGTGCTGATCGAGACCTTGCAGGCACTCGGCGCTGAAGTCCGCTGGGCTTCTTGCAATATCTATTCCACACAGGACCATGCTGCCGCAGCAATCGCCGCAATTGGCACACCCGTGTTCGCCAAAAAAGGCGAGTCACTGGTCGAATACTGGGACTACACACACAGGATTTTTGAATGGCCCGGCGACAAGCAAGCCAACATGATTTTGGATGACGGCGGCGACGCGACACTGTTGTTGCATCTCGGTACAAAAGCTGAGAGCGATATTTCGGTCTTGAACAACCCAGGTTCCGAAGAAGAAGTCGTCTTGTTTGCTGCAATCAAAGCGCAGATCAAAAAAGATCCTAAGTGGTACTCCACACGTCTGGCCCAGATCAAGGGCGTGACGGAGGAAACCACGACAGGTGTACTGCGTCTGTATCAAATGTCGAAAAAAGGCGAGCTCGCTTTTGCCGCGATCAACGTCAACGACTCGGTCACCAAGTCAAAGTTTGACAACTTGTACGGCTGCCGTGAATCGTTGGTCGACGCGATCAAGCGTGCGACAGACGTCATGATCGCTGGCAAAATTGCAGTGGTTGCAGGCTACGGCGACGTGGGCAAGGGTTCGGCACAAGCCTTGGCAGCATTGCGCGCCCAAGTTTGGGTGACCGAAGTCGATCCCATCTGCGCATTGCAGGCAGCGATGGAAGGCTTTAAGGTTGTCACCATGGAAGAAGCCGCAGACAAGGCTGACATTTTCGTGACAGCAACAGGCAACTACAACGTCATCACGCGTGCCCACATGGACCGTATGAAGGATCAGGCCATTGTTTGTAACATCGGTCACTTCGACAACGAAATCGACGTCGTCGGTATCGAAGACTTGCAGTGGGAAGAGATCAAGCCACAAGTTGACCACGTGATTTTCCCTGACGGCAAGCGCATCATCTTGTTGGCCAAGGGTCGTCTCGTGAACCTCGGTTGCGGCACAGGTCACCCCTCGTTCGTAATGTCGTCTTCGTTTACTAACCAGACGATTGCACAGATCGAGTTGTTCTCACGCAACGAAGAGTACAAGTCGGGCCAGGTCTATGTGTTGCCCAAGCATTTGGACGAAAAAGTCGCACGTCTGCACCTCAAAAAGATTGGTGCAAACTTGACGACCTTGACACCTCAGCAAGCCGCTTACATCAGCGTCAAGCAAGAAGGTCCTTTCAAGGGCGATGCTTACCGTTATTGATCAGCCCTCTTTGTATGGCTGCAAGTAATAGGTTGGAAGTCAGGGTTGCAAGTTAGATTCCCTAGTTTGCAACCCAATGTAATGTTTACCGGAGATTGTCATGACTTGGTTGCTTGTCTGGATATTAAATGCGGTGACATTACTGATCGTTGCCTATATCTTGCCCGGAATTACGGTGGCCAGTTTTTGGTCCGCCATGATCGCCGCTCTAGTTTTGGGTCTGATCAATATGTTGGTCAAACCCATCCTCATTTTATTGACCTTGCCCATCACGATTGTGACGCTGGGTCTATTTTTACTCGTGATCAATGCCTTGATGTTCTGGCTCGCCGGCTCACTCCTGAAAGGATTTCAGGTCAATGGTTTTTGGTGGGCGGTCGGCGGAGCGTTGTTTTATAGCGTGATCTCCGGGTTCTTGACGAGTCTCATTCAACAATGAATTTCCAAGCTACGCCGGCATTTAGCCTAGAGTTTTTTCCGCCACGCGACGCTGCTGCCCAGCAGCGGCTGGTTGAGGGGGCCAAGCAAATGTTGGTCATTGAGCCACACTATGTCAGTGTGACGTTTGGTGCTGGGGGTTCGACCCGAGACGGCACGTTGGATACCGTGCGGACGATGCGGTCGCTTGGCTGCGACGCCGCGCCCCATCTGTCGTGTATTGGTTCGTCGCGCGAAGAGCTCAAGAGTCTGTTGCAACGCTACCGCGAGGAAGGTGTTCGCCGGATTGTGGCCTTACGAGGCGATATGCCTTCAGGGATGGGGGCGAGTGCGGCCGGCGCGCTGCATCACGCAAGCGACTTGGTCGAATTTATCCGCCAAGAAACGGGTGATTGGTTTCACATCGAGGTCGCGGCCTATCCTGAAATGCATCCCCAAGCCTTGGGGCCTGAGAAAGACCTGACGCACTTTGTCAGCAAAGTGCGTGCGGGTGCAAACAGTGCGATTACGCAATACTTTTTTAATGCGGATGCGTATTTTGATTTTGTCGATCGCGTCCAGGCCAAGGGTATCGATATCCCGATCGTGCCAGGCATCATGCCTATCACCAACTACACACAGCTGATGCGCTTTTCAGAAATGTGTGGTGCTGAAGTGCCGCGCTGGATTCGTCTGCGTCTGGCTGAGCTCGGTGATGACAAAGAATCGATCCGCGCGTTTGGTACTGAAGTGGTGACACGTATGTGCGAAACCTTGCTGGACAATGGCGTGCCCGGCTTGCATTTTTATACCCTCAATAATGCCGAGGCGACCTTGTCGATTTGGCGTGGGCTGTTTCGCTAGCTCCTTCGCATTTCGACTCAGGGTTTTCTGACACCGCTATATCGGGGGTGGATCTTGTACCCAGCCGCTTGGCGTCACAATAGCGTCTAGAGGATAGTCGTGTTCCTCTGGCTGGTGGTCTGCCTCTTCCTCGATCTTCGCTTGGTCCCAGGCAATACCAATTGTCACAAATGCTTGGCCCGTTGCGTTGATATGAGCAAGGCTGCGGTCGTAATACCCCCCCCCATAGCCAATTCGTGCACCGTGGTTCGTAAAACCGAGCGTGGGCACGAGCAAAATGGTGGGTTGTAAGACCTCTCCTCGCACGGGTTCAAGCACTCCAAAGGTACCGCGGGCGAGAGGGTCCTCTGGCTTCCAAGCGTGAAACTCAAGCGGAGCCTGCTTTTTGACAACGATGGGTAAGACCACAGTGACACCCATTGCGTGTAGTGTTGCGTAAAGGGGACGCAAGTCTGGCTCGCCATCGAGTGGCCAAAAGCCAGCAACTATTTCAGGGCCAGTATGTCCAAATTGGGTGCGTGCCAAGCGGCGAGCCTCAAACCAGCTCAGCAGAGTGGTACACATTAACGCGTTACCGTGTTGGCGTTCGGCAACAGGAATGGCCTCTCTCAGGCTACGAAGCCGCATACGAAGCAGGTCTGCGCTATTCTTTGACATATACCGTAGCAGTTGCTAACTCATTGTTGTAAATGTTGTTCAAAGGCATTGTATGCACACAAGCGTAAAGTATCAGAATATTTGCTTTCAGCTCCGCAGCTTGGTCGCTGCAGTGGCCTGCAGTGGTGCAGTGGTCGCTTCACCGGTCGTGGCGCAAACACAACCTTCAGGCATAGAGCAATTTGTCTTGAAGGCAGACGGCAGTATGAGTCCCGTAGGAAGCGCTTCTCAAGGCGCCCCTGCCGCAACGCCTAAAACGGGTGCAAGCGTCACAAATACAGCCACAAGTAGTGCCACGAATAGCGCCATCAGTTCGGCAACAAGTTCAGCTCCCAACCCAAGCACGAATCCCAAAGACACAATCGCCACCTCAGACAATACGGCTGCTGCGAAAGCAGTGGCCGCGGCTCGTCAGGCAGTGAACAGTAAGCAGTTCGCTCAATTGTCGAGCTTTGTACCTCAGGCGCGTGGTGATGTATTGGCAACATATCCTGAGTATTGGTTTTTACGCACGCAACTTGGCCTTTATAAATTACCAGGTGTCGCACAAAGTCTTGAGCAGTTCCTTCAAAAAAATAGTGATGCGTATCTTGCCGATCGATTGCGAGGCGAGTGGATACTGGCGGCTGCACGCAGCGGAGACTTTGTCACGGTTCGAAGTCTTGGACCTGTGCTCAATCCGAGCAATCAAGTCTTATGCGCGCAACTAGAAGCCAAGCACATGGGAGGGCAGCGTGCCACGGCAGCAGAGGCGATGAAGATTTTTGTCCCGTTTGGTGCGTGTTGGAAGTTATTTGACCAGCTGGTCGCGGATCGAGTGTTGACCAGTGCTGAGTTGATTCCATATTTACACGAAGCGATTGAAAACAATAAGTTGCCGGATGCACGCCGTTTTGCGGCCTATGTGTTTGATACAAATGAAATAGCTGCCTATGACGCGATGATAAAAGGTCCAGCAGCCTGGTTAGCGACCCAAACCGCGTTAGGTTCAACGCAGCGCAATGAGATCATTGCAATCGGTCTCGCGCGTTTGGCACGCACTAATTTGACGGGGGCAGATGCGCTGCTGAACAAGCAATGGAAAAATCTGTTGCCCAAGAAATATACGCAATGGGTATATGGGCAGATGGCTTTGGTGGCGAGTATGAATCTCGATCCCCGTGCTTATCAGTGGTATCGCGAGTCAGGTTCAGTGCGCCTATCGGATAATAACGAAGCCTGGCGGGTGAGGATAGCGCTGCGTCAAGCCAAGATCGATTGGAAATGGGTGATGCAAAGTATCGATACGATGCGTGACCCGCAGCGCAGTGACCCGACGTGGGTATATTGGAAGGCACGTGGTCTGGCTGCAACAGGTAAAAAATCTGAGGCAGATAAAGCCTATGCATCGATTGCGGCGGATTACAGTTTTTATGGACAGCTGGCAGCTGAGGAGTTGGGACGCACGATTAGTGCACCAAAGCGTCCAGAGGCGGTGACGGAGAAAGAGTTGGCACAAGCCCGCGCTAACCCCGGCTTGCAGCGTGCGGTCACCTTGTTTAAAAGAGGCTGGCGTCTCGAGGCGGTGCCAGAATGGAACTTTACGTTGCGTGGCATGACGGATCGTCAGTTGTTGGCCGCTGCTGAGCTCGCGCGTCGTGAGAGTATTTACGATCGTGTGGTCGTGACGTCTGGGCGCACCAAAGACGAGGTGGATTTTACGCAACGCTTTGTTGCGCCTTTTGAGGGGCGGGTGAGTGCACAGGCGCGTGAGGTCAATGTGGAGCCAGCATGGGTCTATGGTTTGATTCGACAAGAGTCCCTGTTTATTATGGATGCGCGTTCCCACGTCGGTGCCTCGGGTTTGATGCAGCTGATGCCTGCGACTGCAAAGTGGATGGCAAAAAAAATCGGTTTGACGGATTTCACACCAAATAGTGTGAATGACTTTGACACCAATACGAAGTTGGGTACAAGCTATCTGAGTATGGTGCAATCTGATCTGGGTGGCTCTCAGGTGCTGGCGAGTGCGGGATATAACGCCGGCCCTGGCCGCCCAATGTTGTGGCGTTCAAAACTGGATGCACCCGTAGAGGGGGCGATTTTTGCTGAAACGATCCCGTTTAACGAAACCCGCGATTACGTCAAAAAAGTCATGTCTAACGCTACATATTATGCGGCAGTCTTTTCTGGCAATCCTCAGTCACTTAAGCAGCGCTTGGGACAAATTGAGCCACGGCCGTATGGCCGTTCTCCATTGCCGTGACAGTTGCTGTGGATCCAGCCTTGACGGGTTTGCAGGTCTATATCGTGGGCGGAGCCGTGCGCGATGCGTTGCTGGGTCTCCCAGCTGGCGATCGTGATTGGGTGGTGGTCGGTGCCACACCCGAGGAAATGGTTGAGCGTGGATTCATTCCCGTAGGCGGCGATTTCCCGGTTTTTTTGCATCCACGAAGCAAAGAGGAATATGCGCTTGCCCGTACCGAGAGAAAGTCTGGGCGGGGTTACAAGGGCTTTACTTTTTACACGGGTGCAGATGTCTCTCTCGAAGAAGACTTAAAGCGTCGTGATCTGACGATCAATGCGATGGCACAATCGATGACGGGAGCGTTAATCGACCCATTGAACGGCTTGGCAGATTTGCAGTCACGCTTGTTTCGCCATGTGGGTCCTGCTTTCGAAGAAGACCCCGTTCGAATTTTGCGTCTCGCCCGTTTTGCTGCGAGGTTGACGGATTTTTCTGTGGCACCTGAAACGCTTGCGGTATGCCAGCGCATGGTGTCGAGTGGTGAGGTGGATGCGTTGGTGCCGGAGCGTGTCTGGCAGGAGCTATCACGTGGGCTGATGAGTGAAAAGCCTTCGCTTATGTTGGCAATTTTGGTGGAGTCTGGCGCAAGTGCGCGAGTCATGCCTGAGTGGCGGCCTACGGTACGCGTGGAGCAGCTTGTGGATGCTGCGGCAAACTTGCCGTTGACGGCACGTTATGCCTTGTTCTGCCTGGATACAGAGGCGCGTGCTGAGTTGGCCAAGCGTTTGCGTGTGCCGACGGAGTGTGCGGACATGGCGCGTTTGTTGCCGGTCGTGTTGGCGGGCATCACTCAGTGCACAGCAGAGGCGGCAATGTCACTGTTTGAAATGTGCGATGCCTTCAGGAAGCCCGAGCGTTTTGACTTGTTGTTGGAAATATCAGGACGGATTCAGGCGGATCATCCGGAGTGGTGGCGGACGATGCTGCAGGCTGTTTTGGCAGTAGATGCAGGCGCTGCGGCTAAAACGGCAACAGAGCCCGCACAAATCAAACAGGCGGTGCGGGCTGCGCGGCTAGCTGCCCTGTGCGATCGCTCTGACTAAAACCGCTGAGGGGCGCTTGAATGCCTCGACCAAGAGAAATGACTTTAAACAGCTCGCCCATTTCCGCTTCGGAAATCAGCTTTTGCACGGCGGCATAGGTTTGGGCGCGGTCTTTGGGGTCCGGATGCTCGAGTTGTTGTTGCGCGTAAGTCTCAAGCAGGTGGGGAAGGCCGGTATTGAGTAAAAAACGCGCTTGGGAGGTATAGCCCAAGACGTCCAGTCCGCTTTGTTGTGCAGCGTCGGCAATCGCGGTGAAATCAACGTGCGCCGTAATGTCCTGCAACCCAGGCGCTAAAAAAACATCGTCGTGGGTACGGTGTTGAATATGGCACATCAGTGTGCCGCGCTGTCTCTGGGGATGGTAGTACTCGTGACGTGGAAAGCCGTAGTCAATCAGCAGCGCTGCACCGCGCGTGAGCCAGCGACCGAGATCGCGTATCCAGGCTTCGGCCTGCAAGTTGACCTCAGAGGTGTAACCGGGAAGAGCAGGCATGCGCGACCGAACGGCGTCGGCGAGCTTGGGTGAGGCGGGTTTGTCTAAAAAGGCGAAACCTGAGTCACTCGACACCACGCCACGCTCCAGCACCTCGCCTTGGTCAGACCAGGCAAAGAGCTCAACTGGCATGGCATCCAGTAACTCATTGCCCACGACACAGCCAGCAAAGTGAGTCGGGAGTGTTTCCAGCCAAGAGATGCGATCACCCCAGGCGGCGAGGCGTTGCTGCTGCCGCTGTCTGAGATCTGCGGAAACTTCAAGAATTTTGTAGCGAACATCCAAACCTTCTGCGTGCAAGGCACTGAGAAGGTCATTGGCGAGTGCGCCACTGCCCGCGCCAAATTCAAGCACTTCGAGGGTATTGGTTTGACGCAAAATTTCCGACACCTGTCGCGCGAGTGTGTGTCCGAACAACGGTGTGAGTTGGGGGGCAGTGATGAAATCACCGCTTAGTGTTGTTGCGCTGGTGCTAGGCGCTTCGGCCAGCTTGGTATTGCCGGCGGCATAATAGCCAAGCCCAGGTGCGTACAGCACGTGATGCATCCATGTACTAAAAGGCAACCAGCCACCTGCTTGCTGGATCTGCAGATGCAAAAAAGCGCTGACGCGCTGAGTGTGACTCAGTGCGTCAGCGCTTACCGAGATCGCTTGATTAGCGGCGACCACCGTCAAAGTTAAAACCACGACGTGCACCTGCCGCAGCGCGTGGGGCGCCAGGGCGTGCTGCACCCCCTGCACGAGCAGGACCATCACCGCGTGGGGCGAAAGTCTTGCCGCCAGGTGCGGCTGCGCGAGGTGCGAACTCACGACCGGGGCGCGCTGCAGGCTTGCCAGCATAAGCAGGACGGTCTGAAGGTGCGCGATCGCTGCGATGCTCAAAAGGACGACCCTCGCCACGTGTGCTGGCGAAAGGATTGTCGCTGCGAGCAGCTTGAGGACGATCGGAACGATCACCGCGTGGGGCATAAGCAGGCTTGTCACCACGTGGAGCAAACGAGCGCTCACGGTCACCAAAGGGCTTGTCGCCACGTGGTGCGTAGGCGGGCTTGTCACCACGGGGTGCAAAAGATTTTTCACCGCGGTCTGCATAGGGTCTGTCACCGCGTGGCGCGCCACTTGGTGCATCGCCACGAGGCGCAAATGAACGCGACTCGCCGCGACCAGCAGAGTAACGGTCGTTGCTGCTACCGAAACGGTCGCCGCTACGGTCATTGCTCCAACGGTTTGGCTTTTTACCGCCCGCACCGCGTGACGCACCTTCGGGGCGTGCGCTCGGTGTGCGCTGTGGCTCAAGACCGGCGATCACGCCAGGAGGAATGGTGTTGCCAATGAAATGCTCGATGCGGCGCACTTTATGACGCTCGCTGTGGACAGCCAGGGTAAAGGCTGCGCCATCGCGACCGGCACGACCTGTACGACCGATACGGTGTACGTAGTCTTCGGGCTGCATGGGCAAGTCATAGTTGATGGCGTGGCTGATCGCCTGGACGTCAATGCCGCGTGCGGCAACGTCGGTGGCGACCAAGACACGGACACGACCGTCCTGAACTTCGGACAAGGTACGTGAACGCTGGCGTTGGTTCATGTCGCCATGCAAGGCCATTGCTGAAAAACCGCTGTCGGCGAGGTGTTCGGCCAAATCATCTGCGCCGCGCTTGGTGGCGGTGAAGATAATGGCTTGGTCCATCGACACGTCGCGCAACAGATGGTCAAGCAGGCGCAGTTTGTGGCCGGCGTCATCTGCATACAGCAGCGTTTGTGTGATGTTGGCGTGACGATCTGACTGTGAGGTCATTTCGATACGCTGTGGATCGCGCATCATGCGTGCGGCGAGCTTGGCAACCGTGCCATCCAGCGTTGCTGAGAACAGCAAAGTCTGGCGTGACTCGGGGCAACGGTCAACGATGGTGTTGATGTCGTCGATGAAACCCATGTCGAGCATACGGTCAGCTTCGTCGAGCACCAACGTGTGCACGGTCGACAAGTCGACACGACGTGCTTGGAGGTGGTCTAAGAGACGACCGGGTGTGGCCACCAGCACGTCAACGCGACGTGAGAGTGCTTTGAGCTGGGCGCCGTAAGGCATGCCGCCGACAACGGTCGCAACACGCAGATCATCCAGGTTGCTACCGTACATTTCGGTGGCTTCGCTGACCTGCATGGCGAGTTCGCGTGTGGGAGTGAGCACCAGCACTTGGACGCCACGGCCTTTGTTGGAAGGCTTGTGAGCGATTTTGTTCAGTGCGGGAAGCATAAAGGCTGCGGTCTTGCCGCTGCCTGTTTGTGCGGACACCATCAAATCGGCACCGGCCAAGGCTGCAGGAATCGCAGACATCTGGACGGGTGTCGGCGTGGTGAAGCCGGTACGTTCAATGGAAGACAACAAAGCGGGGACGAGCCCCAACGAATCGAAGGACATGACTTTCCTTTTGGCCAGATAGTGGCCATATGACGCAGCCCGGAGAATTGGTAGACCGGCGGTAGTCGGTTGAATCGAGCATCGTGCCGACCGAATCAACCGAACGTCTGGGCTGTAGATCCATCTATCTGGATCACACTAGCTGCCCACGAAAGGAAAGGAGGTCAGGAATCGATGATGTGAAGCCGAAATCTAGGTTGTTTGCCTATTTTCAGACTTATGCACTTTCTTGTGCAGCGGTACGTTATACCAAGGGTACGGTTAAAACCACAAAACCAGCGGTAATTTATACAAATGCACTTTTTGTACAGAGTCCGAATACTAACCTATTTTTTGATTCGGGTATACCCTTTGAATAAAAAATTATGCTTTCCAGTCAATTACTTGGAGATTGTGTTGCGCCAGCCAATCATTTGCCAAGCGGAAATGATCGCAACCCACAAACGGTGTCGGGGGTCTGCGGGCTGAGAGCGGCGAGGGGTGATTGGCCATCAAAATCAGATGGTCGCCCTGTCCCGCGATTAGCGCGCGTTTGGCTTGGGCATGTGCCCCCCAGAGCATGAACACTTTAGGTGAGGTGTCGCAGGCGACTTCAGAGATGAGCGCATCCGTCACGGTTTCCCAGCCTGCCCGCGCGTGCGAGGCGGGCTGTCCATCCTCGACGGTCAGGCAGGTATTGAGTAGAAGTACCCCTTGTTGTGTCCAAGGGGACAAATCGTTTTTAAGGAGGTTAGACGCCAACACAAGTTCGGCGTGATCAGTTGGGTATTCGCGCTCAATCTCTTGCAAAATATTACGCAAGCTAGGTGGACGTTTAAATCCATCTGGGACAGAAAAGGCGAGTCCCTGAGCTTGTCCAGGACCGTGATAAGGGTCTTGACCCAGGATCACGACCTTGACGGCGTTCGGTTGCAGCGTATCGAGCGCACGAAAAGGGCGTGCGGGATAGATGGTTGCGCCTTGTGCGAGTCGGGTCTGCAGCATGGTTGAGAGACGCTCAAGTGCTGCACTGACAGACAAGGACGTCAGACATGGCTGCCACGCATGCGACACGCGTTCGAGATGTGCCCAGAGTCGGGCTTCTTGGAGCTGGTTACTCTGGGGCGCCATATTTAGGGAAACATACTCAGGCAAAGAAGTTTAGGCAAACAACCGTGCAAGCTCTGCGCCGGGATTGGGTGCGCGCATAAAGGCTTCGCCAACCAGGAAGGCATTGACATCGTTGTCGCGCATCAACTGCACATCGGTGGGCGCCAAAATGCCGCTTTCGGTGATCACAAGCTTGCCAATTGGGATGCGTTGTAACAAATCGAGCGTATTTTGCAGCGAGGTTTCGAACGTGCGCAGATTGCGATTGTTGATCCCCAATAGAGAGGTGTTCATGTCTAGCGCGATCTCCAGCTCATCGGCATCATGCACCTCCACCAGCACATCCATACCAAGCTCGAAGGCACACTCTTCAAACTCAGAGAGTTGTGTGGCGCTCAACGCAGAAACAATCAGCAGCACGCAGTCTGCACCCATCGCGCGGGCAGCAATGATTTGATACGGATCGACGATAAAGTCTTTACGTAAAACGGGGAGCTTGCACGCTTCGCGGGCTTGACGGAGATAATCATCATCACCGAGAAAAAACTGTTTGTCCGTCAGTACTGACAGACAGGCCGCACCATGCTCGGCATAAGATTCGGCAATTTCGGCGGGGATAAAAATCTCGCGCAGCACGCCTTTTGAAGGCGAGGCTTTTTTGATCTCCGCAATGACGCCGGGCTTGCCTGCGGCAATCTTGGTTTCGAGCGCTTTACCAAAACCACGAACATCTTTGCGTGCTTTGGCTTCCTGGAGGAGCTCGGCTTCGCTGCGCACGAGGCGCTCAGTGGCGACTTCTTGGGCTTTAACGGCAAGGATTTTTTTCAGGATGTCGCTCATGCTGCATATTTCCGTGTGTGTGCACAAAAGGCTTCGAGCTTGTCGCGTGCGGCGCCGCTCGCGAGGGCTTCAAAGGCCATCTTAATCCCGTCTTGGATCGACGCAGCATGATTGCCAACATAAATGGCAAGTCCTGCGTTAAACGCCACAATGTCGCGGGCTGTCCCTGGTGTGTTGCCAAGCGCTTCCAGTACATAGTCTCGCGACTCTTCTTTGCTGGAGACTCTGATGCTGCGGTTGGAGGCCATTTGTAGACCAAAGTCCTCGGGATGAATTTCATATTCGCGTATGACACCGTCTTTGAGTTCACCGACGAGCGTGCCTGCGCCGAGCGAGGCTTCATCCATACCGTCTTTGCCGTGCACAATCATGACGTGCCGTGAGCCGAGTGACTGCAGCACGCGGACCTGTATGCCGACGAGATCTGGGTGAAAGACGCCCATCAGTTGATTGGCGGCACCCGCGGGATTGGTCAGGGGACCAAGGAGGTTGAAAATCGTGCGTACGCCGAGCTCTTTACGCACCGGTGCGATATTTTTCATCGCGCCGTGATGCGCGGGGGCGAACATAAAGCCAATGCCCGTTTCCTCGATACATGCGGAGACTTGTTCAGGCGTCAAAGACAGGTTAGCGCCGAGGGCTTCGAGAACATCTGCGCTGCCTGAAGAAGAGGATGCGCTGCGTCCACCATGTTTCGCGATCGGCACGCCGGCCGCCGCAGCGACAAACATCGCAGTCGTCGAGATGTTAAAGGTGTTGCTTCCATCACCGCCCGTGCCACACATATCCACCATATCTTGTGGATTGGCGACATGAACAGGTGTAGCGAATTCGCGCATCACTTGTGCAGCGGCAGTAATCTCACCAATGGTTTCTTTTTTTACGCGCAAGCCCATCAACAAGGCTGCCGCAATAGTGGGCGACATGTCGCCGCGCATCAACATACGCATCAGATGCAGCATTTCATCGTGAAAAATTTCACGGTGTTCGATGCAGCGGTGGAGTGCTTCGCTTGGAGTAATCATTGGGCGTCGTCCTATTTTTTCGAGGCGAGCGTTGTCGCTGGCAGTTCGAGAAAGTTGCGCAGCATGGCGTGACCGTGCTCGCTCAAAATGGATTCTGGATGAAACTGCACACCATAGATTGGCAGTGTTTTGTGACGCACGCCCATGATTTCTCCATCCGCAGTTTGCGCAGTGATTTCCAGGCAATCTGGAATCGTGGCACGCTCAATGGCCAGTGAGTGGTAGCGGATGACGGTAAAGGGTGAGGGCAAACCTTTGAAAACGTCGGAGTCAGTGTGTGTGATCTCTGACGTTTTGCCATGCATGATTTGCTGGGCGCGGACAATATTGCCACCAAAGGCGGCGCCGATAGCTTGGTGTCCCAAGCACACGCCCAGAATCGGTACTTTGCCAGCGTAGCGCTTAATCACGTCAACGGACACACCCGCTTCGGCAGGCGAGCAGGGTCCGGGTGAAATGCAGATGTGATCTGGCTTGAGCGCGTCAATTTCTTCGAGCGTAATCTGGTCGTTGCGGAAGACGCGAACGTCTTCGCCGAGTTCGCCAAAGTACTGCACGAGGTTGTAGGTAAACGAGTCGTAGTTATCGATCATCAGTAACATTTTTGTTTATCCAGTTTTGGCGAATTAGAACGGATCATCAAGACCGTTTTGCACTTGTTCTGCTGCACGCAGGACTGCGCGTGCTTTGGCTTCGGTTTCGAGCCATTCCATTTCGGGATCCGAGTCGGCAACGATGCCAGCGGCGGCCTGCACATAGAGCATGCCGTCCTTGATGATGCCGGTGCGAATCGCGATGGCAACATCCATTTCTCCGCCATAGCTCAGGTAGCCGGCGGCGCCACCGTAAATACCGCGGCGCACGGGTTCGAGCTCGTCGATCATTTGCATGGCGCGCACTTTGGGTGCGCCGGTCAAGGTGCCGGCGGGAAACGATGCGCGCAATACGTCCATATTGCTCATGCCGGGTTCAAGCGTGCCTGTCACGTTTGACACCAAGTGCATGACGTGCGAATAGCGTTCAATCACCATCGTGTCGGTCACTTTAACCGAGCCAATTTTGGCCACTCGACCGACGTCATTGCGCGCGAGGTCGATCAGCATGACGTGTTCGGCGCGTTCTTTGGGGTCGGCGAGTAGTTCTTCTGCGAGTGCTGCGTCTTCTTCGGGCGTTGCACCACGTTTGCGTGTCCCCGCCAGAGGTCGAATCGTAATTTCTGTTTCCGCCTGCGTCCCTGCGGGAGCGTCTTCGGCAACGGGCAAGGCTTCTTGGCGCACCAGAATTTCAGGGGAGGCCCCGACGACTTGGAAATCACCAAAGTTCCAGAAGTACATATACGGTGAGGGATTGAGCGAGCGCAACGCGCGGTAAAGCGAAAGCGGTGAGTCACTGAACGGCTTGGTAATGACCTGTCCGACTTGGACTTGCATCAGGTCGCCTGCGACGATGTATTCCTTTGCGCGTCGCACAGCGGCCAGATAGTCTGCTTTGGCAAAGCTGCGCTCTTCTTTTGTCACGACGCTTGAATGACTATAGGGAATTTCAACAGGTTTGCGCAGTTTGATCCGCAGCTCTTTGAGGCGTTTTTGCGCACGGCTAAAGGCTTCGGGTTCAGTGGGGTCGGCATACACCATCAGGTAAATACGACCGGCCAGATTGTCCACAATCACAAGCTCGTCGGTCTGTAACAACAGGATATCTGGGGGGCCTTCGCCCATGCCGGCAGGGTAGGGTTTAAGTGCGGGGCCGAGTTTGGGCTCGATGCTGCGCACAGTGTCGTAACCAAAATAGCCCGCCAAGCCGCCTGCAAAGCGCGGCATCCCGGGCCGAAGTGCGACCTTGAAGCGGCTTTGATATTCGGAGATAAAGCTGAGCGGATCGCCTTCGTGCGTTTCGACAATTTTGTCATCGCGTAACAAGGTGGTTTTGTTGCCACGCGCCTGGATGATATTGCGTGCAGGCAGGCCGATAAAAGAGTAACGACCAAAGCGCTCGCCGCCCACCACAGACTCGAGCAGGCAGGAGTTTTTGCCGCCCTGCGGTCCGGTGTGCGCCAGTTTGAGGTAAATACCCAACGGGGTATCCAGATCGGCGTAGGTTTCGGCGATCAGTGGGATGCGGTTGTAGCCTTGGGCCGCTAGGGCTTTAAATTCGATTTCAGTCATCGTTCGGGCGGTTCTCGCAGTTAGCAGACCGGGTTTACTAAAAAAAAAGCCCGGCCATGGTTGGACGGGCTTGGTTTGTATTGCTGGCTTGGAGGTTATAGCCTCGCGGCCGGAGTCAGACGAACCATCACCCGGAACACAAACGCCACCAGCGCCACGAGGCGCGGGGAATGGCAGAAGTGTGAACGGGTGTATTCATCTGGTCTCTGTGTTGACAAATTATCTCGCTGCTACCCATAGGGCCGCTGCGTCAATGGATTCTACTATAGCATCGACATCCAGTGTTTGCACGCTCTGGCCTTCGTTGTAGCCATAGGGAACGGCCAGAACTGAGCAGCCCGCTGCACGTGCCGATAAGGCGTCGTTGATCGAGTCGCCCACTGCACAGGTACGGGCAGGTTTTGAGCCAACCAGTGAGCAGCCATGCAGCATCGGGGCAGGGTGGGGTTTGCGCTCAGTCAGCGTGTCGCCGCACACAACGCCTTGCATAAAGCGCAACAGGCCGGTTCGTTCGAGCAAAGGCATGGTGAACTCGGTATTTTTGTTGGTCACCACAGCCATTTTGAGGCCCATGCTCTGGATGCGCTCAAGTCCGGGGATGACCCCGTCGAAAATGATGGCGTTATCACCATTGATCTTGTGATACTCGGCGTAGTAAATGTCACGGCCGCGCAAAAAAAGCGCTTCTGAGGCAGGTTTGCCCCCTTGAGCGGTTGCCAGAATGCGGCGCATCAGATTGTCTGAGCCTTTGCCAATATAGGTAGAAATCTCAGCTTGCGGCATGGTCGCAAAGTCTAGCTCGGTCAACATGGCATTGACGGCGATCGCCAGATCGGGGATCGTATCCATCAGGGTGCCATCCAGATCAAGCAGAACGGCGTCGTAGGATTTGGAAGAAGACATTTTTATTGTCCAGCCTGTTGGTCTGCGAGTGCGATTTGTTTACGCATTTCCTGGATGACGCGGGTGTAGTCGGGCTGACCAAAAATAGCGGAGCCTGCGACAAATGTGTCAGCGCCTGCGGCCCGAATAGCACCGATATTGTCTGTTTTGACGCCGCCATCGACCTCGAGTGAGATGGGCTGCCCGCCTGCTTGGGTATGCGCGTCAATGAGCGCGCGCGCCTGGCGTAACTTGGCAAGCGTGCCAGGGATAAAGCTTTGACCACCAAAACCAGGGTTGACCGACATCAGCAAAATGATATCGACCTTGTGCATCACGTGAGTGAGCCAGTCGAGTGGTGTGGCGGGGTTAAAGACGAGACCTGCCTGACAGCCTTGGTCTCGGATCAGCGAGAGGCTGCGATCGACATGGCGAGAGGCTTCGGGGTGAAAGGTAATGACGTTGGCGCCTGCTTTGGCAAACATCGGAATGAGGCTGTCGACGGGTTCGACCATCAAATGCACATCAATCGGGACGTTGACGTGGGGGCGAATAGCCTCACAAACCATAGGGCCGATGGTGAGATTTGGAACGTAATGGTTGTCCATGACGTCAAAATGAATCCAGTCGGCGCCCGCAGCCACAACATTTCTCACTTCTTCGCCCAGACGGGCGAAGTCAGCGGATAAAATGCTAGGCGCGAGACGGGCCTTCGGTAAGGCTTGAGTTTCTGGCATGATGGACGAGTCGCGAGTCTAAGTAACCCTCATTATTGCAGTTTTCTTTGGATGTGCTTGTGAAACCTTTTGAGCTCTCAGTGGCGGTTGAGCCGCATTTTGTACCGGAGCAGTCTGATCCGGGCAAACAGCAGTTTGTGTTCGCCTACAAGGTCCGTATCACCAATATCGGCGAGCGGCCGGCGCAGGTGATTAGCCGTCACTGGATCATCGCCGATGGTGAGCAGGGTGAGCATGAGGTGCGCGGGCTCGGTGTGGTCGGACAGCAGCCGCTGTTGGGGCCGGGCGAAACGTTTGAATACACAAGCGGATGTCCGCTGAAAAATCCTGTTGGAACGATGCGTGGCAGTTACCATTGCGTGGGTGAAAATGGCGTGCCTTTTGAGGTGGATATTCCGGAGTTTGTTCTGGCAATGCCTCGCACTCTGCACTAAGCTCTGAGCTAGTTTTACGCTAAATGCTGCACTAAATATTGATTGAGATTGAACGATGCAAAAAAGTGTTTTCCGCCTGGCGTTGGCCACGATCGCGGTGTTGGTTGCAGGCTGTTCGACGGTGTCCACACCGCCTGATACGGCAGAGCAGGCGGTTGCCAAGCCTGCAGCGCCCTTTGCTGTGCCCCCTGCGGGTGCACTTCCCGATAGTGCTGCACGTAATCTCCAAGGTAAATTTGTAGCCGCAGGTTGGTCGGATTTACCAGGTTGGAATAATGATGACTTGCGTAATGTCTGGACGACATTTATTCGAAACTGTCGAGGACTGATGCGTCCGACTTCGACCAACCTGGCAGGCCCGACCCGGGCAACGCCTCAAGCATGGCAGCCGGTTTGTGCCGCAGCCTTGGACCCCAAGCGCGCGCCAGCTGCCAATGATTCTCAGGCAGTGCGACGCTTTATTCAGACGTGGCTTTCCCCGTGGCGCTTGCAAGGTCCTGACGGCAAGCCCGCTAGCAACATCGTCACAGGTTATTACGAGCCCTTGGTGAAGGGTTCACGCACGAAAGGTGGCGCTAATCAGTGGCCGCTCTATACCGTGCCTGCTGATTTGCTGACAATTGATCTCGGGCGTGTTTATCCGGAGCTGGCAGGCAAGCGGGTCCGCGGCAAGCTTGAGGGCAAACGTGTGGTGCCCTATGACAGCCGTGCTGCGCTTGAGTCCTCAGGCCGTCGACCCCCTGCGATTGTGTATGTGGATGATCCGGTCGATAACTTCTTTTTACAGGTTCAGGGTTCTGGGCGTGTGCAGTTGCCGGATGGCAAAACGATACGCGTTGCCTATGCCGACCATAACGGTCATCCTTATGTCTCAATTGGTAAATGGTTAGCAGACAAGGGAGAGGTACCTCTTGCACAAACGTCGATGCAAAATATCCGTGCCTGGGCCAAACGCAATCCTAATCGGGTTCAGGAAATGCTCAATGCCAATCCAGCATTGGTGTTTTTCCAGGAAGAGCCCGTGACCGATCCGGAAATCGGACCAAAAGGTGCCTACGGCATTCCTTTAATGGCGCAGCGTTCGATTGCCATTGATACCAATTTTGTTCCGCTAGGGACGCCGGTGTTTTTGACGACAACGATGCCGTCGTCAAAGGATACGCTCAATCGTTTAGTGTTTGCGCAAGATACTGGGACCGCGATCAAAGGCGCGGCACGTGCAGACTTCTACTGGGGGTTCGGCGAGGCGGCTGGCAATATGGCGGGTCGCATGAAGCAACCCGGTCAAATGTGGGTGTTGTGGCCCAAGCAGGCTGGTCAGCCTACGGCACGATAAAGACCTCTTGATGAAAACGCCAATTGTCGTGTGTGGTTCTGGAATCGTCGGTTTAGCTACTGCGCTCGGTTTTGCACGTCGCGGCGAGAAAGTCACGTTATTAGGACCTAAGCGCCATTTCGAGTCGGCTCACCCTGAAACGTTTCACTCACGTGTCTATGCGATTTCGCCTGCGAGTCAGCGCTTTCTTGCGGGACTAGGCGTTTGGGATCTGCTGGATGCCCGACGGCTGACTGCGGTCGAGGCGATGGAGATTCATGGCGATGGAGATGGCTTGCTGAACCTCAATGCCTGGCAGACAGCACAAACAGAACTTGCGTGGATTGTGGAGGCGCTCGAGATTGAGCGGGTGCTGACACAGGCCGTGCAAATGTTTGGCGTGCCGTGGGTTTCTGAAAAGTTTGACAGCTATTCTTCGGGCAGTCTCACAACTGATCAAGGCACGGTATTGGAGGCCGAGTTGTTTGTGGCCGCCGATGGTGCGCAGTCACCGTTACGTGCGGCCGCAGGTGTACCTGTGACCGTGCGGCCGTATGGTGCGACAGGTCTCGTTGCGCATTTCAATAGCGCGCTCCCGCACCAAGGCACGGCCTTACAGTGGTTTACGTCTGAAGGGGTGTTGGCGTTATTGCCGATGCCGACGACAGCGGAGGGGCCTCAGGTTTCCATGGTGTGGTCCGCCAAGGAAGCGCTTGCCCGCGAAGTGTTGGCGATGACGGAACCTGAGCAAGCGCAGTTTTTAAGCAACAGGCTTGCTTGGATGACGGCGTCTCGCCTGGGCAAGCTGACCATGCGGGGGGCATTACAAGGCTTTCCCTTGAGTTTGAATCAGTCCCCGATGGTGGCCGACGGGCTCGTGTTGGCTGGAGATGCGGCCCACCGCGTTCATCCTTTGGCCGGCCAGGGGCTTAATCTCGGATTGGGTGATGTTGAGGCACTTGTTGATACCATAGCGGGCCGCGAATCGTTTCGTCGTCCTGGTGATGCCATGTTGCTGAGACGTTACCACCGCGCGCGTGCAGAGCCTGTGTTGGCGATTCGGGTCGTGACAGACGGTCTGTTTCGCTTGTTTGATGCGCCTCAGGCCCCGGTGGCGTGGTTGCGCAATGCCGGCATGAATATTGTCGAACAGTTACCGTTCGTTAAGCGTTTTTTAATTGCAGGTGCCTCTCGTTAGGAGTAGTGATGGTAAAGCGTTTCATTTTTGGTTTGACGGTGTTGTGCGTTTCCTCGTTTTGGGTAAGTGCCTTTGCTCAGGGTGCGCCAGCTGCTCCCTCTGTGCCAGTCACAACGGACGCCAAGTCTCTTGCGGTTCAAAAGCTTTTTTCTCAGCGCTTTGATAACCCCGAGATTACGGCTGTGCGCCTGACTCCTTATGGTTTATACGAAATTCAGTTGGGCTCAGACTTGGTCTATACGGACGAAAAAGTCACTTTTGTGTTTGATGGCATCTTGATTGATGCGAAAACGCGCGAGGACTACACACGTGAGCGCTTGGATGCGATTGCGCGCGTGCCTTTCGATCAATTACCTTTTGAGTTGGCCATGAAGCAGGTCAAGGGCGATGGCTCACGCAAGCTTGCGATTTTTGAAGATCCTAACTGTGGGTATTGCAAAGTGTTGCGCAAGTCCCTGGGTGAAATCGATAATTTGACGGTTTACACTTTTCCTTTTCCTATTTTGTCGCCTGATTCGACACAAAAGGTCAAAAACGTCTGGTGCTCATCGGATCGTGCGGCAACTTGGGATGACTGGATGCTCAAGGGTAAGGTGCCACCGACTGTAGAGTGTGAGGTGCCGATTGATCAGATGCTAGCCTTGGGCAAAAAGTTGATGGTACGTGGCACGCCAGCTTTATTTTTTGCGGACGGTAGCCGCGTGGGCGGAGCCATACCAAAGGCAGAAATTGAAAAGCGCTTGAAATAAAATATATTGTGTTGAAAATAATTTAAATGAGATTGAACCGGAGATAGAAATGCGTATTGCTGTACTGGATGATTATTTGAAAGTGGCGCAAGGAATGGCTAACTGGGACGCGCTAAAGGCTGAAATCACCTTTTTTAATGAATTTATTCAGCCTGACAAGCTGGCTGCGACGCTTGCGTCTTTTGATGTAGTGGTGGCGATGCGCGAGCGCTCAGCATTCCCCGCATCGGTGATTCAGGCTATGCCTAATCTCAAGCTGCTGGTCACGACTGGCTTGCGTAACAACTCGATTGATCTGGATGCCTGCCGCCAAGCGGGTGTCGTGGTGTCAGGCTCTCCTGGTGATCCAATCAGCACTGGCGCAACGGCTGAGCTCTCATGGTCCCTGCTGTTGGCACTGTTTAAAAAGATTCCTCAAGAAGATGCCAATATGAGAAAGGGTCTCTGGCAGACTTCGATGCCCCCTACTATTAAAGGTAAGCGACTGGGTTTGTTGGGTGTGGGTAATTTAGGTCAGCAGGTTGGTCGTGTGGGCACAGCTTTTGGTATGGAAGTGGTGGCATGGAGTCCTAATTTGACGGCAGAGCGTGCAGCCGAAGCAGGCGTCAAGCTCGTTACCAAAGAAGAGCTTTTCAAAACCTCTGATGCGATCAGTATTCACCTCGTGTTGAGTGACCGTACGCGTAAGATCGTCGATGCGGCATGTATTGCGTCGATGAAACCAACCGCGTATCTGGTCAATACTTCACGGGCAGGCTTGGTAGATCTGGCGGCGCTGAAACAAGCGCTTGAGCAAGGCAAGATTGGTGGCGCGGGTCTGGACGTTTATGAGTCTGAGCCTGTGTTGGCAGATGATCCTTGGCGCCAAGTGCCCCGCACGGTGTTGACCCCGCATTTGGGTTACGCCACACCTGAGAACTTTGCGGTGTTTTATAAGAACGTTGTGGCCAATATCGAGGCCTTTGCTGCTGGGACACCCATGCGAGTGCTGACCTAATGCAGCCCGTTCTACCGGTCCACATTGTGGCGCGTATTTTGCTGGTGCTGTTGCTGGCAGCAGGCGTCTATTTTTTTAGCGGCTTTTTGGTGCCGGTGCTGGCAGCCCTCATTGTGGGGTTTGCCAGCTGGCCGCTTTACTCTCGCTGGGTAAAGGTGTGCGGAGGTCGAACGACGCTTGCTGCGAGTGGTGCATTGGCTTTTATTACCCTTGTTCTGATTGCGCCCCTCTCTGCGGCGCTCTATTTCGCAATCAACGAGGTGACGCACCTATTGGTCTGGTTGATTGCCGCCAATAAAGAGGGGATCAGCGCCCCTGCCTGGATATCTTCCCTTCCCTTGGTGGGTGAGCGTCTGGGAGGATATTGGGACGAATATCTCGGGCAACCGCATGACTTGGGTGGCATGGTTGAAATCATCAGCGGTCAACATATTGGTAACATTTACCGTTTAATTTTGTCTACGACGGGCAATGTATTTCATATTTTTTTAACCTTGTTGTTTATGTTGATTACGTTGATGTTTGTCTACAAAGATGGACATCGGATGGTTGGTCAGTTAGATATTTTGGGTGAACGTGTGCTGCCGATGCGTTGGCAGCATTTATCGCGTGTGATTCCTGCCACGATTAGTTCGACGGTGACGGGAATGGGTTTAATCGCGATCGGTGAGGGTGTGATACTTGGTTCGGCCTATTGGATTGCTGGCGTGCCCTCTCCTGTGTTGTTGGGCGTGATCACTGCGGTGATGGCAATGGTCCCAGGAGGCGCGCCCTTGGCCTGCGGGTTGGTTTCGCTCTACCTCGTGGGTTCAGGCGAGCCTTTGGCCGGAGCGGCGCTGTTTGCCTGGGGCTCTATTGAGTTGTTTATCGTAGACAAGACCTTACGCCCTCGACTCGTTGGCGGCCCAGTCAAGTTGCCATTTTTACCAACATTCTTTGGTTTAGTGGGCGGTGTGACGACAATGGGTTTTGTCGGTCTTTTCATTGGCCCCGTCTTGATGGCCCTGATTGTTGCGTTATGGCGTGAGTGGGTGTTTGAGGTGCAGCTCAAAACCGAGCAGCCGCCTAGCTAAGGCTTTTGTTCGCAGACAATAGGTCTGTGCCCTCAAACATCGTAATCAGATCACTGAGGGATTTGGCTTGCATCTTGGCCAACACCCGTGCGCGATGCAGTTTGATCGTAGCGGCTGCCGAACCACTGATTTCAGCAATTTCCTTGTTTGAGCGCCCCGAGAGCATCTCGCGGCAGATTTCTTTTTCGCGCGGGGTGAGCCTCTCGTAGCGCTGCTGAATATTGAGCGAGTGCAACAACACAGCATGTTGTTCCGCGTCTTTGGCAAGACCGCTATCGACGGCACGCAGCAATGATTCCATTGAAAAAGGTTTGAGCAAGAAGTCCGCAGCACCTTGCTTCATTGCGCGAATGATTTGCGCAGGAAGGCTTTCGCCACTAATGAAAATAACGGGTGTGCGCCATTTATTAGCGATGAGCTCGGCTTGAACTTCAACGCCGGACTTGCCTGGCATATGCATGTCCAGCAATATTACTGCGGGTGAGACGGGGACCGCGCTTTTGAGAAAATCATCAGGCGCCTCAAAGACACTGACAGAGTAGCCTAGGCGCGCGAGCGAGCCAGTGAGCGCCTGCCGAATGGACGCGTCATCGTCGATTAAATAAATGTGACCTGAGACAGAAGAATCTTCAGAAATATCCACGCTACACCGAATAATTGTTGTGATGATTCTGAGCGGAGCACTAGACAAAATGGATAGTTTTTTCGTCTAAGGATCCGTGTACTTACATATTGAAGCCGAACATTACAAAATATTTCAGCTTGTGGATATACGCCACAAGGCTGGTGGACCGTGAGCGTCCAAGGTAGCCAAGCTTTTAAAGACGATGAACCTTAGATTGCCCTGCTTCAACAGCAAAGCGCGCAAGTGTCATCACCTCAGAATTTGGATCCCTCACGTTTTTAACTGCACGCAACATGGTGGTCATGTTATGTGGTGTGACGTCCACAACGCCATAACCACGATACTCGGCATTTGCAAAAATAAAGTAGGGGCTATGGTGCAAAATTTCTGCAAGCGCAAGCTCAGTAGCACCGTTGCGCGAGCTGATGCTCGTACCGCAAAACTCCACGCCAACGGGCTGACTCTCGGGCTCAGCGTAGTTAGACAAAATCTGGCCTACCCAGTTTTGGTGGACGTCACCACCCAGCACAACCGGATTTTGTAAGCGCGTCGTGCGCATGGCATCGATGAGCCGCTGTCGAGCAGCAGGATAGCCGCTCCAGCCGTCGTTGGAGATGAAATTGGGGGTCGTGCCTGCGTCGCGTGGTCCAAGCAGACTTTGTTGGCCAATGACATTCCATGTTGAAGGGCTACGCTCAAATTGGCGTGTGAGCCACGCTTCTTGATGCTCTCCAAGAAGGGTTCGGTTCTCTTGTGTGAGAGGTGTGCATTGCTCTGGATTGATCCGAGCACTGCCAAAGCGATCTGTTGGTGTGCACGCATGACGATGTCGGTATTGACGATTGTCGAGGGAGTAGAGAGTCGCGAGTTGACCGAATTGGACGCTGCTAAAGACTTGAACTTGATTGCCTTGATGGTTAAGTAGCTGTGCAAAGTCAGCGTAACGAACCGGCATGTTTTCATAAAAGGCTTGGTATGCCGCGCGCCTGCGTTCAGCAAAAGACGCGACGGTATCGTTGCCTGGGAAGCCCGGCGTCAACGCAGCATAGTCATTTTGAACTTCATGATCATCCCAGGTCACGAGCCATGGGCAGGCCGCGTGCATGGCTTGTAAATGCGGGTCTGACTTGTGGAGTGCATAACGATCGCGGTAGTTGTCCAAGGAGATCACCCAGCCACCCGTTGTGAGCCTGACATCGCGTGAGGCAGAGGTAGGATACTCGTAGATGTAGTCGCCCAAAAACATGACAACATCTAGGTTTTGTTCGCGCATATCGCGATAAGCGGAGTAAAAACCATCCCCCCAGCGCTGGCAGGAGGCATAGGCGAGTCGTAGTCTTGACGCGGGCTGATGGGGCGCGGGAAAGGTCCGTGTTTGACCGACGGGACTGCTGGCGTTCCCTGTGAGAAAGCGATAAAAGTAGGTGCGTGCAGGTAAGAGACCCGTGACTTCGGCGTGCAGGGAATGACCGAGTTCGGGCACGGCTGTGAGGGAGCCTTGTTGAACGATCTGGGTAAATTGTAGATCGTCAGCCAGTTGCCAAGTGACGGGAACGTGCGCAAGCGTTTGGCCAGCTTGTGCAAGCGCTTCTCGGCCCAATCTTGTCCAAAGAACCATGGACTGGCTGGTGGGGGAGCCGCTCGCGACGCCGAGTGTGAAAGGGTCGCTGGGCCAGTTCTGGCGACCCCAGCTCGCTTTAGGGAGGCCAACTAAGGCAGCAGAGGCCGCCGAGGCGGCCGCCAGACCTAGAAGTTGGCGGCGTTGCATAGCGGATGTGTCAGTGTTTTGAGTACAGCAGCTTTTCGGTATAGGCAATAGCGAGGGCGGACACCACAAAAGCTAGATGGATAATGGTTTGCCACATCATCGTTGCGTCATCCATGCTGGGCGCATTGATAAAGGTCTTTAGCAGGTGAATCGAGGAGATACCAATGATAGCTGTTGCCAGTTTGACCTTGAGTACACCGGCATTGACATGCGAGAGCCATTCGGGCTGATCCGGATGGTCTTCAAGGTCAAGTCTGGAGACAAAAGTCTCCCAGCCACCGACGATCACCATGATCAACAAGTTTGAAATCATCACCACGTCGATCAGACCGAGCACAATCAACATGAGCTCGGTTTCGGTGACTGATTTTTCAACAGCCATCATGCCAATGAGATGAATGAGTTCTTTCCAAAACTGCCAGACGTAGATGCCTTGAGCGACAATCAGGCCCAGATACAGTGGCGCCTGGAGCCAACGGCTCATGAAAATCCAGCGTGGAAGCGAACGCATTTTGCTTTTTTCTGAGGTCATGTTTTGTCTGTAACTAGGTGTAATAAACGAAAATGATTAAATCATAGTTTGATGACAAATTAAGGATGCGTCAGACAGGATATGTGCCAGGTAATAGGATGCTTTTATCTACAGTTTCCACATCCGTACGGCCGCAAAAAGCCATCGTCAGATCGAGTTCTTTGTGAATCATTTCCAGTACTTTAGTGACGCCTGGGCCACCCATGGCGCCTAAGCCGTACAAAAACGCACGACCGATGTAGCAGCCTTGTGCACCGAGTGCGCGTGCCTTGAGGACGTCTTGGCCGCTCCGCACGCCACCGTCCATATGGACTTCGATTTGTTTGCCGACCGCATCAACGATGGCGGGTAAGCATTGAATACTGGACTCTGCGCCATCGAGTTGGCGTCCGCCATGATTGCTGACGATCAAGGCGTCGGCGCCACTATTGAGCGCGAGACGCGCATCTTCGGGATCCTGGATACCTTTAAGGATGAGCTTGCCGCCCCAACGTTTTTTGATCCACTCGACATCGTTCCAGTTGAGTGCGGGATCAAACTGCGATGCAGTCCATTCGCTCAGCTTGCTCATGTCGGATACGCCTTTGACATGTCCGACGATATTGCCAAACTGGCGTCGTTGCGTGCCGAGCATGCCGAGCGCCCAGCGGGGTTTGGTGGCGATGTCGATCATGTTAGCAAGCGTCATTTTAGGCGGAGCGCTCAAGCCGTTTTTCAAATCTTTGTGGCGTTGGCCGAGGATTTGCAAATCGAGTGTGAGGACGAGCGCAGAGCAATTGGCGGCTTTAGCGCGCTCAATTAAACGCTCAATAAAGTCACGGTCTTTCATCACATACAACTGAAACCAGAAGGGGTGATGGTCTGTCCCTTCGGCGACGTCCTCGATTGAGCAAATGCTCATCGTTGACAGCGTAAAAGGCACGCCAAAGTCTTTGGCTGCACGGGCCGCCAAAATCTCACCATCTGCGTGTTGCATGCCCGTGAGCCCAGTGGGAGCAATCGCAACGGGCATCGCAACTTTTTGACCAATCATGGTGGTCGCCGTTGAGCGGTGTTCCATATTGACCAAAATACGCTGACGGAGCTTGATTTTTTGAAAATCGCTTTCGTTGGCGCGGTACGTGCTTTCAGTCCAGGAGCCCGAGTCTGCGTAATCGTAAAACATACGTGGGACACGTTTTTTAGCGAGAACGCGTAGATCTTCGACGCTAGTAATGACTGTCATGTTGCATGGTCTCCGGACATAAGTGCGTAAATGAACCAAACGGGTGCATACGCATGATAGTTGTAAGTTTAACGGGCGAGGATCGTTTTTGCAGGTTATATTTGACCGACTTTTTTGACCCAGTGGGGCCAAGAGGCTTGGTTGATGATGAGCACACCCAGCATGGTGATAAAAATACCCACGAGCACTGTGGGCGTCAAGGGCTCATCAAACAAGACCCACGCCATGATCGCCGTGGTGGGTGGCACAAGATACATCATGCTACTGACTTTAGTGGCGTCGCCACGTCTGAGTAAGATGAACCATAAGCTCATGGCGCCGATAGAGATCGCCAGGATTCCCCAAAGCATCGCCCCGATCATTGGAACGGTCCACTGAATCTCGCGTGTTTCAAAAATAAACATCATGATCATGCATAACAAGGTGCTGATGGAAAACTGAATCACCGAGCCTGTTCGCAAATCAAAGGTGGGGCAAAACCGCTTTTGATAAAGTGTGCCAAAGGTGATGGCAAACATGCCGACAAAGGCAAGCACAGTGCTCGCCAGAGAAAGGCCTTCAAGTCGGATGTTGGTAAACAGGACGAGTGCGACCCCTGTCAGACCTAAAACGAGACCGAGCCATTGCCTGGGAGACACGCGTTCAGAGACAAAAGAAGCGAGTAGACCCGTCAAAATAGGCTGTAAGCCGATGATAAGAGCCGCGAGTCCTGCAGGCATACCGAGTTTGACAGCGGCCCAAACCCCCCCTAGGTAGCCAAACTGAAAAAGAGCGCCTGCAATGGCGATGTGCCAGACTTGTCGTCCACGCGGCCATGGGGCTTTGAGCCACAGGACGATCGGGAGCATGCACAGCACGACAGCACCAAAGCGAATCGCCAAAAAGGTCATCGGTTCCGAATAAGGCATGCCGTAGCGGGCGATGATAAAACCGGTGCTCCAAATCAGGATGAAAACCGGGGTAAACCATAGAGTACTTGTCATGGAGCAGAGTGTACGTCCAGATATCCGACTATTGTGAAGGTTTGAGTCATGTTACGCTGCATCGTCCTCTTGAATGCACCTTATGAACAACACTCCGGCTCCTGCAGAACTCATCGATTCGCGTTATGCCTTTTGGCGCTTGGTGATTGCTTTATTGGCCATGCTGATGGGCAGCAGTTGTATGTTTGTGGTGGCGGTGGTTCTACCTGAAGTACAAGCTGAATTCGGGGTGTCACGCTCCGACGCTTCGTTACCCTACACCCTAATGATGATTGGTTTTGGTGTAGGCGGAGTCTATATGGGCAAGATCGCCGATCGTTTTGGCGTCACGATTTCTTTGCTCATCGGTTCAGCCGGCATTGTGATCGGTTTTATCTGGGCGGGACTGAGTACCAGCATTATGGGTTTTGCGATGGCACACGGACTTTTTTTAGGTCTGTTAGGCACCTCGTCGACCTTTGCGCCTCTGGTGGCGGATACCTCCTTGTGGTGGAATAAACGTCGCGGTATCGCAGTCGCCGTATGTGCGAGCGGTAACTATCTTGCGGGCGCTGTCTGGCCCTATTTAGCGCAATGGGGGGTGACGACGATTGGCTGGCGAGAGACCTATCTCTGGATGGGTGTTGTCTGTGGTGTGAGTATGGGCATACTTGCTCTGTTTCTGAGGCGCCGTCCTCCGCTCAATGTGGTTTCTCCTTCCACGGTGTCAACCACTTTTTCTTCGACACGCCCTTTCGGGTTGAGCATGGGGCAGGCCCAGACATTGCTGATTATTGCTGGGTTAGCGTGTTGCGTGGCGATGTCAATGCCACAGGTGCATATCGTGGCGTACTGTGTCGACTTGGGCTATGGCGCAGCGCGTGGTGCGGAGATGCTGTCGCTGATGCTGGCGTGCGGGGTAGTGAGTCGTCTGATTTCAGGTGTCATTTGCGACAAAATAGGTGGCATCCGAACGCTGTTATTGGGCTCGTCATTGCAGGGTATTGCGTTACTGATGTTCTTGCCCTTTGATGGCTTGGTGTCGCTTTATCTGATTGCGGCAACGTTTGGATTATTTCAGGGCGGAATTGTGCCGTCCTACGCAATTATTATTCGTGAGCATTTCCCGGCTGCGGAAACCGGGCGTCGCGTGGGGGCGGTCATCATGGCGACGATGTTGGGCATGGCCCTTGGTGGCTGGATATCCGGGAAAATATTTGACGTCACCGGATCTTACAAGGTCGCGATGATTAACGGTTTGATCTGGAATGCGCTCAACCTAACGATTGCTTTTTGGTTGTTCTGGCGTCTCAGACGCCAGAGCCTCTCAATGTCAGGTAAAGCGTTTGGCTAACACCAGTTGGTAGCGTTGCTCGAGTTCGTCAGGGGTCGCAACGCTCACGCCCAGATCGCGTGCAAGTCCGTCCTCTACACCATAGACCCATCCATGGACTGTTACGGGCTGGTTGCGCTGCCAGGCGTCCTGGACACTGGTGGTCTGACACACATTGACCACCTGTTCGATGACATTGAGCTCGCACAAGCGATCGAGGCGTTCGGCCTTGTTGATGAGCCGACCAAGGTAGGTGCCGTGCTTGTCATGGACGTCTTTGACGTGACGGATCCAATTGTCTGCTAAGCCGATACGGACATTTTCCATCGCGGCGCGCACACCACCGCAGCCATAGTGTCCCACGACGATAATATGTTTAACCTTGAGTTGATCAATGGCGAATTGAATCACGGAGAGTGCATTGAGGTCGGTATGTACGACCACATTTGCAATGTTTCTATGGACAAATACTTCGCCCGGCGCGAGACCCGTAATTTGATTAGCGGGTACACGTGAGTCTGAGCATCCGATCCAAAGGTATTCGGGGGATTGCTGATTGGCCAGACGATTAAAAAATTCAGGGTCGCTTTGAATGACCGAAGCGACCCACTCTTTGTTTTTTTCAAAGAGCTGGGTGAGTTCGTGCGGATTGGCAAATTTTGTCGTGTTTGGTAGGGTCATGTGCAGGGTGTCTCGTTGAGGCGCATGAGCGTTTAAGGCTGCGTGCCACCTGCTTGTTTCAGTAGCGCTTCAAGCATTGAAAATGAGTCGTTATCGAGTAGATTGATACGTTTAATTTTGACGCCCGCATCAAACTCGATACCGAGTGGTGAAGCAAATTGAAGATATGTACTACCGATGACTCGGACATCACGTCCCTCGGGTGTAATGACGAATTTGACGTTGTCTGTGATGTTTCTCGCAAAGTCGTCATTCGTGAGTGTCACGAGCATCTGTTCACGGTCTTCGCTCAGTCGATTACGGATACAGAGGACTTCGGCTTGGTCGGGCAAGATACGCATGCGGCTCTGAGAACATGCGCTCATCAAGCTATTTTTAACCTGGACAGCGGTCATATTTTTAAAAATGACTTCAGCGGCGCGCTCGGGCATCGCCTTCGCTTCTTTTTTCTCGTCTTTGCTGGAGGAGCTGCAGCCGAGCAGGAGCGCAAAAAGTGCTGCACCGAGGATTGTCTTATAGGGAGTGCGCATGAGGTATTCCATTGGCTAGAGTGTTTGTCCGCCGTCGACAACGATGGTCTGGCCGGTGACCCAAGAACCAAGATCACTGACAAGGAATGCGACGACTTGACCGATTTCTTCGGGTTTGCCGTAGCGGCCAAAGGGGATCTTGGCCAGCGTCGCTTCGTATAGTTTCGGGTTGTCGCGTTTGACCTTGTCCCAGTTTCCGCCTTCGAAAAACACGGAACCTGGTGCAATACAGTTTACTCGGATGTTTTTCTTGGCGTAGGACAAGGCTTGTGTTTGCGTGTATTCCATCATAGCGGCTTTGATCGCACCATAAGGCACTGAGCGAACGGTCGCTTTGAGGCCAGAAATCGAGGAAATGTGAATGATGTTGCCACCTTGTTTTTCAAGAAAGGGCATTGCAGCAGCGCTGGCACGGACCGCTGCCATCAAATCAATTTGTACACTCGCCGCCCAGTCTTCCTCGTTGTCTTGACGACCAAACGCGGAGGCGTTGTTGACCAAAATGTCGACGCCGCCTAACTCAGTAGCCGAGCGGTTCACCCAAGAGTGAATCGCCTCGGCATTGCCCAGATCGCAAGCGGTGGTGAGAACTTGACCACCATGTTGTGCAAGGATTTTTTCCGCGTCGACCAACGAACTCGGTGTGCGGGCACAAATTGACACGTCGGCGCCCGCATGGGCGAAACACTGGGCAATTCCCAAGCCGATGCCGCGACTGCCACCGGCGATCAGGGCGCGCTTACCTTTTAAGTTGATCTGCATCGTTACTGCTCTTAAAGTGGAGTTACGAATGAGTGTAAAGCAGAACAGTCGATCGAGTGGTCGAAAGACAGGGATGAAAAAATGGCCCCAGCGGGGCCATTTTTACCTGCAAGCCGGCGTAAAGCGCAGTGCTATTAGTGCGCTTGGGAGGCCGCTTTCGCTTTTTTGGCTTTCATCTGGCCAACCAGTAAAACACCTACTATGGCAACCACGATCACACCCCAATACATGATAGTTGAGGTGCTGGTGCCGGCTTTGAAAATATCGCTCAGCAGTTGCTCGTTCACGATCATTTTGCCGGCGGTGAATGCCAGAACGGCTGCGCCGAGGCTAATAACAATCGGAAAGCGCTCAACAATCTTCAGTACAACGGTACTGCCAAGCACAACAATTGGAATACTGATCAGCAGACCGAGCACGACCAGATCGAAAGAGCCTTGTGCGGCACCTGCGACGCCTAGCACGTTGTCGATACCCATCAGGGCATCCGCGATGATGATTGTTTTCATTGCGCCCCAGAAACCATTGACTTTCATGTCGTCATGGCCTTCTTCCTCACCTGAGTCGGCGAGAAGTTTGTAGGCGATCCAGATCAGACCCAAGCCACCAATCAGCATGAGACCAGGGATCTTGAGGAGCCAGACGACAACAAGTGTCATGGCTGAACGTACGACGATGGCACCGACGGTACCCCAAATGATCGCCTTTTTCTGTAGGGCAGGAGGCAGCTTGCGCGCGGCAAGTGCAATCACAATCGCGTTGTCGCCCGCGAGGACGAGATCGATAATGATGATGGCCAGTAGTGCAGACCACCAGGGAGTAGAGAACATTTCCATAATGAGTAGAAGCCTTTGGTTTAAGAAGGGAGTGATGGTCTTGCTCAGCGGGCCGGTGAATGACCCGATGCCCGACAAACCGGAAGCGCTTAATACGCTAGGCTTCGTGTATGACGACTTGTCGAAGGTTCATTGAGCAGGTCACAATGACCTGTTCTGATGAGCCCGAGCTACTCCCCATCGAGGCCACAATGTAACAAAGTTTGCAGCGCTGCGCGCTTGTTCAGGTGAAGAAATCCCACCTTTAAGGGCTTTCCCTAGGTTGTGAGGTACGTTACCCCCGAGGCTTACACCACATGCGCTGAAACACACCGTCCTTTTTGATCAGTAAATGATGCAGCGCTGCCCCAATGTGCGCAATCGCCAGTGCCGCTAAGGCAAGGGCGAGGGTGCCATGTATTTCAAACAGTTGCTTGGCTAATGCCTGGTCTTTGGGGATGCCAGGCATCGCAGGCAGGTCATAGCCGCCAACGGTAATTAACGCCGGATAAGCCGTCACGCCGGCCCAGCCTAAAAGCGGCACAATGAGCAACAGTAAATAAAGCGTGCCATGGGCGGCTGTAGCGAGCTTAATCGTGAGTGGAGCAATACTGTCCGGATAGGGGGGGCGCGTGGCACGGAACTTGACCGTAAGCCTGATTGCCGTTAGCAACAGGACAAGAAAGCCAATGAGCTTGTGCCATGCGTACAGCGTGTTTGTGAGCGCATCCCAGAGATTAGCGTCCGAACGCTCCGTCATCCAAACGCCGAGTGCAATCAACGCGATGATAAAAACAGCTGTGAGCCAATGCAGCAAGCGAGTGGCGGTCGAATAGCTTTGTGGCATGGACATCTCCGAAGGTTTGGTGGGTCGCAATGCTTTTTGATTATTTCACGAAATTATGTACTTCTCATGTCTATAATCCGAACGATTAATTTTCCTCAAGACCGTGTGCTGAATAGGGACTTTGGATATGTTGCTCTGGCTCGTAATTGCTTATCTGGTTGTTTCAGTGGCCATTGGACTGTATGGCGCCTCTAAAGTACATAATGCACGAGACTATGTGACGGCCGGCCGTAATCTGCCCATGGCGATTGTCTTGGCAATGGTTTTTGCGACGTGGTTTGGTGCTGAAACTGTATTGGGAATTTCTGCCACTTTTTTGAAGGAAGGTTTTAGAGGCCTTATTTCAGATCCACTTGGTGCTTCACTTTGTCTAGTGCTGTTTGGCCTGATTTTTGCCCGTCCGCTGTATCGGATGAATCTTTTAACGCTTGGAGATTATTTTAGGATTCGCTACAACCGCCAAACAGAGTTGTTGTTATCAATCTGTATTGTGGTGTCCTATCTTGGTTGGGTGTCTGCACAAATTACCGCGCTAGGATTGGTATTTAACGTGCTCTCGCTTGATGTGATCTCCATGACGCAGGGGATGCTGATCGGTGCAGGCGTGGTGGTGCTCTACACAATTTATGGTGGCATGTGGTCCGTAGCGTTGACGACCTTTGTACAAATGATTGTGATCATTTTTGGACTGTTGCTCGTCACACACTTTGCTGCGGAGCAGGCGGGTGGTATATCAAGTGTCCTCGCCAAGGCCTCTGCAGAGGGGAAGTTCGAGTTTTTGCCCACACTGGAAATTTGGGATATTCTGGGTTGGACGGCTGCCTTGGTCACTATGGCATTAGGCTCTATCCCACAGCAGGATGTGTTCCAACGTGTGAATTCATCGCGTAACGAAACGATTGCGGTGTGGGCGACAACCTTGGGTGGCGTTTCGTATTTCTTTTTTGCAGCGGTGCCACTGCTTCTCGCCTATACCGCCAATATTATTGATCCCCAAATGGTCGCTCGACTAATCGATACGGATTCGCAGTTAATTTTACCAACGCTGATTATGAATCACATGCCGTTTTACATGCAGGTGATTTTTTTCGGTGCGTTGATTTCTGTGATCATGAGCACAGCTTCGGGAACGTTGCTTGCGCCATCTATTACCTTTACAGAAAATATTTTGAAGGGCTTTGCGCCGCACATGACTGACAGGCAGTTACTGTGGTCCACGCGCATTACCGTACTTGTATTTAGCGCGATGGTGACGCTCTATGCTGTCGCGACGGAAGCGACGATTCACACGATGGTGGAAAATGCCTATCGCATCACGCTTGCGGGAGCCTTTGTGCCGTTAGTGGCAGGACTGTTTTGGAAACGGGCCAGTAATCTTGGCGCAGCCTGTGCGATTTTCCTTGGCTTGGCGACATGGATTGTTTTGGAGATCACTGATTTGGACATTCCTATACCGCCTCAGCTATTTGGTTTATTCGCGAGTTTGTTTGGCATGATCTTGGGCTCTTATGTGTCCCCTAATAAACATCATTTGCATGCATAACAAATCAGCAACTATTAACGTCTAAACCATATGCGGGAAGTGGTCGTCACCAAGATCACTCCGCCATACAACGTCATGGCCAGCGCTGATGCAGCAAAGAACCAACTCAGCGATCCGGTGGTGTGTAAAATCGCCCAGCCCCCTAGCACTGCGATGACTAAACGTAAAACGCCCGAGGCAAGAGGCCAGGCAAGTTTTCTGGCACCTTGCGCTGCAAAATAAAGCGTAAAGCCCATGCCAAAGAAACCGAAAAAGGGCCCCACGACCCTCAGGTATGACACGCCTGCTTCAATCATGTGCGGGTCGTCACCAAACAACTGCATCCAATGATATGGCCAGATCGCCGCTGCAAGACCAATGATCTCAGCCACGACAAACGACATGGCGCCGCCTGTTAAGGCGATTCGCAATGCGCGCTCAGGCTGATTGGCACCTAGGTTGGAGGCGACCATGGCGACCAGAGGCGCGCCGATACCGAAAGCCACTGGAAAGATCAAATACTCAAGCCTAGCTGCAGTGCCATAGCCGGCCAATGCAGCGGTGCCTAGATACGCGCCGACTACGGCTGTAGTAGATGCGATCAAGCCATTTGTCAAAAGAGGGTTGAGGGTCGCAAGACCGCCCACGGCCAGAATGTTACGCATTGGTGACCAACTGAGTGACCCTTTTTCAAGGCGTGCAAGGTTACGGCCTGATAAAACATACCAAAGCAACACTGCGGTGCCACTCGCGTAATACAACACCAAGGCCCAACCGGCGCCGGCAATACCGAGTGCGGGAAACGGACCCCAACCAAAAATGAGTAAGGGAGAAATGGGAATAAGCAATACTGCACCGCCTGAGATGACGATACCGGGTGTGAACATATTGCCAGAGCCCCGAATCACACTCGCGAGCGCATTCATGATCCACATGAGCACTAAGCCAGGGAATGCGATGTTCGCGTAAGCAAGTGCCGCAACAAGAGATGCATCTTTGGCACCCATCAGTTCAAATAAGGGTGTGCTAAAGACGATCAGGAGCGTAGCGCAGAGAATACCCAGTACTGTGTTGAGCACAAGCGCATGGAGGGCGAGACTGTTTGCTTGAGCAGGTTGGCCAGCACCCAGCGCGCGTGCGACGGCCGATGAGATGCCGCCGCCCATCGCGCCTTGGGACATGCTTTGCATCAACATCAAAATTGGCAGGACGAGTGCAGCGCCTGCGAGTGCATCAAGACCGAGCTTGGATAAAAACCACGCCTCGATAAAGCCGGTACTGGACTGTGCGATCATCATGACGAGGTTGGGCCAGGCGAGGCTCAGCAGCGTGATAAAGATGGGGCCTTTTAACATCGCCTCAAGTTTGGCATTTGCTGGCTTGGGCGACGCGTGCGTTGGGGTGACCATACGGGAGATTGAATCACTTTTGAATAGTGTCGCCAGTGTAATGACTATGTCACGCATAAACAAAGGAAATGCGATGTTGATGACCCGACACGCAAACGGTGCGTCATAAAATAAAGGTGGTCAACCGATCGATTGACCACCTTTTGTCCATCTTCTGGTAAGAAGAATCGGTTTTGACGCGCGCGCACTCTAAATCTCGAATGTTGCCTGTTAAGGGTAGTTAACAGCTGCACGTGAACAACCTGAAAGTCTATTAGAACGATTTTTAAGCTATCTGCATAATATTGATTTAAGCTATATCTATCTTTTATACAGATGGATTAAGGCAATGGAGCTTAGACAACTTCGCTATTTTGTGGCGATTGCAGAACACGGCACATTTTCCAAAGCCGCCGCAAAAGTGCATATTGCTCAATCTGCGCTCAGTCATCAGCTTGCTCAGCTTGAAGAAGAGCTCGGCGCCGCGCTGTTTCTGCGCTCCCGTCGCGGTGCGACCTTGACTGAGGCGGGCGCACTTTTTCACGTGCATGCGCTGTCGATCTTGCGACAAGTCGCCGATGCGCAGGCGAGTGTTTCAAGCATGCTCAGCGCGCCTTCGGGACGCGTCATCTTTGGCTTGCCTCATAGCGTCTCGCATGCCTTGGCCTTGCCGATTATCGCCGCAGTACGGCTGGAGCTGCCCCTAGTGAAGCTTGAGTTGACCGAGGAGCTGACAGGTAACTTGAGTCAACAGCTTCAGGCGGGCGCATTGCATTTATCTGTTTTGTTTGATGACGGTCACTTGGATGAGTTTTTGTTTGAAGCCTTAGTGTCGGAACGAATGTCACTTATTGATCAACCCTCTGGCGCACCTGGTCGTATCAGAACCTCAGTCAGTTTTCGTGAGGCGCTTAGTCAACCGTTGATTCTGCCTGCACAGCCTCATGGTGTTCGGCCGATTATTGAGGATGCTGCGTCAGAGGCCGGCCTGTCCCCCCCCAATGTAGTGGCGGATATCAGTTCAATCAGTATTTTGCGCAACTCATTGCTGGCGGGTTTGGGGCAAACTATTTTGCCAGTTATGCCTCTCAAGGCTGAGATTGAAGGATGTTTGCTGAGGAGTTTGCCGATTCGTTCGCCTGCATTGTCGCGGACTGTCGCGCTTTGTCATGCCCGACATATTCCATTGTCTACCGCGGCGCAGGCAGTGAGTGTCGTCGCAAGGCGTGTGATGAAAGAGCTTTGTCTAAAAAAAATATGGACTGATGCAACGTTTATTGGAGCAAATTCAGACGATTTTTTAGGTGATTTTAAAACGCGAGCGCGTAACGCAAAATGATACGACGCGTTTCGGAAAATCCAAATTGGGTGTCAATGTTTGTGCCGTATTGCAGCATAAAGCGCCCCTTGCTTGTGGTGGCAACTGCGCTCAGTAAATAGCGATGTGTTTGTAACGCATTGTTATTGTTGATGCCATTTATTGCTGTTTCAGCTCCCCATACATACAGATACGTTGCGGCGATAGAGATGCTTGGATTGATGTGATAAATGGGTCCGATCTGGCTGGTGTAGAGTGGCTTTTGCGTAAGTTGCGCGTTGTTACGACCTACGTGGTTGTTTGGGCCGAACCACATCGCATCAAAACCAAGCATGCCATCAAGATTTTTGGTGAGTGCTGTTTGATAGGCGATTTGAAGGTCACCAGAGACGCGTTTGGCGCCGAGGTTGTATGGCTGTTGGTTGGAGTAGCTGCCCGTGGGCAGAACGAGGTAGCCAGCAACACCTAGATATGTCCGCGTCTGCCTGTTCGCATAAGGCCAGAGTGCCGTCGCGAGCGTCAAGTCACCGATGCCGTAATCGGTTGGTGAGTTAGATATCGTGCCGCCCGGCCGAAGCATGCCAACGGGGAGCTGTATAAAGGACAGGCCTGTGTAGCCTCCGATGCTGTAGGAGCGCCCCAGTCTGAGTTGGATTTGATTGCTGGATAATGTGGGGGTGTTTTGTGACTTTTTACCGTCTCGGTACGTTCCCTCAAGCTCGGAGTGAATAATTGCTGTTGAAAAGAAGTTTTTGTTTGGTTGAGGTGCCACTACGTCAAAGGGATTGAGATCCAGCGCATAAGCTGAGCGGGATACAAACAGCAATGCAGCCAACAGAAAGATGACGACGGATTTTTTATAAGCGGTTAGATATAAAAGCTGGTTGTGCATTGTGCGGTTTGTTCTACGAGGACGCTACCTATGTACCAAAAATGTCATTAAGCGTAGTCGATTTGGCGAGTTTAGAGTACCTGTTCCCCCGCATAATCTCAACTTAACCGTTGCCATTGACGCCTTTAGGAGTAAGTAAACATGGATGTCTCAGTCTTTACAACGGCGCAATTTGTCATTGAAATTATTGGCGTTGTAGCCTTTGCCCTTTCTGGGGTCATTGAGGCTGCTAGGCGCCGTCTTGATATCGTGGGGGTGTGCGCGGTCGCGATCTTGACCTCGTTCGGAGGAGGTACGCTACGAGATGTGTTGTTAGACCGGCGACCATTTTTCTGGGTGGAAAATCACGCTTTGCTCTGGCTTGTCGTTTTGATGGCAAGTGCTGCGATTTTATTTATGCGTGGAAAGCATTTCGAGCCCACCGAGCGGGCGATGCAATGGCCGGATGCCTTCGGCATGGGGCTCTTTTGTGCAAGCGGTACTCAAATCGCGCTTGGGATGGATATGCCGGCCTTGGTGGCGGTCATGATGGGAATGATTACTGCGGTGTTTGGCGGTGTATTGCGGGACGTGGTGTGTAATGAAATTCCGCGCGTCTTTAGCGACCACCGGCCCTATGCATTGTGCGCATTTGCCGGTGGCTGGATACTTGTGTTGGCATATTACTTAGGGCTGCCGCAGTGGACGGGGCTATTCCTTGGTGCTGCGACGGCAACGGTCTTACGCGTGCTCGCAATGACCTTCGATTGGAAAATTCCTTCGTGGCGGACTTAGTTCGCCCCTACACCAAGCTAAGCATTAACAGGGCAAATCAAGCCTTTGCCGCGAGTAGCGCCTGGACCGCAGGGTTGTTGAGCTTTGGGCGATCGACTAAAGCGTAGTAGTTTTCATACACATCTTCGACTAAACCGAGTTGTACCACTTGAAATTGTGCGGTGATGTCTGCTGAGTCAATAAACGGTGAAGGAAAAAATCCCTCGCCATGCATGCCAACCGTTTTCATCAGCGCACCGTCATCAAACTCCGCGATCACATTGACTTGGATGCGATGTTGGTTCAACCAGTCGTCAATTTGCGCGCGTAAGACGCTGCCATGTGTGGGAAGCAGCATGGGCTTGCCATTGAGACATTCAGGAAAGGTGCCTGTTAGCCGAGAGACCAAGGCAGCATTTCCAAAAATAGCGACCGGGCTTTTGCCAAGCAG
>CAMAYM010000003.1 GCA_945862495.1 Bordetella parapertussis | reverse complement strand
GCACGCTCTTCGGGAGCGGCATCGATCTGCGCGTAGCCTTTTGCTTCGCCACCAAACTTCTTGGACAAAACAGTCGTGATCGCTGCAGTCAACGTCGTTTTGCCGTGGTCAACGTGGCCGATTGTGCCGACGTTAACGTGTGGTTTGGTACGTTCGAATTTACCTTTTGCCATGGCTGACTCCTGACCTGAGATGACACTAATAAGATTGGTTAAATTAAATCTGTTTTGTAATCGTAAAACTAAATTCTGTATGGCTTCTGGTGCCCATGACGCGGATCGAACGCGTGACCTCTCCCTTACCAAGGGAGTGCTCTACCACTGAGCCACATGGGCGCATTCGCCGGGCATGCCCCACGAACCTAAATTGGTACTACAACCACTCTCTTCTCTCGCTTTCTTTTACTTCTCTTTTACTGCTCTAAAACCGCATATCTGTTTAGGTACCTGCACTTGCTACTGGAGCGGGTGAAGGGAATCGAACCCTCGTCGTAAGCTTGGAAGGCTTCTGCTCTACCATTGAGCTACACCCGCCCGTATCGAGTTTGCGTCCGTCTAAACAGTCGCCCCTTGGTGGAGAAGGTTGGATTCGAACCAACGTAGGCGCAAGGCCAACAGATTTACAGTCTGCCCCCTTTAACCACTCGGGCACCTCTCCACAAGAGAACCAACGATTATGAACGAAGTTTTCCTAATTGTCAAGAGCTTAGGACTCTTATATGACATGATGGCTTTAACTTTTATTTCAATTAACGCCGCACCGACCGGGCTAAATAGTCCTTGGTTTTTCTGTTTAATGTGGCAATTTAAAGGTGTTTTTTTCTAAATCATCGATTTGTGCGAGCAAATTCATTTCCCACGCTAAGTATTGTCTTGCTGCAGCCTTATTTCCATCATGTCTGTCATGAACAAAAAACAAGTAGTCAATACATTGCTCATTTGTTGGCATACTTGGTGAAGATTCCAAGGGGAGCTTTGCAGCCTTCCAAAGACTTGGGGTGTCGACATTGACGTAAATCTGTTGAATCCCCATTTCTCGTAGGTCTAGCGATGCAAGTTTTGCTGTCTCAATATCTTCTGCAATCAATAAAATAGATTTTTCTTTTGAGACTTGCTTCAATTGAGAAAGGTTGGGGCGTATTGACCATACTGACCCCAATATATGTGTTTCTCTAAATTTCATACTTGGGCGCAAATCAATCACCTTCACGCCTGATTGCATAAGCGTAGCAATTTGTTCACTTCCTATTTGCGAGATGTCTTTGGATGAAATAATGTCATCTAAGTAATGTGCGCCTTTTTTATTATCGTTGTTTTGCGCATTTGTTGCCGCGTCTTTAAAAGCATCTATCCATACAGCGACCTCCCACCCCAACATAGCAAGCCAAGACGCCATCGCAGGCGCACGAATGCCTTCTTGATCAATCAGTACTAGTCGGGCACCTTTTACTCCAACATATTGATCTGTGGCTTGAACCAATTGTCCACCCGGCGTGTGCTGGGCACTCAGCACGGTTCCCTTTGCATATTCTTCAGGTGTTCGCACGTCACATAAATATGTAGAGCGATCTTTTTCTTTTAGCCAGGCATGAACAATGTTGCTGTCAACAAATTGGACATTATGTTTTTCAGCAAGTGTTCGTGCCCGCAATTTACGTGCATGCATTCCGGCATCATTGATGTGATCAGGATACTTTCTTGTTTGTCCATGGTCCAGCGGTAGGTCTTGTAAGTACCAACCTTGCGTTCCATTTTCAAGCGCAAGTACTTTGTTTGGAATCCCTAAGTTGATGAGTGTTTGTGCACCAATAATGCTTCGCGTTCTTCCCGCACAATTAATGATAATTGTCGTTTCTGGGTCTGGAGCAATCTCATCTATTCGCAGCGCCAACTCTCCATTTGGGCAACAAACTGCCGTGGGAATACTCATTTTTTTGTATTCAGCGAAAGGGCGTCCGTCTAGGATGACCATGTTTTCTTTTGATGTTATTTTTTGATTGAGCTCCAACGCAGTAATGCGAGGTGTGTTGAAAGCATGTTCAGCGAGTTCGCCAAACGCTTTGCTAGGTAAATTGACGCCTGCAAAAACTTCTAAACCTGCTTTTTTCCAAGCAGGCATTGCACCATCCAGCATGTTGATATTTTGATAGCCCATTGCAAGGAGGCGTTGGAAGGCTTTGCTTGTTATTACACCCTGCTCGTCTCCGACCAAAACCATTCGTACATTTTTGCGTGGTACCAATCTTGCAACCTCGACTTCAAGCTTGCTGTAAGGTACTGATACAACATAAAACAGATGCTCCTCTCCATACTGTCCGTGCTCACGGATGTCTAGCACCGAAACTTCTTCACCATCATGTAACCACTGCTTAAGCGTTGCGGGTGAAATTTTATTTATGATTTTACTGTTCATATCGTCTCTTTTATTTACATGACAAATTTAATTTTCTAACTCTTCTTTTAGATGCATTTTTTCTATAAGTGCGGAACAATGTTCCCAACCATGAAAATCTACGATCAACTGGCCGCGACCTTTTGCGTTTGCCTTCAATAAAACTTTTGTGCCCAATTGATCTGATAATGTTTCTTCGAGGCGCGCAACATCTCTCGTGCCAGTTTTATCTTTTTTTGCTATTTTTGTTTTGCTCTCTGAGCCTATTTGAGAAACAAGCTTTTCTGCTTCTCGTACAGAAAGTCTTTTAGCAATAATCTGATTGGCAAGCTGAATTTGCGTCGCATTATCAACCGCAAGCAGTGCGCGTGCATGGCCCATGTCAATATCGCCTGCTAACAACATTGTTTGTATCGGGGCGGCTAAATTGACTAGCCTTAATAAATTACTTGTTGCTGATCTCGAACGTCCAATGGCCATTGCGGCTTGTTCGTGGGTCAATCCAAACTCTTCTAGTAATCGTTTGACACCATGTGCCTCTTCGAGAGGATTTAAATCTTCGCGTTGAATGTTTTCAATCAAAGCCATGGCTGCCGCATGCTCGTCGGCAACCTCTTTGACCAGAACTGGCACTTCGGTTAACCCTGCAAGTTGAGCCGCTCTAAAACGTCTTTCACCCGCAATAATTTCATAGCGTCCTTTTATCGCATCGACAGGTCGAACTAAAATTGGTTGCATGATGCCTTGTGCTCGAATAGAGTCCGCCAGCTCTGCTAAAGCGCCTTCATCCATGCGCGTTCTGGGTTGGTATTTTCCTGCTTGTAGTTTCGAAATTGCTAAGACATTTGGCAATGCGGAATTTATTTCTGTCTGTCCGAGTTGACTTAGTCCAGGCGCATCTGCGCCAAGCAATGCTTCGAGTCCTCGGCCAAGACCTTTTGGTTTTTTAGTCGCCATTGTTTTTCCTGTCTTCACATTTCATTTGTATATTCACGTCAACATTATTTATTGACATGCTTTATTTTTGTTCTGATCGAACTCGCTCGATGACCTCTGCACCGAATGCGATATATGCTTGCGCACCACGTGAACTCGGGTCATAAATGACACCAGGCATTCCGTGGCTAGGCGCTTCGGCCAATCTGACGTTTCTAGGCACTACGGATTTAAATACTTTATCTCCGAAATGTGCTTCGAGTTGTGCAGATACTTGTTGCTGCAACGTGACCCGAGGGTCAAACATCACTCTTAGCAAGCCAATTAAACTCAACTCTGGATTAATGTTTCGATGTACGCGTTTGATTGTATTAACCAAGTCCGATAAGCCTTCTAGGGCAAAATATTCACATTGCATCGGAATAATGACGCCATGTGCTGCGGCCAGCCCATTGAGGGTTAATAGCGAGAGTGTTGGTGGACAATCAATTAATACGAAATCGTATTCTGTACCTATATGATTTATCGCTTGTTTAAGCTGCAACTCTCTTTGGTCCATGCCAACCAGATCAATTTCTGCGCCTGATAGTTCTCTGTTTGCAGGAAGTACGTCGTAACCGCCCGACTCTGATTGCACTCGCGCCTCTTTGATTGAAGCCTCTCCAATCAAGACATCATATAAATTGTGCGCTAGCGTACTTTTATCGATTCCACTTCCCATCGTTGCGTTGCCTTGAGGGTCTAGATCGATGAGTAACACGCGTTGTTGATGTTTTGCTAAGCCTGCTGCAAGGTTAATGGCCGTTGTTGTTTTTCCAACCCCGCCTTTCTGATTTGCAATGCAAAATACGCGCGCAGACTGTGGTGTTTGGTTTGTCATTTTGTTCCTTTGTCCTTCATCCATACTAGGCAGCGCTGAGCGTCTAATTGAGGCACCCTCACAGGCTCTACTTTCTCAACTATCCAATTTGTTTTCTTTTCTAGGTTTTCAATTTCTTCTTGCGGATGTTTTCCTTTCATTGCAAGAAGTAAACCTTTTGTTTTAACTTTGTTTCCTGCTAGGGATGCAAAATCTTCTAAGCTCGCGAATGCTCTAGATATCACCAAATCGTAGGGGCCATTTTCTAAATCTTCAACGCGCTTATGTATTGCCTCTACGTTTGAGAGATTAAGAATGCCGACAGCCTGCCTCACAAATGTCATTTTTTTATCAACGGGATCCACACAACTGATTTGGCTCGTTGGGACCATGATGCCTAAAATTACCGCAGGCAAACCTGCACCCGACCCGACATCTAAGATTGTTGCTTGTTTGATGTGTTGATCAGAAAAATATTCTGTTATTGGTTTAATTACCGCCAAACCGTCAAACACGTGTTGAATCAGTGCCTGCTCAGGATCACGAATTGCAGTGAGGTTATAGGTCTGGTTCCACTTCAAAAGTTGCGATAAATACTCAAGCAACTGATTTTTTTGTTTGTCCGTCGCAGACAGGGACAGAGCCTCACATGCGTTGTCTAACTGCTCTAACTGTTTCACTTTGTCTTTTTGCATCAGTTTGATTTGATTGCCTGGCCGTACAAATGTCGTTTCAAGTGAATGAGCAGCAGTGAGATTGCAGCGGGGGTTATTCCCGATATTCTAGAGGCTTGACCCACCGTCTCAGGCCGGTGTGTCCTAAGTTTTTGTCTTACTTCAAAAGACAGGCTTGTTATTCCATCAAAATCAATCGATTCAGGTATCGGTTGCGTTTCATAGGACTGCTGACGATCGATTTCTTCTTGTTGTCGTGAAATATAACCTTCGTATTTAATTTGTATTTCTACTTGCTCCGCGCACGCACCAGGGGGCAATCCTTCTGACACCTTTACCTGATCATGATATTGAATATTCATCAAGTCTTGATAGGAAACGTTAGGGCGCTTTAACAAGTCAGATAGTAAGTACTCACGCGCAAGCTCTTTTCCTAACACGCCCTGCGCCTCTGCAATACTCAACATTTTTGGATTGACCCACGTACTTCTTAAACGTTGAATCTCTCTTTCTACAATCTCATGTTTTTCATTAAATACTTGCCAATGCTGATCGTCTACCAAGCCAAATTGTCGACCTAACTCAGTGAGTCGCCAATCTGCATTATCTTCTCTCAAGCTTAATCGGTACTCTGCCCTTGAAGTAAACATACGATAGGGCTCCGTCACACCTTTTGTAACAAGATCATCAACCAACACTCCTATATATGCTTGGTCACGTCTTAACAAAAGTGGACTCTTTTCCCGAGAGAATTGTGCTGCATTGATACCTGCGAGTAAGCCTTGAGCGGCGGCCTCTTCATAACCCGTCGTTCCGTTTATCTGACCTGCAAAAAACAAACCGCCTATCGATTTTGTTTCTAAAGATGACTTTAACTCTTTCGGATCAAAAAAATCATACTCAATCGCGTAGCCTGGCCGAACGATATGTGCATGCTCGAGACCTTTGAGCGATCTAATGAGATCTAGCTGGACATCGAATGGTAAAGATGTTGAAACACCATTTGGATATACCTCATGTGTATCCAAACCCTCGGGTTCTAGAAAAACCTGATGGGCATTTTTGTCAGCAAACCGATGGACCTTATCTTCGATGGAAGGACAATATCTTGGCCCAACACCTTCAATGACACCGCTATACATGGGAGACCGGTCTAAGCCACCGCGAATGATCTCATGTGTTTTTTCGTTTGTATGCGTGACCCAGCATGATATTTGTTTCGGGTGGAGTTTTGCCGAGCCCAAAAAGGAAAATACCGGCACAGGATCTATATCTCCCGGCTGTTCTTCCAATACCGCATAATTAATCGTTCGTCCATCAATACGTGGCGGCGTTCCCGTTTTAAGGCGCCCTTGTGGAAGCCTCATCTCTTTAAGTCTACGGCCTAAGCTTATTGCAGAGGGATCTCCCGCACGACCTGCTGAAAAATTTTCCAATCCCACATGTACTAACCCATTAAGAAAGGTTCCTGCTGTCAGTACAACGGCTTTAGACCTGAAAGATACGCCCGTCTGTGTAAGTGCACCCACGACCGTTGACCCTTCAAGCAATAGATCCTCAACGGCCTGCTGAAATAACCATAGGTTTTCTTGGTTTTCTAATCTTGTTCTTATTGCTTTTCTATATAGAACTCTATCCGCTTGCGCACGTGTTGCTCGAACGGCGGGTCCTTTGGAACTATTTAGTATTTTGAATTGGATGCCGGCTTCATCGGTAGCAATTGCCATTGCACCACCCAAAGCATCGACCTCTTTGACCAAATGACCTTTACCAATTCCTCCAATGGAAGGGTTACATGACATTTGTCCTAAAGTTTCAATGTTGTGCGTTAAAAGTAAGGTTGACGCGCCACTGCGTGCCGAGGCTAATGCTGCCTCTGTTCCAGCATGGCCACCACCCACAACTATGACATCAAATACTTTTGGATAGTCCATTTGTTCCACCTTCCTAATAGCACCCATTATAAGCGCTCAAATGTTTCACGTGAAACAGTGTTTCGCACAAATCGATCGCAATCTACTATGCAAGCTTAGCAATAAGAGCGTACCAAGGATTGTTCCACGTGAAACAATGACGTTTTGGTAACACACCAAGAGTAGCTATGTTTCACGTGAAACATAGCCAGCAAAGAAAAGGGTTTAAATGAAAGATAAACTTAAATTCAAGCTGTGGATAACTGTTGTATAAATATGTGCACAACTCTGTATAAGTCTAAAGATTATCAGGCTTCTCAAATTTTGCAATCACATGCTTATATAGCGGGCCCGTTAATAAAACTACGCCAACCATCCTAGAAACCTGAAATGCAGTCACGAGAGGAACACCTAACTGGAGAACTTTTGCAGTAATTGCCATCTCAGCAATTCCTCCTGGTGCCACACTCACAGCAAGCGAGGAAAGAGGTAAGTCCGTAAATTGGTCGAGTAACAAGGCAAATCCGAACGCTAGAAATAACGCCGTTGCACTAAAGATCACAACGCAAAAAAGAAACTTTGGCGCCTTTTTAAAGAACCCTGGGCGGAAACGATCACCCAAAGACCAACCAATAAAGAGTTGAGCAATTTTTGATAACTCGACTGGAACAGTAGAAAGATGAACTTCATTAATGGTGAGCAATATCGCTACAAACATTGGACCTAACACCCATGCATTTGGGATTTTAAGAAAATGAGCGATATAACCACCGATCACAGTTACGAGACCGAGCAAAAATAAACCTTTCACAGAAAACGCTTTCACTTCAAATACGGACGTATCAACACCTGATACATCAAATATTTGGCAAGCAAAGGGCACTGCAAGTACAACAAGGATCACCCGCACCGTGTGAGCACTCGCTACCAGATCTGGTCTTACACCATAACGCTCTGCTAAAACTGCCATTTCATTTGCGCCACCAATGGCAGAAGAGAACCATGCTGTTTTTAGATCAACTTGCCCAAATCGTGTCAATAACACGGTTCCATACACAGCAAGTAATAACGCAAGCAAAAGACCTGCCAACATTGCAAACCAATGCGTAGCAAGAATGCTTAATACATGAGGTGTGAAATACAGACCTAAGGTGAGACCAATAACCCATTGTCCAAAGTTACGCAAAGGAGATGCACTACATACAGGCGCATCTAATAATCTAAGCGCTGCAATGGCCAGCAAAGGTCCTAAGGTCCAAGGCAAAGGGATGCCAATGTATTGGGCTAAATATGCACCGATTAAGGAGGCAATAAAACCGATGCTTAGCTTTGGGAATAAGGTCACAAACAAACAACCATAAAAAATGCGTATTATCAAAAAATACAAATATTAGATATCAACATCATGCATATCAATTCAAAACTACCAACCGTAGGTGCCACAATTTTTACGACAATGAGCAAGATGGCTGTCGATTTCCACGCCATCAATCTTGGTCAAGGCTTTCCTGATTTCAATACACACACTGACTTGTTAGATCTTGTATCAGCGGCAATGTTAGAGGGGAAGAACCAGTATCCCATCATGAGCGGTATCCCAGAACTTAGAAACGTTATCAGTCAAAAGGTTGATGCGCTTTATGGGAGAAAGTACGACCCTGAGACTGAAATTACAATCACAAGCGGTGCCACTGAAGCCATCATGTCTGCGGTTTTAGCAACCGTCACAGCAGGTGATGAAGTCATCGTCATTGAACCAAGTTATGACTGTTACGTACCTGCAATCACGCTTGCTGGAGGGATACCAAAATTTATTCCAATGACGCCACCAAATGAAGATAAACAAAACTTTTCAATCGATTGGAATAAAGTTAAAGAAGCAATCAACACTAAAACACGTCTTTTAATCTTAAATTCTCCACACAATCCAACTGGAGCAATTCTTGATGCAAATGACTTGGATGCACTAGAATCCATTCTTTTAGGTACAAACATTTTTGTTTTATCTGATGAAGTGTACGAACACATCATTTTCGATAAGCAAAAACATCACAGTCTGGCATCAAGGCTCGCGTTAGCAGAACGTACTTTTGTCATTTCATCTTTTGGCAAAACAACGCACACAACAGGATGGAAAATTGGTTATTGCTGCGCTCCACCGTTATTAACAAAAGAATTGAGAAAAGTTCACCAATTTATAGTCTTTACTGTCCCATCACCTTTTCAATATGCCTTGGCAACATATACCAAAGATAAAACGACTTATCTTTCCTTGCCAGCCTTTTATCAAGAAAAGAGAGATTACTTAACTGCGGGCCTTGAACAAACAAAATTCACACCATTGGCAAGCCCAGGAACATTTTTTTTACTGGCTGATTACAGCAAAATCTCAAACCAAAGCGAATCAGAGTTTTCAATGTGGCTGGCTAAAACACATGGTGTCGTGGTCATTCCTGTCTCGGCCTTTTACTCAAATCCTAATCATGAAAATTCTAATCACAAACTCGTTCGTTTTTGTTTTGCTAAAAAAACCACCACCCTTGATGAAGCAATCAAACGATTACAGAATATTTAAAAGAGAGCACAACTTTCTTTTCGAAGAATGGATTTAAACACGAAGAAGTTGTGTGCGGCAGGTTGTATTTTTTTTGCTTTTACTTTGTTATTGGTATTGAGTACTTTGCTTTATCTCTTTTCTTTTATATATAAAAACTAATGGATAAGACAGCCTGTGGACAAAGGGGATATCTGAAAATTCCATATAAGAATCATTTATTTAAGATTGAATATAGTTGTGGATAGACTCTGTTTAGAATTGTGGGGAATGTTGAACAAGTTTTTAAAAATAAACAAGGCAGGTGATTGTTCGCTTTTCATACACAAACTGTCCACACGCACATTGCCCCTGTTATCCACAGTGAAAAAAAATTGTAACAATCGGTAGTCAACTCAAAAAAACAACAGTTTGTGTAATTTTTTATGTATGTTGTTGGCTACTTGCCAATGCAAAAACGAGAAAATATTTCGCCTAGTAAGTCATCTGCCGTCATGTGACCTGTAATAGATCCTAACTGGTCGTGTGCGAGCCTAAGTTCCTCTGCAAATAGATCTAAAACACGGTCATCTTGATCAGCATGAAAGCTAGCGATAGATAAGTGCTTATTCGCTGATTCAAGGGCATCAATATGACGTTGCCGGGCAAGCCAAGGACTTTCTTGACCTGGCTGCCAACCCGCCAAATAGAGCAATTTCGCAGACAACGCTTCAAGTCCATAGCCGGTTTTTGCTGAAATATAAAGGTCACTTTCAGTTGCAGCGGGTTTTGGATCTAATAAATCCGCCTTATTAAATACATTTAATAAGATACTTTTTGGTGACCGATGTTGAGCAATTTTTTCATCTAAAAAATGATCATCGACTGACGCATCTTTTAAATTAATAACTACGTCAGCTTTAGAAATCTCTGACCAACTTCGTTCTATACCAATAGATTCAATCGTGTCAGTGGTGTCCCTGAGTCCAGCGGTGTCGACAATGGTTAAGGGAACACCTTGAAGATGAATGACTTGGGACACTTTATCGCGAGTTGTACCAGCGATATCCGTCACAATTGCAAGTTCTTCTCCAGCAAGCGCATTAAGGAGGCTTGATTTTCCAACGTTTGGTTCACCTGCCAACACGACGTGCAAACCCTCTCTGAGAACCATACCTTGGTGAGATTGTTTTAGCACGTGAGTTAATTGTGTTTGTATCGCAGTTAACCTTTCTCGCGCTTGATACTTTTCCAGGAATTCAATTTCCTCTTCTGGAAAATCAAGTGTGGACTCCACCATAAGCCGTAATTGAACGATGGCTTCTGAAATCGTATTGATTTCTTTTGAAAAGGCACCACTAAAGGAAGACATGGCTGCGCGTGCTGCCGCCTCTGAGGAGGCATCAATTAAGTCAGCAACAGCCTCTGCTTGTGCAAGATCAATTTTGTCGTTTAAAAAAGCACGCAACGTAAACTCACCAGGCGAAGCCATACGCACGCCGTAAGACGCGCCGATAGCCAGGCATTGCTTGAGTAATGTTTGCATGACTGCGGGCCCACCATGGCCTTGTAACTCAAGAACGTCCTCGCCGGTGTAGGAGTGTGGGGCTGAAAAATATAAAGCAATACCTTGATCAATTGCGATGCCATTTGAATCACGAAAAATACAATAATGCGCATGCCTTGCCGTAAGGTTTTGTCCAAGAAGCGCAAAAACAAAGGGCCCCAGCTGGGGCCCCGAAATACGAATGATACCAATGCCGCCCCGACCTGGGGCGGTTGCAATCGCAGCGATCGGATATTTATGTTGCATGAGCTATCCGAACAAACAATTTAACGGTGAGAGATCGCCGCAGCTGTTGCGATTTGACGCATGACATACCATTGCTGAGCAATTGAAAGGATGTTGTTTACGCACCAATACAACACGAGACCAGATGGGAAAAAGAACATCATGGCGCCAAATATCAGAGGCATAAACATCATGACCTTAGCTTGCATCGGATCTGGCGGTGTTGGATTTAACTTCATTTGAACAAACATTGTTCCCATCATCACTACGGGAAGAATGAAGTATGGATCTTGAACCGCTAAGTCTTTGATCCACCAAATCCAGGGTGCGCCACGTAATTCGACACTTGAGCCAAGCACGTAATAAAGAGAAATAAAGACAGGGATTTGAACCAAAATGGGTAAGCAGCCGCCTAAGGGGTTGATTTTCTCTGTCCGGTACATTTCCATCATTGCTGTATTAAGCTTTTGACGGTCATCACCAAACTTCTCTTTCAATGCTTGAAGTCTAGGCGCGACTAATTTCATCTTGGCCATAGAGCGATAGCTTGCGGCGGACAAAGGATAAAACGCCGCCTTGATGAGGATAGTAAGGACAACAATCGTCCAGCCCCAGTTACCTAGAATGGTGTATAGCCAAGTCATTAAGGCAAACAGTGGCTTTGCAATAATGGTTAAGAGACCATAATCAACAACCAAATCCAGACCAGGGGCAACTTTTTCGAGATCCTCTTGATCTTGTGGACCAATCCAAAGTTTGGCAGGAATATTAAGTTGACTATTAGGGGCGATCGCACCAACGGGTTCAATACTACGAATGGCAAAGAGGTTCTTTTGTAATTCTGTCATTTCATAGCTGCGGCTCTTTCCTTGAGGAGGCACCCAAGCGGTAACGAAATAGTGTTGCACCATGGCAAACCAACCGTTATCTGTTTCTTTGATATACGAAGCTTTACGCTTCTCAATATCTGAAAACGAAACTTTTTGGAAGTTGTCTTGTTCAGAATAAATGGCAGGCCCCGTAAAGCTCACAGGTCCAGACATAAAACTAGGGGTTGAGTTTTCACTCGCAGCGTCTTTGCCGTCACGTGTAATCTGTAAGTAGACGGAAGGACTAATTGGTTGGCTCGTTAAGTTTTCAATCTGGTGGTCGACCAAGATTTCATAGCTTGATTTTTTGAGTGTAAAAGTCTTGGTTAGTTTGACACCACTCGACTCCGAAACAAACTTGATCACTAACTGATCGCCATTTAATGCTTTGTCTGCCGTAACTAATGTGTATTGTGCAAGGTGGGTCGGGTAAAGACTCCCAGCAGGCGCACCCGTCAGGCCTGACTGAACCACATAGGTATGACCACCTCGATTGTTTAATAAAACAAAAGGCTGGTCCTTTTCTTCGCGACTTGGGAAAGTGAGTAGTTCGGCGCGAACGAGTTGAGCACCTTGAAGATCAAAGCTCAGCGATAAAACGTCCGTTGTGAAGTTAACGAGTTGAGGTTGATTGACGGTCTGAGGTGCAACACCTGGAACATTGGCAGAGGTTGTGCCTGTGGCACCAACAGATGGTGTGGGCGCGCTTGGAACACCTGCCGGAGCGGATGTGGTTGCATTGTCAACCGGAGGCTTAGCTGTTGATTCAGCAGGTTGTGTTTGTCCGCCCAATAATGAGGGGTTGCCTTGGTGGATTTGCCAGTTGTTCCAAAGCATGAGCAAGGAAAACGAGAAAATCATCAATAGGATGGTGCGTCGGATATCCATTGTTGCCTAAATAAAAAAAGCTCACCTGCGAAGGATCGCAGTTTAGCGTTAATCAGGGTGATTGCGTTGAGGAACTGGGTCATGACCGCCTTGGCACCAAGGATGGCATCTTGAAATGCGACGAATTGCCAACAACAGGCCAGTAAATGGCCCCCGTACCTGGATGGCCTCAATGGCGTAATTAGAGCAGGTGGGCGTAAAGCGGCATCCATGACCCAACCAAGGACTAAGTAAATATTGATAAACACGAATAGGCGTAATTAAAAATGCTTTTAGCCAATTCATGATTTTAACGCCCGTGAAAAATGCGCGTCTGCTTCTGCGCGAGCCATTTTTTTAAGCTCTGTTAAAGACACGGAAGTAATGCGTTTGTTTAAGCGCACAACAAAGTCTTGAGCAGGTAAATCAAGACGGATGTTACGAAAGGCTTCTCGTACTACGCGTTTTAACGCATTTCTAGTGCTTGCATGGTGTGCAAAGCGCTTAGCCATGATGAGCCCGAGTCTGGCACAATGGGCCATGGAGGTCTCTGAGTCAACGGCCTGGCGTGAGTGAGCGGTTACTACAAAAAAAGCCCCACGGGCAATACGGCGGCCAGCTAGGGCCGCAGCAAACTCGGAGGGGCGGTGCAAGCGCGCCGCCGCGGGAAACGTGGCGCGAGACATAACAAAGCGAAGGGACGAGAAAAGAAGTAAACCGACTTCTCGTCACCAGCCGTATTAGACGGCTAGACGCTTGCGGCCTTTGGCGCGGCGAGCGTTGATGACGGCACGGCCACCACGCGTTTTCATCCGAACACGAAAACCATGTGTGCGCTTACGGCGGGTGACGGAGGGTTGGTAGGTACGTTTCATGATTAAGGGCCCAACAAAGAGCGAAAAGTTTAAGAAAATCTAGGAAAGCCCTCCATTTCATCAAAAAAAACGTGATAAGTCAAATGTTTACAACTGTCCACACGTAGAAATACGCTGCAAGCCTGTGGATAACCTAGGCCGACACAGGGTAGAATCAAGGTTTGATCAGTGAGTCACATGAACGAGTTTTGGCAATCCTGCATCACGCATTTAGAGCAGGACTTTCCCCCACAGCAAATCAGCGCATGGATACGTCCGCTGATACCCCTCGCCTTTGATGAAACAAAGGCGCAACTGCGTGTGTCTGCACCAAACCGATTTAAATTGGATTGGGTTAGAAAAAACTTTGCTCAACAAATAGAGGCTTTTGCAACAACATGGTTTGAGCAGCCTGTGCAGGTATTGTTTGAGTTGCCTGTGTCGACGACAGAACGATCAAAGCCATCGAGTATGTCTGGCGTGCACGCTCAGCACACTGAGTTAAATGACAGTCAAAATAAAAACGACGTATCGAGCACGGCCTCTTTAAGCGAGATTGGAAATATGTATGTCGATACGTCGACAACAGGCGTATCTCAGGTTGCCTCAGCAAAGGCGGAGATGAGGCAACATCAAGCCACAACAGAAGCCGCTCGTCTGATGGCCTCCGTTACGCCGGTCGATGACAAGTCAAGGCTAAATGTCGATCTCACATTTGATAACTTTGTAACAGGTAAAGCGAATCAACTCGCACGTGCCGCAGCCCTGCAGGTCGCAGAAAATCCAGGGACTTCATATAACCCACTGTTTTTGTACGGCGGAGTTGGACTGGGTAAAACACACCTCATCCATGCAATCGGCAATGCAATGGTTGCGGCAGGTCGTGGTGTTCGGGTGCGCTACGTGCATGCAGACCAGTATGTTTCTGATGTGGTGAAAGCATATCAACGGAAAGCGTTTGACGACTTTAAGCGCTATTACCACTCTCTTGATTTATTGTTAATCGATGACATTCAGTTTTTTTCTGGAAAGAGCCGTACGCAAGAAGAGTTCTTTTATGCCTTTGAAGCGATGGTGGCGCAGCGCAAGCAAATCATCATTACAAGTGACACGTATCCAAAAGAATTAGCAGGAATCGATAGTCGGTTGATCTCACGCTTTGATTCTGGTTTGACGGTTGCAATTGAGCCGCCAGAACTTGAAATGCGCGTGGCGATTTTGCTTCGAAAGGCAGAGCAAGAAGGTTTAACGATGCCAGAAGAGGTTGCATTTTTTATTGCAAAGCATCTCCGTAGCAATGTAAGGGAGCTCGAGGGCGCATTGAAAAAAGTGGTGGCGTATGCCCGCTTTCATGGTCGTGATGTTGCAAATGTCGATATTTGTAAAGATGCACTAAAAGATTTGTTATCCGTATCAAGCGGCCAAGTGACCGTTGAAAATATTCAAAAAACAGTAGCCGATTTTTACAAAATTAAGGTGGCCGACATGTATTCAAAACGTCGACCCGCCAACATTGCAATGCCGCGTCAGGTTGCGATGTACCTTGCAAAAGAACTGACGCAAAAAAGTTTGCCAGACATAGGAGATATGTTTGGCGGACGAGATCACACAACTGTTTTACACGCGGTCAGAAAAATTACCGACTTGCGTGCGAAACAAGCAGACCTTAACCATACGCTGCATGTGCTCGAACAAACTTTAAAGGGATAATTCATGCAACTTGTACAAACCCCACGTGACGCGCTTTTAAAGCCATTGTCAACTGTAGCCGGAATTGTTGAGCGCAGACATACCTTGCCAATCTTGGCAAATATATTGTTGCGTAAAGAGGCCAATAGGGTTTCATTTATTGCGACAGATCTCGAAGTTCAAATTACGACACATGCAGATTTTGGTGTTGGTTCCGAGACAGAGTCACTGACCGTCGCTGCGCGCAAATTTTTAGATATTTTGCGTGCGTTGCCTGATACGGGTGATGTCAAGCTCTCCACCGCAAGTGGCAAGCTGGCGATCCAATCCGGGAAGAGTCGGTTTTCTTTGCAGACGCTTGCGGCGACTGAGTTTCCTACAATGACACAACCGGATCGCTGGGATGTGTCAATCACCATGACGCGCAAAACGCTCAAACATTTGTTCAACATGGTGCATTTTGCAATGGCACAACAGGACATTCGGTATTACTTGAATGGCATGTTGATGGTGTTTGAGCCTGGGCTGTTGCGAGCCGTAGCGACCGATGGGCATCGCCTAGCGCATAGCTCAACGCCTGTAGAAGGTGTTTCAGTCAAGCACGAAGTAATTGTTCCGCGCAAAACAGTTCTTGAAATGCAGCGCTTGCTAGATGATAGCGAAGAGCCCGTCACAATTGATGTCGCGGCAGGTCAAATCCGTTTTTCCTTTGGACATGTGGAACTGGTTTCAAAACTGGTCGAAGGTAAATTTCCTGACTTTAATCGCGTGATCCCGACAAACTACACAAGGCACTTCGATGTGTCTCGTGAAGTGTTGCAGGGGAGTCTTCAGCGTGCAGCAATTTTGACAACAGACAAGTTCCGCAGTGTCAGATTGCAATTAGGTCAGCACTTATTGAAGATTTCTTCGACAAACGCCGAGCAAGAAGAGGCGCAAGAAGAAATTGATATTGATTATGGTCACGAAGCTCTGGATGTTGGTTTTAACGTGAGCTATTTGCTGGATTTTCTGGCTAACGTCAAAGCAGAAACGATTCGCTGGTCAATCATGCCCGATGCGAACGCCTCAGCCCTTATTACTTTGCTCGATGACGAATCGTTTAAATACGTCGTCATGCCAATGCGGATTTAAATATGTCAGATAACAACCAAGTAGCGGATCAAATCCCCGAAGACCGCGATGCCTATGGCGCGGACTCGATCAAGATGCTTAAGGGCCTTGAGGCGGTGCGCAAGCGTCCAGGCATGTATATCGGTGATACTTCCGATGGAACAGGCCTGCATCATATGGTGTTCGAGGTCGTCGATAACGCGATCGATGAGGCGTTAGCTGGACATTGTGATGACATCGTCGTCACGATTCATGGTGATAATTCGATCTCTGTGACAGATAACGGTCGTGGTATTCCGACGGACATTCATAAAGATGACGAGTTTGGTCGTAGCGCAGCAGAAATCGTACTGACAGAGTTACATGCCGGTGGAAAGTTTGACCAAAACTCATACAAAGTTTCAGGCGGTCTTCACGGGGTCGGTGTCTCTTGTGTAAACGCGTTGTCCTCTTGGTTGCGTTTGACGATTCGACGCAATGGCCAGGTCCATGAGATGGAGTTTCGCCAGGGTGAGCGTGTACAGCCTTTGACCGTCACGGGCAAAACAGAAAAGCGCGGAACGGAAGTTCATTTTCTGGCAGATACAACAATTTTTAATAACGTTGAGTATCACTACGAGATTCTGTCTAAACGTCTACGTGAGCTTTCATTTTTAAATAATGGCGTCAAGATCAGACTTGTTGATCAACGCCTGGGTAAGGAAGAGAATTTCGCATTTTCGGGTGGTGTCAAAGGCTTTGTCGAATACATCAACCGAACAAAGACGGTTTTGCATCCTAATGTGTTCTCTGTCAGTACCGAGTCTAATGCGGGCGGCACGCTCGTGGGTGTCGATGTTGCCATGCAATGGAACGATGGCTACAACGAACAGGTGCTCTGTTTTACCAACAACATTCCTCAGCGTGACGGTGGCACACACTTGACAGGTTTACGCGCTGCAATGACGCGCATTCTCAACAAATATATCGCGGACAATGAGCTCGCAAAGCGCGCCAAGGTTGAAACCACGGGCGACGATATGCGCGAGGGTTTGACATGCGTGTTATCTGTCAAGGTTCCTGAGCCTAAGTTCAGCAGTCAAACGAAAGACAAACTGGTTTCGAGTGAAGTCCGGCCTGCCGTCGAAGAGGCTGTCGCCCGAACGCTAGAGTCTTGGTTGCTTGAAAATCCGATTGACGCAAAAGCCTTGTGCGCAAAAGTTGTCGAAGCTGCTCGTGCGCGTGAAGCTGCCCGTAAAGCACGCGAGATGACACGTCGTAAAAGCGTGCTCGAGGGAGCAGGCTTGCCAGGTAAGCTCGCAGATTGTCAGGAAAAAGATCCGGCGCTTTGTGAGTTGTATATCGTTGAGGGAGACTCTGCGGGAGGCTCTGCAAAGCAAGGCCGTGATAGAAAGTTTCAGGCAATTTTGCCCTTACGCGGCAAGGTTTTAAACGTTGAGAAAGCGCGTTTTGACAAGCTGATTGCCAGTGAGCAAATTACGACATTGATTACGGCTCTGGGCACAAGTATCGGTCCAGACTTTAATGTGGACAAGTTGCGTTATCACCGCATCATTATCATGACCGACGCGGACGTGGACGGTGCGCATATTCGTACGCTGTTATTGACGCTTTTGTATCGTCAGATGCCAGAGCTTGTCGAACGGGGTTACATTTATATCGCCCAGCCACCACTCTATAAGGTGAAGTCTGGCAAAGATGAACGCTATCTCAAAGACGAGGTAGAAGAGTCAAGCTATATGCTGCAAGTGTCTCTGAAAGAAGCGTCGTTAGTGCCTCAGGCAGGCGCTGCCGCCATTTCGGGAGATGCGCTGGCTGAATTAGCGAAACAATATGTGATGGCGGATGGTGTAATCGCGAGACTTAGCCGATTCATGGATGAGTCAACGTTGTCGGCGATTGTCGGTGGCGCGACTGTAGAGCTTGACTCTGCAGAAAATGCAGCTGCCTCCGCAACGCGCTTGCAAGCGGCGCTCGAAGATCCGCTATTGCCCAATCAAATTGATGTTGTTTCCGAATATCACCAGGGTTCCGAAAGATTCCGTTTGATTGTCCGTCGCAAACATCATGGCAACGTGCGTGTCACTGTATTGGATCCGGATTTTGTGAACGGAGCCGATTACGGCATTTTGGCGCGTGCGGCAGCGACCTTTCAAGGGCTGGTTGGTAAGGGTGCCGTGGTTGCGCGCGGTGAAGGCGATAAGCGCAAAGAGTCGATGGTGGCAGACTTCCGTGAAGCGATGCAATGGTTGCGTAGCGAAGCGGATCGTAATGTCAGCAAGCAGCGTTACAAGGGCCTGGGAGAGATGAATCCATCGCAACTATGGGAAACCACGATGGATCCTAAGGTACGTCGTCTGTTGCGTGTGCAAATTGAAGATGCATTGGCCGCGGATGAAATTTTCACCACACTCATGGGTGACAATGTTGAGCCCCGCCGTGCGTTCATTGAGACGCATGCGTTGCAAGCCGCGAATTTAGATGTGTAATTAGAGGGCAGGCGTTTATGGCGAGTTCAAGTTTTTTATGCCCCACGACTATTTTTATGGGCGAGGGGTCATTTAAAAAAATATCTGAAATCGTTCGCAAGCTCAAATGTAAGCGCGTGTTCGTCGCATTAGATGGTGCGCTATTCGCGAGCGATTTTTTCGCTCAAATTAGCAAGCTGCTCGCCGATGAGGGTGTTGAGCTCGCGACTTACACAGAGATTGAACCTGACCCGAGTGCGCACACGGTAGAAAAAGCGTTTGCGGTGTGTCAGGCGCACAAAGCAACCGTGCTGCTGGCGATAGGTGGCGGCAGCACGATAGATGTGGCCAAAGCGGTCGGTATTTTGGCGACAAATGGTGGCCGGATACACGACTATGAAGGCATTGAAAAATTTGCTATTCCTCCATTACCCTTGATCGCAATTCCTACGACTGCGGGAACAGGTTCCGAGGTATCTGGATCGTGTGTGATTTCAGATACGGAAAAAAATCTTAAGATGTCGATTCGACACGCAGCACTTAACCCGGCTGCGTTCGCTATTTTGGATCCACTTGCATTGCGTACCGTACCTGGGCATGTTGCCGCGCACTCTGGCGTCGATGCATTCGTGCATGCATTTGAGTCGTATGTTTCGCGCCAGTCGAATCTCATGACAGATGCGATTAACTTACAGGCGATAGAATTATTGGCGGGCAATATCAGACAGTTTGTCGCTAATCGTGAAAATCTCGACGCAGGACTCAATATGTTGGTCGGTTCTGCACTGGCGGGTATTACCTTTGGCCAGACGGGCCTAGGAAACGTCCACTGCATGGCACGGTTTGTGGGCGCACGTTTTCATTTGTCTCATGGCTTGTCTAACGCAGTTTGCTTGCCGCATGTCGCGCAATTTAATCTCGTCGCATGTCCGGAAAAATTTGCGCGCGTGGCGATCGCGATGGGTCGCCCCGTACAACAGATGCCGGTGCTCGATGCGGCGCAGGCTGCCGTTGAGGCGATTTGTAAAATGTGTGAAGACCTCGGCATTCCCGCTAGGCTGCGAGATGTGGGTGCAACACAAGATACCTTTGCCGAAATGTCAGAGCAATGTTTGGCAGCGAACTACAACCGATGGAATCCTCGGCAGACAACGGTTGCAGATTTTCGTGCGTTATTTGAGCGCGCGTATTAGCGTGCCAAAAAGTTAAGCAGAATAGGTTGTTTTACCAACCTGAGCCGGCTTCCCACATAACGGGTACGTTCAGGCTCTTTGCGCGTTTGAGCAAATCAAGGAGTGGGAAGGCACGCTGGCGCAATCCGACGGGTATGGTGCGCGCATCCTTGGGTTGATCTGCGTCTTGATCCTCATCCATTGCTTGTTTAGGCTCTGCAGCAACGGCATGTTCAAGCCGTGAAATCGCTTCTTCAAGGTGTTCAGGCATCACGACGCCTCGCGTGAGCAGGTCTTTATCGTCTACCTTGCCAATAAGGGTGAGTAGCGGTTTGGCGTGCGGCGCAAGCATCAGAATGTCTGCGCCGGCTTTGCTGCTAAATGTGACTAGCATGGGGTCTCCCTGATGGATCCTTGGTTGGATCGCCTTTTGTCATAGTACCTCCATAAACGAAGGAGGTAGGGTCTTGAATTTGGAGGTCGGCGTGCGCGGTCAGAGGTCAATTCAGGCTATGATTTGTTCTTCTCATCGCTACAGTTAACGCACATGCTCCTCGAGCAACAAAACACTCTCATTTCCCGTATTCATGCTGCCGTGTTGGCCGTTTTGCCCGGCGCAATGCCAACGGTTATTTTAGAGCGCCCAAAGGTTGCCGTACATGGTGATTTAGCGACAAACGTTGCGATGCAGTTGGCCAAACCCGCCAAGCGGAATCCGCGCGAGCTTGCACAGGCTATTTTAGATGTGCTCATGGCCGATCCTGAGGCACGTCACTTGATCGCCGAAGCGGAGCTCGCGGGCCCGGGGTTTATTAATTTCAGGTTGACGCACGCTGCGCGCACCGCTGTGATGGCGTCGATTGCCCAGCAAGGGGAAGCGTTCGGCCGTGCGCCTCGTCAGGCACAAAAGGTGTTAGTAGAGTTTGTGTCTGCGAACCCAACGGGACCTTTGCATGTGGGGCATGCGCGCCAAGCAGCACTTGGTGACGCCTTGTGTCGTTTGTTTGATGCGAGTGGTTTTGAGGTGAGTCGTGAGTTTTATTACAACGATGCGGGCAATCAGATTCACAACTTAGCGATCAGTGTTCAGGCGCGCGGACATGGGATTGAACCCGGGACAGATGCGTACCCGGCAGACGGTTATCGTGGCGATTACATTGCAGATATTGCGCGCGACTTTTTGGCTAAAGCGACGGTCAGTGCAAGCGATGGTGAGCCGGTTTTAGCGAACGGTGATCTCAATGATTTGGATAATATTCGTCGCTTTGCGGTGACGTATTTGCGCCGCGAGCAAGATTTGGATTTACAGGCTTTTAGCCTTGCGTTTGATCATTATTATTTAGAGAGTTCGCTTTATACCTCGGGGCGTGTTGAGGATACGGTCAATCAACTGATTGCTAGCGGCCACACGTATGAAAGTGAAGGTGCACTGTGGTTGCGCACAACGGAACTTGGTACGGGAGACGATAAAGACCGTGTGATGCGTAAATCGGAAGGTGGTTATACGTATTTTGTGCCGGACGTGGCGTATCACGTGACGAAATGGCAGCGCGGGTATTCGCGTGCCATCAATATTCAAGGTAGCGATCATCACGGGACGGTTGCACGCGTGCGTGCAGGTTTACAAGCGTTATCGATAGGCATTCCTGCAGAATATCCGTCTTATATCCTGCACAAAATGGTAAAGGTGATGAGGGGTGGTGAAGAGGTCAAAATTTCCAAGCGCGCCGGCAGCTATGTGACGTTGAGAGACTTGATCGAATGGGTTGGACAGGATGCGGTCCGTTTCTTTTTAATTCAGCGTCGTGCGGATACGGAGTTTGTATTTGATGTGGATTTGGCGCGCTCGCAGAGTGAAGAAAATCCGGTGTATTACATTCAATATGCCCATGCGCGGATTTGCTCTATGCTGGCAACGGCGGGTTTGAGCAAGACAGAATTACACGCCGCGTCAGCAGAGCGTTTGATTGCGCCTTCAGAGTTGGCACTGATGCAACGCTTGGCGGAGTTTCCTACGTTAGTAAAAGAAGCCGCGACAGAGCTGTCTCCGCATTTAGTGGCGTTTTGGCTGCGGGACTGTGCCTCTGACTTTCATGCTTGGTACAACGCGGAACGCGTGTTAGTGGATGATGTTGCGCTCAAGCATGCGCGTTTGCGTTTGGCAGATGCGACGCGCCAAGTGATTGCGAATGGTCTTGGGTTACTAGGTGTTTCAACTCCAGAACGGATGTAAGATCATCAATATGGCTAAAAGCAAATCATCAGGTGGCAGCACGGTTTATGGCATGCTTGCAGGACTGTTGCTAGGCTTGGGTTTAGCGGCAGGTGTTGCGTATTATGTCATCAAAGCACCGATGCCTTTTATGGACAAAGCGAGTCGTTCGCCTGATTCGCCGGGCGTGCCTGACCCGCGTAATCCGCCAGATCCAAATGCAGCGTTAGGGAATAGAGATTTAGGTTCCGTCACCGCGCCAAGTGGACCCGATCAGCCAACAGGACAAGCAGACCTTTCTGGTTTAGGCCAAGGCTCACAGCAGCCTGCGGCAGGGGCGAATAAACAAGGAGGCGATGCCTTGGGTTCATTAATCGCGACCCTGACCCCTGCGCCAAATGTCGCCTCACGCAAGTCTCAAACGACAGAGACGAATACGCCCTCAGTGCCTGCTCGTACAGAGGCGGCGTCACCCCCGAGTGCGGGGGGGCCATATTATTTGCAGGTTGGATCATTTAGAGTGCTTGAAGATGCCGAAGCGTTGCGTGCCAAAATTCTCCTGATGGGCATGCCGGTTGAACTCCAGCGTGCTGAGGTTAATGGCCTGCAGGTCAATCGTGTACGCGTCGGACCTTTTGTGAAAATTGACGATATGAATCAAACGCGAGTTCGTCTGGGTCAGGAAAAAATTCCAACCGCAGTCGTGCGTCAATAATTAAATTTAATTACCCGGGATAAATTGTTATGACACAAAATATTTTTTCGCGTTTTATCGTGATCTTGTTTGCGGCGATTGCGATGTTATTTTCTGCTGCGAGTTTTTCCCAAGGTGGGGCTACAGCGAAAGGAAAATACGTCGAGTTAACGCCCGCGCAGGCAACGGAGCCTGGTAAGATTGAGGTGCTCGAGTTTTTTTCTTACGGCTGCGGACATTGTGCAGCGATTGAGCCTTTATTTGAAAAGTGGATCAAAGCGCAACCTGCCGATGTGGTGGTTCGTGGTGTCCCTGTTGCATTCAATGCCAGCATGAAACCGTTGCAACGCTTGTATTACACACTTGAAGCGCTAAATCGTTTGGACGTACATCCAAAAGTTTTTGTTGCGATTCATCAGGAAAAAAAGCGCTTGTTTACGAAAGCAGAAATTAAGAGCTGGATTGGATCTCAAGGAGTGGATGCGGAAAAATTTGATGTGGCTTATGAATCTTTTGGTGTTTCATCCAAAGCGAATCGGGCGGATCAACTTGTCACGGCATACCGGATTCAAGGTACACCTTCCGTAGCGGTCGGTGGACGCTTTGTGACCTCGCCTTCAGAGGCGGGTGGCTATCAGCAGACTTTAGATGTGGCGAGTGATCTGATTCGCCAGACCAGAGGAAAGTAAAACAGTAAATAGTTTTACTTTGCATTGAGTTCACTAAAAATCACTACAGTATGTAGTGGTTTTTTTATGTGCCACGCATGATGTAAAACGTGTGGACATGTGCGTATTTGTCGCGATGAAGTTTTGCTTCCTGGTAGAGCGGCGAGTCATAAAATGCGAGCGCATCTTCGTAACGGTCAAACTCTAACAATACACGTCGACGCGCATCTTCGGGCCCTGATTTGACCGTGACTTCACCACCGCGCATGACAAAACGGCCATTGAATGCGGCGACTGCAGTAGTCGATCTGGGTTGATAGTGTGCTTTGAAATTGTCCATGTCATGTACTTCAAGTTCTACAAAGACATAACCTTTATCTTTAGACATACATCATTCCCCGTTATTTTTTGATTTTCGCCAGCGCTTGTTTAAGATCTGCGATTAAGTCATCGACTGACTCAAGTCCAATGTGTAGGCGGATCAACGCATGTTCGTGGTGTTTCCAGTATTGGTGCGAAGCCAGGGTACCAGGCTCAACCCACTGCACCAAGCTTTCAAAGCCGCCCCAAGAAAAGCCAATGCCGAATAGTTCGAGGGCGTCGACGAAAGGCTTGGCTGCTTCGGGTGTGCAATTGAGCTCAATGGATAACATGCCGTTGGAGCCTGTGCAGTCACGTTGCCAAAGCGCGTGGCCCGCGTCTTTATGCCAAGCGGGATGGTAGACCTGAAGGACTTCTGGTTGTGCATCAAGAAAGGCGCAGACGTCGAGCGCGTTTCGTGCATGCTGGGGCATACGAACAGCCATTGTTTTCACGCCGCGTAAAGCGAGCCAGGCGTCGTCGGCGCTGACTGAATTACCCATTGCGTATTGGGCGGAGTGAATGCGCGAGGCCAGTTTTTGATCTTTGACCACGACTGCACCCAGCATGACATCGGAATGGCCCGCGACATATTTTGTGCCGGCGACGATGGATACGTCCGCACCGAGCATCAAGGGACGGTAGATGTAGCCAGAGCCCCACGTGTTATCGGTCGCGAGGATCAAGCCATGCGCTTTTGCCTGAGTAGCGAGCGCAGGCATATCCAGCATTTCGTACAGCAACGAGCCAGGAGACTCGACATAAATCATTTTGGTATTAGGTTGAACAAGTTGGGCGATGTCGTCACGCTCTGCAGAAAAGTAGGTGACTGAAATGCCTAAACCCTGAAGCAGTGCACGATCAAGATTACGAACGGGACCGTAGACGCAATCCGCAACAAGGACATGGTCGCCTGTTTTAAGTAAACCAAGAAAAGCGATATTGATGGCGGCCATGCCAGAGGGCGCAAGTACGCAATACGTGCCGCCTTCGAGCTGCATAAACACATCTTCGAGGGCACGATGGGTATCCATGCCTGAGCGGCCATAGGTAATGGCCCTTTCCCCAGCGAGTCGACGTGCCATTGCACGATCGAGCGCCGCTAAGTTTTCGAAACGAACAGTGCTGGTGCGCATGGCAGGCAAGCTAACGGGGGCCGTGCCTGTTTCTGGATCGAAGGGAGCGCTACCAATATGCAATAGTCGGGTATCAAGATGATGTGTGGTCAAGACGGGTCCTTTATTTTCTGACAAAACGGATGATGCCATCCGCGCAGCATTCACGCGATAGTTTGCCTTCAAAATATAGTGCATGAAGGTGTGCGAGTGCTTCGCCCATTGCAAACGTTGTTTGATGTAAGTCTAGCGTACGTTTAAACATGACGGGCAGGATATCGGTGGTCGATTGCGGCGTGACGCAAGCCTCAAGCACTTCGGCGAGTCGATCTGCGTGATGCGCGTGTTGTTGCGCAATACGTTCGTGTAAACCTTTAAAAGGCTTTCCGTGAGACGGCAATATGAGCGTATCCGCAGGGAGGTGCTTAAAGTTATCCAAGGAATTTAAGTAAAGGGGGAGCGGATTGCCGAGGGGTTCGTAATCGAACACGCTCACATTGGTTGAGATGCGCGGGAGCACCATATCCCCAGAAATTAGGATCTTTTTATCCGGACAGAATAACGCGATATGTTCGGGCGCATGGCCATAACCCACAATTTCTTGCCATTCATGCCCTCCGATACTCAAGGTTTGTCCGTCAAGCAGTCGCGCATAAGAAGCGGGCATGTCTGGTACGAGATTTGGGTAGTAAGAAGCGCGGGCACGGATTTGGTCGAGCGACTCAGGGTCTGTCATGCCGTGTTGACCTAAGTGCTGGGCGGCACGTTCACCCCCGGTGCCACCATTGCTTTGCCCGAGTGACCAGAGTTTGGCGGTCGTATAGTCCGTCATGCTCATATGCATCGGCACATTCCATTTTTCACACAGCCAGCTCGCTAAGCCTACGTGATCTGGATGCATATGCGTCACGATGATGCGAAGGACTGGGAGGCCGTCTAGCTGCGTGGAGAAGATTTCTTCCCACAGCACTTTAACCTCTTCTCTGCTGATGCCGCAGTCGACAATTGTCCAGCCCTCTATGCCGTCTATCTTGTCGCGCAGGAGCCAGAGGTTGATGTGATCGAGCGCAAAAGGCAGAGGCATGCGAATCCAGCGCACGCCTGGCGCGAGCGCTATCGTCTGGCCTGGGCCTGGTAAAGCGTCTGCAAAGGGGTATTGCAACTGATGCTCGAGCGGATTCATACTTCATGGTCTCCAAACTTGACGGTTTATGCAGACCATCATAATTTACGTTAACGTTACCGTAAATTTGCCGAGAGCACACTGATGCCAATCCTTGAGACAAAAACGAACGTTCGCAATGCTGAATTTGCCAGTAATGTCAGCGCGATGCAGGAAAAGATTGCAACACTGACGGCTGCATTAGAAAAAATCGGACAGGGTGGACCGGAGGCTGCAAGACAAAAACATATCGCGCGAGGCAAGTTATTGCCGCGCGAGAGAGTGGAGCAATTGCTGGATCCGGGGACGCCCTTTTTAGAGTTGTCGCCACTGGCGGCTTACGACATGTACAACGGTGACGCACCGGCTGCAGGCATCATCACTGGCATTGGTCGTGTTTCGGGGATTGAATGCATCATTGTTTGTAACGATGCGACGGTGAAAGGCGGGACGTATTACCCGATGACCGTGAAAAAGCATTTACGCGCGCAGGAAATAGCCGCCCAAAATTGTTTGCCCTGTATTTATCTCGTTGACTCAGGTGGCGCAAATTTGCCTCAGCAAGAGGATGTTTTCGCGGATCGTGAGCATTTTGGCCGTATCTTTTTTAATCAAGCCAATATGTCTGCGCAGGGCATTGCTCAAATCGCTGTGGTGATGGGCTCATGCACGGCGGGCGGTGCATACGTGCCGGCGATGAGTGACGAATCCATTATTGTGCGCGAACAAGGCACGATCTTTTTGGGTGGCCCCCCCTTAGTTAAAGCTGCAACGGGCGAACAGGTTACAGCCGAGGACTTAGGTGGAGGGGATGTGCACACCAGACTCTCAGGTGTCGCCGATCATTTGGCAAACAATGATCACCACGCTTTGCAACTTGCGCGCAACATTGTCAGCCATCTCAATCGGCAAAAGCCAGAACAAATGGCACGAAGAGAATCGCGTGAACCGATTTATCCCGTAGACGAATTAAACGGCATTATTCCCGCAGATACACGCAAAACCTATGATGTGCGAGAAGTCATAGCACGACTTGTAGACGGTTCTGAATTTGATGAATTCAAAGCGCGGTTTGGCACAACGCTGGTCACAGGATTTGCGCATCTTTATGGAATGCCCGTGGGTATTGTTGCCAACAATGGCATCTTGTTTTCTGAGTCTGCGCAAAAAGGAGCGCATTTTATAGAGCTCTGTGCACAGCGGAAAATACCACTGGTTTTTTTACAGAACATCACAGGTTTTATGGTGGGACGTAAATATGAAAATGAAGGGATTGCCAGGCATGGCGCAAAGCTTGTGACGGCAGTCGCGACCGCAGCTGTACCAAAAATCACCATCATTATTGGTGGTTCATTTGGTGCAGGGAATTATGGGATGTGCGGGCGTGCGTACTCACCGCGCTTTCTCTTTATGTGGCCAAACGCACGTATTTCTGTCATGGGTGGCGAGCAAGCGGCGAGTGTACTGGCTACCATTCGGCGAGAGGGTGTCGAAGCGAAGGGAGCTACTTGGAGCACCGAAGAAGAACTTGCATTTAAACAACCGATTCTTGAGCAATTTGAACGAGAGGGCCATCCCTTTTATGCAAGCGCAAGACTTTGGGATGACGGTGTGATCAAGCCTGCGGATACGCGTCGAATATTAGGCTTGAGTTTGTCTGCGGCCTTAAATGCCGAAATTCCGGATACGCGCTTTGGCGTGTTCCGCATGTAATGGCATAGGGAGACAAACGATGTTTCAAACGATATTGATCGCTAATCGCGGTGAAATCGCCTGCCGTGTTGCTGCGACTGCACGAAAGCTTGGCATCAAAACCATCGCGGTGTACTCGGATGCGGATGCACAGTCCAAGCATGTCGTGGGCTGTGATGTTGCGGTGCGAATTGGACCCGCAGCGGCCAGTGAAAGTTATTTAAGAGGGGATGTGATACTAGACGTTGCCAAGCGTTATGGTGCACAAGCGATTCACCCTGGGTATGGATTTTTATCAGAAAACGAGGGGTTTGCGCTTACGTGTAATAACGCAGGTGTTGCCTTTGTCGGCCCACCTGCAGGCGCAATTGCCGCGATGGGTAGCAAGGCGCAAGCTAAAAGCCTAATGGAACAAGCGGGTGTGCCGCTGGTGCCTGGCTATCACGGAGAAAATCAAGACCCTGATTTTTTACGGAAGCAGGCCGACGCGATAGGCTACCCCGTGTTGATCAAGGCGAGTGCAGGCGGTGGAGGAAAGGGGATGCGCGTGGTGGAGGCGAGTCCTGACTTTGAGGCGGCGCTTGCCTCATGTCAAAGAGAGTCTCGCGCAAGTTTTGGTGATGATCGCGTATTGATTGAGCGCTACCTACAGAAGCCGAGGCATATCGAGATCCAGATATTTGCAGATCAGCATGGTCATTGTATTTATTTGTTTGAGCGTGATTGTTCGATACAACGACGCCATCAAAAAGTGATTGAAGAAGCACCGGCGCCCGCGATGACAGTATCTATGCGGCAAGCGATGGGTGAAGCGGCGGTCGCAGCTGCACAGGCGGTGAACTACGTGGGTGCTGGCACCGTTGAGTTTATCGTGGAGCCGAGTGGGCATTTCTATTTTATGGAAATGAATACGCGACTGCAGGTTGAGCATCCTGTGACTGAAATGATTACGGGGTTGGATTTGGTGGAGTGGCAATTACGTGTCGCCGCAGGTGAGCCTTTACCATGCACACAAGAACAACTGCAGCTGACAGGGCATGCCATCGAAGCGCGAATTTATGCTGAAAATACAGAAAAAGGCTTTTTGCCATCGATCGGCCGATTGACGCATGTCGCGTGGCCAACGCATGTCGCTTTTACGCATGGTGAGGTGCGTCTGGACGCGGGGGTGCGGGACGGCGATGAGATTTCGACTTACTACGACCCAATGATTGCAAAGTTAATTGTGTGGGGCCCAACACGCGAGCAAGCGCGCGTTAGGATGCAGCAGGCGCTCTCGCAGACGCAAATTGTGGGCGTACACACAAATGTAGACTTCTTGTCGAGAGTGATGGGCGATGAAGCTTTTGTATCCGCAGATCTTGATACAGGGTTCATCGAGCGCAGGTGCGCTGCGTTGTTGCCTGAGCAAATGCCAGCGTCAGATTTCGAATTGGCGTGTGCCGTTGCGGCAGTCGTGTCTGATGCGTTTGCCGAACATGCGTCAGACTTACCTCAGGCTGGGCATGCAAACGACCCGTGGGCCCTGTTGGATGGCTGGAGATTAAACGGTGACTATTGTCGATCTTTTCTATGGTTAGACACGGGGACGCCGAGAAAGGCGCGCTTGTTCATTACAGGTCGCGCGCAATTCCTAGAAATTGATAATCGACGATATGAAATTTCATGGCAGAGTCAGCGTACAGCACCGGGCGTGCATCAACTTGTCTTGAGCTGGATGGACAGTCATCAAAAGGCAACAGTCATTCAGCAAGATGTTCGGGTGGATATCTTTACGCAAGGCAAGCATGTTGTGTTGAATGTGCAAGACCCACTCAAGCAATTTGCGAGCGGTGAGACCGATGCCACAGGCGGACTCAACGCACCGATGCCCGGCAAGATCATTGCGTTACATGTCAAGGCAGGACAGCAGGTCAAAAAAGGTGATGCCCTGATTGTGATGGAAGCAATGAAGATGGAGCACGTTGTGTTTGCAACGTCCGAAGGCGTGGTGAAAGAGGTATTTTTCCGCGAAGGGGACCAAGTGGGTGAAGGCGCGCCACTGCTTGAGCTGGGGTAAGGTGATCTGAGGGATTGTTTGAGGGTTATTGCAGATAGCATTTGTTGTTTTTTATATTTAAGGGTAAAGTTATTTCACATGAGAGGTCTGACAGACCTCTGTTAAAACAGGAGCCGTAGCTGCTATGTTCGATATCCTGGTTTACTTGTTTGAGAACTACTACACCCCCGAAGCCTGTCCGTCGGCGGATGTATTAGCCAAGCGGCTTGCCGCCGCAGGCTTTGAGCACACGGACATTGATGAGGCATTGGGTTGGCTTGTAGGTTTAGCTGAAACCACTGAACAGTGCGTTGAGCTTGCGCATACACCCGGAGATGGTTTTCGCGTGTACGCCGAGATGGAGCAGCAACATCTTGGTGCCCAAGCGATTGGCTTCATTACTTTCCTTGAGGCGACGGAGGCCTTGTCCCCAGTTTTGCGTGAAATTGTCATCGACCGTGCCATGGCAACGACAGACGGCGCAGTTTCTCTGCAAAAGATCAAAATCATCGCATTGATGGTGCTGTGGAGTCAGGAGTCTGAGGTCGATCATTTGATTCTCGAAGAACTGTTGCGCGACGATGGTGACCGTCTGTTGCACTGATCAGCCCTCGGACAACTCCCCATATGTGGGTCGCTTTGCACCGAGTCCGAGTGGCCCCCTCCATGCGGGCTCAGCCGTAGCCGCTTTGGCCAGCTATCTTGACGCGCGCGCACACGGCGGTTCTTGGCTGGTCAGAATGGAGGATCTCGACACGCCTCGAAATGTACAGGGTGCGGATCAATACATTTTGCAACAGTTGCAGGCCTTGGGCATGCTGTGGGACGGGCAGGTCTTGTATCAATCTCGCCGATTGAGTGCCTATCAGCAGTCTTATTCCGCTCTTTTGTCGCTAAATCTCGTTTATCCCTGTAGTTGTACGCGACGTGAGATTGCGGATTCGGTGTTGCGATCACATGGGCACCGTCCTGAAGGCGAGCGCCCCTATCCTGGCACATGCCGCTCAGGACGCCCAGAAGGGCGCCAGGCGCTCTCTTGGCGACTGCGCGTGCCAGAGGGTCTGACATCCTTTCATGACCGCTGGCTGGGCCCTATGGAGCAGGATGTGGGACAGGCCGTGGGCGACTTCGTTGTTCGCCGTGCGGATGACATCTGGGCCTATCAGCTCGCGGTGGTCGTGGATGATGCGTACCAGGGGGTGACGCATGTGGTGCGAGGTGAGGATTTGCTGAGCAGCACGGCGCGTCAGTTGGTGTTGGCTCAGTTATTGGGTTTGCCCCAGCTGACATACTTGCATGTGCCTGTTGTGGCAGATGAGGCGGGTCAAAAGCTATCAAAACAGAATGGTGCGGCAGCATTAGATATGAGGGACCCATTGGCCGTTTTGCAGCGTGCGTGGCGGGACTTGGGATTTAATCCTTTGCCTGTTAAGGATGTAAGCGGGTTTTGGCCCGCTGCGATCTTCGTTTGGGGTCAAGGGCTGAGTCGTGCTAACTTGCACGGCATTCATCGCCGCATTTATGATCCGCGCTAGACTAAAGTCAAAATAGCGCTTGGATTGAGCGCGTTTAGTACTAGAGCCGTATTTGGAAAAGAATGACAAAGACACTAATTATTGCTGAGAAGCCCTCTGTTGCCCTTGATATCTCCAGGGCACTGGGTGGTTTTACGCGTGAAGGCGACTATTTTGAAAGTGACAATTTCGTTTTGTCTTCAAGCGTCGGTCACCTTTTAAGTCTGATAGCACCCAATGATCCGGTCAAGGGCAAGTGGAGCTTTACGCACTTGCCAGTGATTCCGCCGCAGTTCGAGTTAAACCCAAGCGATAAAAAATCAGCTGAACGTTTAAAAATGTTAGTGCGTTTGATCAAGCGCAAGGACGTAAGCGCACTCATTAATGCATGTGACGCGGGTCGCGAGGGTGAGCTGATTTTTCGCTACATTGAGCAATACGCGGGCCAGAAAAAGCCCGTCCAGCGCCTGTGGTTGCAATCGATGACACAAGACGCCATTAAAGAGGCGTTTGTAAATCTTCGTGACGACAAGACAATGAAACCGCTTGAGGCGGCAGCCCGTTCGCGTGCAGAGGCTGACTGGCTTGTGGGCATTAATGGCACTCGCGCCATGACGGCCTTTAATAGTAAAGATGGTGGCTTTTTTAAAACGCCTGTTGGTCGCGTACAAACACCAACGCTTGCGATTGTGTTTGAGCGCGAAGAAAAAATCCGACGCTTTGAGCCCCGTAATTATTGGGAAGTACGTGCGACCTTTGTGGCGGCAACGGGCGTGTATGAAGGACGGTGGTTTGATCCTCAGTTTAAAAAAGATGCGGAAGATCCGAGTAAACATGAGTCTCGACTTTGGATCGAGGCTGCTGCAAAGAGTGTAGTGGCTGCATGTCGTGCGCAACCAGGTGTTGTGACAGAGGTGGCGCGGCCCAAAACAGAAGCTGCGCCGGCACTGTTTGATTTAACCTCGTTACAACGCGAGGCGAACGGCCGATTTGGTTTTTCAGCCAAGGCAACGTTGTCCCTTGCGCAGAGTTTGTACGAGCGACACAAAGCCTTAACGTATCCGCGTACGGACTCTAAGCACTTGCCTGAGGATTACATCAACACGGTACGCGCCACGATTGATGGTATTGCTGAGGGTGGCGGCGTCGCAAGAAACCTCGCACCGCATGCCAAGACCATCAGCAAGAACGGCTGGGTAAAGCCAAACAAGAGAATTTTTGATAATAAGAAAGTGTCTGATCACTTTGCGATCATTCCAACCTTGCAAATTCCTAAAGAGCTCAGCGAAGCCGAAGCAAAACTGTACGACTTGGTCGTGAAGCGCTTCTTGGCAATTTTCTTTCCTTCGGCCGAATACCGCATGACAACGCGTACAACGACCGTTCAATCGCATCAGTTTAAAACTGAAGGCAAAGTACTCGTATCGCCAGGATGGTTGGCGGTGTATGGTCGCGAAGCGCAGGAAGACGACGAGACGCTGGTCGCCGTGGTGGAAGGTGAGTCTGTTCGTACGGAAGAGGTGGATGCGATCGCCTTGGTGACCAAGCCACCTGCACGCTACAACGAGGGTACCTTGTTGTCGGCGATGGAACATGCCGGCAAGCTTGTGGATGATGATGAATTTGCGCAGGCGATGGCAGCACGGGGTCTCGGTACGCCAGCAACACGGGCGTCCATTATTGAAGGCTTGCTCAATGAGACCTATTTGAGACGGGAGGGTCGCGATCTGGTTCCGACAGCCAAAACGCGACAGTTAATGACCTTGTTAAAGGGTTTGGACGTTAAGGAATTGACGTCGCCAGAGTTAACAGGCGAATGGGAACATAAGCTTCAGCAAATTGAGCATGGCGAACTGGAACGTGATGCCTTCATGCGTGAAATTGCACAAATGACGCAAGTCATTGTGAAGCGCGCGAAAGAATACGACCGCGATACGGTGCCGGGCGACTACGTCACATTGACCACACCATGTCCAAAGTGCGGAGCTGTTGTAAAAGAAAACTACCGTCGCTACGCATGTACAAGTTGCGATTTTTCAATCGGCAAACATCCCGGTGGACGAACGTTTGAGCCCGAAGAGGTTGAAACGCTGATTACGGATAAGCACATCGGACCGATGCAGGGATTCATTAGCAAAATGGGCCGTCCCTTTGCGGCGATCTTAAAACTGGATCCTGATTCAAAATTGGAATTTGATTTTGGTCAGCGAGATGAGGAGTCTAATGAGCCGGTGGACTTTTCAGGACATGCGCCTTTGGGCGCTTGTCCAAAATGTTCGGCGCGCGTGTTTGAGCACGGTATGCGCTATATCTGCGAAAAGTCGGTCGGCCCTGAGCGTAACTGTGACTTCCGCTCGGGCAAGGTGATCTTGCAACAAGAGATTGGTGCAGATCAAATGGTCAAGCTGTTAGAGACCGGGAAGACGGATTTGCTGGAAGGCTTTGTATCGAGCCGTACCAATCGAAAATTCAAAGCCTACCTCGCGCGTGGCGAGGACGGAAAAGTCAGTTTTGAATTTGAGGTGCGTCCAGACAAGCCGGGTCGTAAAACACCTAGTAAGTCTCCTGCGAAATCAGCGACAAAGACAGCTGTAAAAAAAGCCGCAACCAAAACTGCGGTCAAGTCAGCAACAAAAACAGCTCTAAAAAAGACGGCGAAAAAAGCCGTCAAAAAAGTCGTAAAAAAAGCGACAAAAAAAACCACGGTTGACGTGGCGCTAGACGAATAATTGGGAAGCGAAAATGAGTACGCATGTAGATATTAAGCGCATGACCATCCCACAACTGTTGGCTTGTAAAGGTCAGCGCAAAATTGTCGCGCTGACGGCTTACAGTGTGCCAACCGCACGTGTGATTGATGATTATGTCGATTTTATTTTGATCGGTGATTCGACGGCGATGGTGGCGTATGGTTTGCCAAATACCTTGTCAATTTCACTTGAGCAAATCGGGCATCACACGGCAGCGGTCGTGCGCGGAACAAAGCGTGCGTGTATCGTGGCGGACTTACCCTTTGGCAGTTATCAGGAGTCGCTAGGTCAGGCGTTTCGAAGCGCCGGCTATTTGTTGAGTCAGGGTGCGGATGCAGTCAAACTCGAAGGCGGTGAGGTGATGGCTGAAACAGTCGATTACCTCGTTCGCCGCGGCATACCTGTGCTCGCGCACGTGGGTTTAATGCCTCAGTATGTGAATACGATGGGCGGCTATTTGGCACAAGGCAAAACACCGGACTCCGCGGCGCGTATTTTGGCGGATGCACAAGCGCTCGAAAAAGCTGGCGCCTTTGGTGTGGTCCTTGAGGGCGTGACGGAAGCACTTGCTGCGGATATCACCGCTAAGCTCCATATCCCTACGATTGGTATCGGTGCCTCTCCTGCATGTGATGGTCAGATCCTTGTGACAGATGACATGCTCGGACTGAGCGGCAATCGTGTGCCTAAGTTCGTTAAGCGTTATGCGGATCTCGACACGGTGATGCGAAATGCGGTTCAACAGTATGCGGATGAAGTACGCGGCGGCAAGTTCCCCGAGGCTCAGCATTGTTTTGGTGTGAAAAAAACCTGATTTTATGAAGCGTGAGTGATGACAACAACAGAAAAGCCCTGGCACATTGTTAGGCAATCAAAGGTACACGGCAACGGTGTTTTTGCTGCGCGCAATATCCCTGAGGGCACGCGTATCATTGAATACGGGGGTAAGACGATTAGCGCGAAAGAGGCCGATCGCCGCCATCCCACCAATCCTGATGATCCGTTCCACACGTTTTTCTTTTCACTCAGTACGGGCAAAGTCATTGATGGTAATGACGAAGGTAATGACGCGCGGTGGATTAATCACGCCTGTGAACCAAACTGTGAGAGTAGTGAGGGTAAAGGTGGAAAACGGGTGCACATCGTTGCTAAGCGCGATATTAAGCGCGGCGAAGAACTGAATTACGATTATGGACTCGTGATTGACGATGAAAAGCTGACTAAAACGCTCAAGGCGCAATACGCGTGTCGATGTGGCGCACCCAGTTGCCGTTTTACGATGTTGGCCGTGCCCAAGAAAAAGACGTCAAAAAAGAAAGCTGAGAAATAAAAATCTGAGAAATAAAATTCTCAGAAATAAGTAAGGGCAGGTCTACAGCATTTGCCTTTACTTAGCTCAACTGCCACCACGCAAAGCCGAGCGCACTGGTTGCGCCCAGCGTGAGGAGGGTGCGTAGTCTAAAGACCCAGCGTGGGATGACCTTGGGGACTTTGCGCATGAGTAGTCCATCGAGCACCCATTGCAGCGCGAGACCTGCGATCAACATACGCAAGCCGATGGCAGGCGCTGTCATGATGGATGCCCAACCAATCAATGCAGGCACCACACTCCAGATAAACATGGCGGTGCGCGGTGCGGGTGCCGTGGCATGCACGGCCAGACCCCACCAGAGCGCACCGACAAAGCTGAGGATGACCGCGCCATACATAATGAGTGCCATCAGCGCGAGTAAAGGATCGAGTCCGCTCGAGAGCTGTGTCGAGAGGGCAAGTCCCCAAAACGGCAAAAGCCCCAGCAAGCCTGGAATGAGGGCTGCGGCTGGGATGCGGGCAGGTAGGGCGGGTTGTGTGGCGTTCAAAAGATCAGACATAATTGCAATATAACCAATTGAGCTTAAAACTGTTGAGTAAAACGTGATCGAATTGCGAGAATTGGCACTCTGTGCGTTGGGTCAAACCACGTGGCAAGAGAAAGCAGATCTTTTAGCCCAGGTACAAGCGGATACTCCGATTGATTCTACGCGTGTCTTAGAGGCGTCCGCACCTATTCCTGGTCGTCCATCCGTTGAGTTGGTCGCTCCGGCAGGACTGCGTCTGCGCAGCGTCAATACGCTTGAAGGACGAGCCGTATTAATCCATGCATTGGCACATATTGAATTCAACGCAATTAATTTAGCGCTCGATGTGGTGTGGCGTTTTGGTGAGATGCCAGAGGCATTTTATCGAGAGTGGATGGGCGTTGCGATTGAGGAGGCTGAACATTTTCAGATGCTAGAGACGCATCTGAAAACGCTTGGTTATTGTTATGGTGATTTTCCTGCGCACGATGGGCTCTGGGAAATGGCTGAGCGCACGCAGGAGGATGTGCTGGCGCGCCTGGCGCTGGTGCCACGTACCTTGGAGGCACGCGGTTTAGATGCTTCGCCTGCGGTGCGTCATAAGCTCGCGAGTGGCGGCGACCCTCATGCAGCAGCGATTGTGGATATTATTTTGCGTGATGAGATCGGCCACGTGGCAATTGGTAATTTCTGGTATCGCTGGCTATGTGCAGCGCGCGGTCTTGAACCCGTCCAAACGTATGCTGCGCTCGCGACGCAATATCGAGCGCCAACGCTTAAAGGACCTTTCAATATCGAGGCACGCTTGGCCGCTGGGTTTGAGCCCGTAGAAATTGCTGCGTTACAAAAAGCAAATGGGCGTTCGCAAGAGACGCCCATTTAGATCGCACTAAGACACACTAGGTGCGCGTAATGCGAGAGATGGATGCATGCACCTCGTTAGGCTGCACCGATATGCCGATTCAGTGCGCTCAGGACGGCTTTAAAAGAAGCGGTCACGATATCTCGGTCAATACCCACCCCAAACCCCGTTGCACCTTCTTCGATGCGCGCTTCGACATAACAGGCCGCGCGTGTGTCCGTACCGATCCCGATGGCATGCTCGTGGTAGTCCATGATGCGCACAGGAATGCCTAAGCAATCGACAAACGCTGAAATGGCACCGTCTCCTGAGCCGGTCAGTTTGCGTCGCTCACCACCGACATCAAACTCTGCTTCGATCGTAAACAGCTTGCCTTCGGCAGCGCTCGGGTCACCAGTAATGCTGTGTTTGATCAGCGTCCATGGCTTGGTCTGGGTCAAATATTCTTTATTGAAAATACTGTACACATCCGTTGCAGTGACTTCGCGACCGGTTTCGTCAGTGACGCGTTGAATCGCGCGGCTGAATTCGATTTGTAAGCGACGTGGCAAGGCCAGACCATGTTCTTGCTCAAGCAGATATGAGACGCCGCCTTTACCAGACTGACTGTTGACACGAATCACAGCATCGTAGCTGCGACCAAGGTCAGCGGGGTCGATTGGTAAATAAGGCACTTCCCAAATCGCATCTGCTTTTTGTACGGCGAAGCCTTTTTTAATGGCATCTTGGTGTGAGCCCGAGAACGCGGTAAAGACGAGGTCTCCGGCATAAGGATGACGGGGATGAACGGGCAACTGATTGCAAAACTCTACACAGCGACGTACTTCGTCTATGTCCGAGAAATCCAAGCCAGGGTGAATGCCTTGTGTGTAGAGATTCAAGGCCAAGGTGACGAGGTCAACGTTACCTGTGCGCTCGCCATTGCCAAATAAACAACCCTCAACGCGATCGGCGCCTGCCATCAAACCTAATTCAGCTGCGGCGACGGCAGTGCCGCGATCGTTGTGTGGGTGCAAGCTGATGATGACGCTGTCGCGCTTGTTCAGGTTGTTGTGCATGTATTCGATTTGATCGGCATACATGTTGGGTGTGGTGGCTTCGATGGTCGCGGGCAAGTTGTAAACAATTTTGCGCTGGGGTGTTGGTTTCCACGTATCCGTCACTGCATTACAGACCTCGAGGGCGAAGTCTGGTTCGGTCGTGCTAAAGACTTCTGGAGAGTATTCGTACAACCACTCTGTTTGCGGGTATTTGGCCATGCAGGCCATGACACACTTGGTGCCTTCGACGGCGACTTGCTTGACCTCTTGGCGATTCATGTTGAACACGATGCGGCGAAAACCGGGCGCGCAAGCGTTGTACAAGTGGATCATGGCACGCTTGGCGCCGGCAGCGGACTCGACAGTGCGTTCGATGAGTTCGGGACGTGCCTGTGTCAAGGCGATGATCGTGACGTCATCGGGGATCAGCTTATCGTCTACGAGCTTACGGACAAAATCGAAGTCCGTTTGTGAAGCAGAGGGGAATCCGACTTCGATTTCTTTGAAACCGATTTTGATGAGCATATCGAAAAAACGCAGTTTGCGTTCAACGCTCATCGGCTCGATCAAGGACTGGTTGCCATCGCGCAGGTCCGTGCTCATCCAGATAGGTGGATGGGTAATCCGCTTGGTGGGCCAGGTGCGTTCAGAAAAATCTCGTTCGAAGGGTTTGAACGGGATGTATTTTGTGGCGGGATTTGAAAGCATGTTTAACCTCAAGTCTGTTTTATCCGACGTCGTATTTCGGGGACATCGCAATCATCTGTTGCTGGTTTTTGACCAGCATCCGGTAGAGCCGGGCGTAATAAAAGGGATCTGGTGGGGTAATACGGAGTGGCCAAGGGTTGCCGGACTACCACGGGACGCTAGGTCCGGCAACCGATCGCTAGTAGTAGCGGTAGGAGGCTGAGTGTGGAGACAAGCTTGGCAGAGGCGGACGTACGTCCGGCACGCGACAACGTACCCTCGCCCTGTGAGGCGATAAGATTTAAACGAGGACAGGCAAAGCCTGAAATGTGCGCAACCATAACCATAAGTCAAACATAAAAGCAGTTCAAAAGCAAGCGTGGCCTCACTTTGGGGGCTTAACAAGGCACTTTTAAGCAACGGTCTGTTTAGGCAAGAAGCGTCGGTTCGCGCTGACCGCCTGGAGCAGGAGATGTGCCTGATGGGGTGCTCGCTGGCGCCGAGGTTTTAGGCGTGAGGGCAAGTTCAAGCTCAAGCTTTTGTGCGCGCGCTAAATCTAATTTGCGTTGACGGCCTGAGCGAAGCTGCGTGAGCGTGGCCTGTATGTTACCGATCGTGATCGGCGTTGACTTGTCTCGCCATACCCAATCCAGCACATCGAGTGCCTCTTGGCTGAGGCCAGCACAGAGCTTGCGTATTTCGCCAAGGGGAACGAGTGCAGCACGGCCGCGCTTGACGCTAGCCTTGAGCCAGCTCATGAGTCCGCTTAGGACAAAAAGTATCAGGAGCGCAGCAATCAGCCACCAGAAGAATTTTTGATACTGCATGACAAAATCGATCACCGTCTTGCCAAGGATCTCGGTGAGACCTGAGATATGCAGAATAAACTCTAACCAGCCTTTACCGCGTGCAAGAATGCCTTGTACGCAATAAAGTAGTAAGGCCAGCACACTTAAGGTCACGACTAAGCGAATAATGAGTCGCGGCAGTCCCAGACGCAACAAAGTATTGCCCAGTAGATAGACGTCTTTTCGGGTATTTGCGGTGTTTGGTGTGATCATCATGCAAAATATTGTACCTATGACTCGCAATTTTCTCGAATTTCGTCTTGGTCAGAGTTTGACACTGACCCCGGCGCTGCAACAGTCCATCCGGCTTTTGCAGCTGTCGACCCTCGACTTAGAGGCGGAAGTTGCGAAGGCGCTTGCTGAAAATCCCCTGTTAGAACAAGAAGGTGACGGCTTACAAGACCCCGGTGCGCTGGGTTCTACTGTGAGGGTTGACCAGGCATTTGAGGGTCCTACAGACCCTTCTGAGACGTCCCAGGCGGACCTAGAGGGGTCAGCGACCTCCTCTTTGGAGCGCGAACCGTCCTTTGAGCGCGAGCGCCCAGAGTTTTCAACGGAGTCGCGACACTCAAGGGATGATGAGCTGACGGAGCGCCCCGAGGCGGCCCGTGAGAGCAATTTACGGGAGTATTTAATAGGTCAGCTAGGGATGACTCAAATTGGTCAGCGGGATGCTGCCATTGTGCGTTTGCTGATTGAGGAGCTCAATGAAGACGGGTTGTTGGCCTCTCCGCTTGAAGAAATTGTGGGTTGGATGCCTCCAGAGTTGGGTTTGGAGCTCGATGAGTTTCGGCTAGGGCTGACTTTTTTACAGTCTATGGATCCGCCTGGTGTGGGCGCCCGAAATTTAGGGGAGTGTTTAGACCTGCAACTGCAGTACGCGGAGCCAGACCGTTTACCTGAGATGAAAGATGCAGAAGTCCTGGCGCTGGCACGCCGAATATGTCAGCTGCACCTGAATATTTTGGCAACGGGCAATATGAGCAAGTTGCGAGAAGCGCTTCGTTGCGAGGCGGATGTATTACGTCGTGCGCACGCGCTGATCGTGCGGTTGAATCCCCGACCGGGAAGCCGATGGAACAAGCCTGCGGCAGACTTTGCTGTGCCGGATGTGATTGTGCGGAAAACACGCAAGGGATGGGAGGCGCATCTCAACGAAGCTGTGATGCCAAAGCTGCGAGTCAATGCGATGTATGCAGAGGCACTTGGTAGTCCTCGCGGTGGAGCGAACAGTGCGCTTCATGGGCAGTTGCAAGAGGCGCGCTGGATGATCCGCAATGTTGCGCAGCGGTTTGAGACAATTTTGCGTGTCTCCCAAGTGATTGTGACGCATCAACAAAGCTTTTTTTCAAAAGGTTGGGAGGCGGTACGGCCTCTCACACTTAAGGACATTGCTCTTGAGCTCGGGATGCACGAGTCCACGATTTCGCGTGCAACGACACAGAAATACATGGTAACGCCATTTGGTACGCTCGAGCTCAAGCGGTTTTTCAGTACGGGCTTAGCGACTGACGGAGGTGAAGCCACCTCCTCGACGGCGGTTCAGACGCGGATTCAGGCGTTGATTCGTCAAGAAGATAGGGCTCGACCGCTGTCAGACAGTCAGCTCGTCACGTTGTTGGATAAGGATGGTATTACGATCGCACGCAGGACCGTTGCAAAATACCGAGAGCAAATGAGAATACCCACAGCACCGCTACGCAAGTCACAAGCGGGTGTGGCTTAGCCGCCTGGACTGACGACGCTAGTGCCCTCTGGACATTCGGCGATTTTTCCCCAGGCATTGTTTGGATTGCAGTACTTGGATTGCGCCGCATCAATACAACCAGGGCGCCTAAAGAAATTTACGCTATCGCACTGAGCGAGCTCTTTCTTTAAAGACGCTTGCCAACTTAACGCTGGAACGGGAGGGGGGGTATTGGGCCGCGTGGTGACAGGGTCAGGAGCCCGCACATCAACAGAACGAACGGAGTCAGAGGAGGTTTCTTTATCTTCCTCACCGTCGCCCTGATCGTTTTCTTCGCCATCTTTTTTGTAAGAGTTGGCATCTGCATTTGAGGCAATCACAGGCGCGATCGTCCATTCAACAGGGGCCATTTCTTTTGGGACACCAAGCGTGCCATCAATGCGTGGTTGGGGAGGCTGTGGTGCGAGAGGTTTCCCATCCGCATCCAGTACCGTACCGCTTTCATTATTTGAGTTAAAGGCCGAGGCGATGGACTCGGGCGCTTGGTCAACAAGCCAGAGGCCAAGCTGTCTACCGCCTTGCCAGGAAGCGACGATGGCAAGCAACAAAAAGAGGGTGAGGGCACGCCAAGACATAAGGATCTCTGATGGACAGGGTGTCAGACTTTGTCAGCAAACACTTGACCGCCGTGTTCACGCATTGCGTGAAACCGGATCGCCGGATGGCGCTCTTCGGCGACGCGAAGTTGCGCGGTTGACGATACGAGGAAGGCAGGTGCTTCGACCACATCATAGGCGATATGAGAGGCGTTCGCATCGATGAATTTGCGCAATTCTTTTGGATCTTCAGCAGTAATCCAGCGCGCCATGTTGTAGCGAGAAGGCATCAACCGGGCTTCGGCGCCGTATTCGGCCTGTAGGCGATGGGCCACGACTTCAAATTGAAGTTGGCCGACCGCACCAAGCAACATCGCACCACCTGCGGCGATAGGTTTAAATACTTGGATGGCACCTTCTTCGCCAAGCTGAAGCAGACCTGTGCGAAGCTGCTTGATCCGAAGCGGATCTTTTGTTTCAACCGCTTGAAAGAGTTCGGGTGCAAAAAATGGCAGACCGGTAAAATGCAAGGCTTCGCCTTCGGTTAATACATCACCGAGGTGCAGGATTCCATGATTCGGAATACCAATGACGTCGCCCGCATAGGCTTCATCGACAAGTTCACGGCGTTGTGACAAAAAAGACACAACGTTATTGGGTCGAATTTCTTTACCATTGCGCGAGACTTTAAGGCGCATCCCACGTTCAAACTTACCTGAGCTCACGCGAACGAAAGCCACGCGATCGCGGTGTGCAGGATCCATGTTCGCTTGGACCTTAAACACAACACCGGTAAATTTGGGCTCTTCGGGGTAGACGACGCGCTCCAGCGCTTGACGTGAGCCAGGCGGTGGTGCTTGGTCGACTAAGGCATCCAATACCTCTTGAACGCCAAAGTTATTGATGGCAGAACCAAAAAAGATCGGGGTTTGCTTGCCTGCTAAAAAAGCTTCGTGATCGAAGGTTGGCGCCGCAGCTTGAATGAGCTCGATTTCATCCTTGGCTTGTTCAAAGGCGGAACCAAACCGCTTGGCGATTTCAGGGTTGTCTAGCCCATCAATAAAATCATCCGTGCTGTCATTGCGACGCTCTTGTCCAGGTCGGAAAAGGCGCATGCGGTCCCGCTGAATATCAAATACGCCGCCAAACGCTTTGCCCATACCAACAGGCCAGGAGAAAGGGACGGCATCCATACCAATGTGCTGTTCGATTTCGGACAGTAGCTCAAGCGGATCACGCACTTCACGATCCATCTTGTTAATAAAGGTGATGATGGGTGTATTGCGCGCACGGCAGACTTGCAGCAAGCGAATGGTTTGTGGCTCAACGCCGTTTGCCGCGTCGATCACCATGAGTGCGGCATCAACTGCCGTTAGGACGCGGTAGGTGTCTTCGGAGAAATCCTGGTGGCCTGGGGTGTCGAGCAAATTAATCACGCAATCGCGGTATTCCATCTGCATCACGGAGGAGGCAACTGAAATGCCACGTTGTTTTTCGATTTCCATCCAGTCTGAGGACGCATGACGTGAGGCCTTGCGTGCCTTGACGCTGCCGGCGATTTGAATCGCACCCGCGAAAAGCAAAAGCTTTTCGGTGAGTGTCGTTTTACCGGCGTCAGGGTGAGAAATAATGGCGAACGTTCTGCGTCGCGCAACTTCAGATTGAATACTCATGATGGCGGATTTTACAGGCTGGACGCACCAGCCTGTTTGCAGGCAAATTACTTGTTAAAAAGGGCTGGGCGACGGGGGCGATTGGCCTGACTTGGGCTATTTGGGCCCGAACCGGTCCGAACGGGACCGCCGGAGCCTGCGCGCGCAGGGGCATGACCCGAAGGGGCACGACCGCTACCCTGACCTTCACGGCGAGGCGCTTGACCCGCACCCTGACCCGCACCCTGGCCTGCACGTGCAGGACGTGGGGCACCTGTGCCCGACGTGCCGCTCGGGCGGGAGGAGCGCTGCTGTGGGCGACGTGGGCCGTCGCGGCGACCCTCAGAGCGTGCCTCATCGTCCGCATCGTGTGGAGAAGCAGGCGAGGCAGTCCAGCCCGTTGGGGCCGGGACCTGTGGAATCTGCTTTTTAATAATGCGTTCGATGGCTTTGAGGTATTTGACTTCGCTCGAATCCACTAAGGACACGGCTGAGCCTGCGGCACCTGCACGACCTGTGCGACCAATGCGGTGCACGTAGTCCTCGGGGACGTTGGGCAATTCGAAGTTCACGACCTGAGGCAGTTGGTCGATATCGAGACCGCGGGCGGCGATGTCGGTCGCGACTAGCACGGCAACTTTGCCCTTTTTGAAATCATCCAGCGCGCGGGTACGTGCCGCCTGACTCTTGTTGCCGTGAATGGCCGAAGCAGACAAGCCGTCTTTGACAAGTTTTTCAGCGAGGCGATTTGCACCGTGCTTGGTGCGTGTAAAGACCAACACCTGGTGCCAGCCACTTTCGCGGATGATGTGGCTAAGAATGTCACGTTTGTGCGCCTGGGTCACCATGTGAACGGTTTGATCGACACGCTCGGCTGTGGTGTTGCGTGCGGCAACGGAAACCTCAGAAGCGTTATTGAGGACGCCTTTGGACAGTTCACGGATTTCGTCCGAGAACGTCGCTGAAAAGAGCAGGTTTTGACGCTGACGTGGCAGCAGGGCAAGAATTTTGCGAATGTCACGGATAAAGCCCATGTCAAGCATGCGGTCGGCTTCGTCAAGGACGAGAATTTCTACACCAGACAAGTCTACGTTGCGCTGCTGGCAATGATCCAGCAAGCGACCGGGTGTTGCCACCAAGATGTCGATGGGTTTGCGCAGGGCGGAGGTTTGGGGGTTGATGTTGACGCCACCAAAAATCACCATAGAGGAGATTTTGGTGTGGATGCCGTAAGTTTTGACGGACTCTTCGACCTGTGCGGTCAATTCGCGGGTAGGCGTCAGAATCAGTACACGTGGACGGCCGGGTTTGCGCACCTCAAGCGGCTTGGCAAGCAGCATGTGCAAAATAGGGAGCGTAAAACCGGCGGTTTTACCCGTGCCGGTTTGTGCGGCGGCCAGCAAGTCTCCGCCCGCAAGGACGCGAGGAATGGCTTGTGCTTGGATAGGAGTAGGTACGGTATAGCCGGCATCGGCAATCGCACGCATAAGAGGATCGGCCAACCCGAGGTCAGCAAAAGTAATCGAAGTAGACAAGAGAACAGCTCCATCGTCGTGCCGGTCCGCAACTAAATGTGGACTCCAATCGGGGCAGACGAACAGGGAGTAAAAACGCCTTGGAGGCGAGCGCCCACAGAGTTGGGGCTTAGCGCGGTACGAGGACTGGAACGTTGTACCGTGCTGTCATTGTACGCTAAGCAAGGGAAATTGGGGCGCCCGACTCAAACACTAGCCTAAGCGTGCGACGTTGATGAAGCTTTCCCCGCGCGCATAATGCCCAAGATTTTCAATAAATTTATCCGCCATGCGCTGAAGGATGGCGTCTGAAAAACCAGCCGTATGCGGCGTTGCAATGACGTTGGGCATATCCCAAAGTGGTGAGTCTGTTGGCAAGGGCTCTTGCGCAAACACATCCAGGTATGCACCGGCCAGGCGCCCGCTTTGTAGCGCGCTAATCATTGCGGGTTCGTCGATCACTGCGCCGCGTGAGATGTTGACGATATGCGCAGAGGACTTCATGAGATTCAGTGCATCTGCGCTGACTAAGTTGGTCGTTTGTGCGGTGAGTGGGCAGGCAAGTACCAGCCAATCCGTTTCTGGAAGAATATGATTGAATTCGTTAAAGGACACCACGCGGGTGTCGGGGATTGTCGAGCTCGCTGACTGACGCACGACAATAATGTTTAGTCCAAGCGCTTTTAACCATGCGGCTAGTTTTTGACCAATCGGACCCCAGCCAACAATCGTAGCCGTCTGTCCTTCGAGATCTGGAGGAAGTCCGACCTTGAAAAAGGGTGCCCAAACGTGCGCCCGTTGCGCAGCAGCAAGTTGAGGAAAACGACGCGACAGCGAGAGTAATCCCGTCAGGGCCGTTTGCGCTACGAGACTCGCGCTCGCGCCGGATGAGCTCGTGACGGTCACCCCTTTTGCCATTAGATCGAGGAAAATTTGTCGATCTACACCAGCTGAGTGAATGTGTACCCATTGCAGCGCTTTTGAGCTTTTGAGCGCATCGTAAACATATTGCGTTTCTGGAATGATGTTTTGCTTGGTAGAGGTAGCGGTGATGTCACGCGAAACAAAACAGAAATCGGCATCGGCAGAGCCATCATGGATTTGTTGTGCCGTTACGCGAACGTAGCCATCCGCGCCTAAGATATTGGCGATTTTGGGCACGAGCTCTTCGGCCGTTTTATCCGACAGCAGGATGCGGGGAGGATGGCTGAGTTTTTGAATAGACACGTTGTGTAACCTTGGCAGATGCAAAAAAGATGCATGGAACGCGGACTGACGCACGAACAGGCGCGTCAGTTGCGCGCATTTATTTAATTGCGATAAGAAGTATCTGTGCGATCAAGCTTACGCAGTAAAGCGGGCCACTCCATCACACCATAAGGACGACGTGTCCCTGGCTGATAGTTGTTCCAAGTCTCATCCAAGACTTTTTGTGAGACCTTGGACATCGGTGAGTTGCAGGACATCGCACCGATTTGTGCGCGGCAGGCCAATTCGAGACGGTGCATCCAGTTGAACGCTTCGCCAATAGTGCGTCCCACAGTCAATGCACCATGGTTACGCAAAATCATGGCTTCGCTGTTGCCCAAGTCCTTACACAAAGACTCTTGTTCGGCTTCGTCCAACACAACGCCTTCATAATTGTGATAACTGATTTTAAGAAACCGCATCGCAGTCTGCGTTAAGGGCAACAGTCCGCATTCAAGCGAAGACACGGCCATCGAGGCCCAGCTATGCGTGTGGATGACGCAACCTACTTCTGGGCGCGCATGGTGGACGGCACTGTGAATGACCGCCCCGGCTTTGTTGACGCCGTAGTTAAGATCGCCAAAATCTGGCTTGGTCAGGATGTTGCCGTGGTGGTCAACCTTGAGGAGGCTGGACGCGGTGATTTCTTCGTACATCAAGCCATAGGCATTGATAAGGTATGTCCCCTCTTCGCCAGGGACGCGTGCAGAAATGTGGTTGGCGATCATATCGGCCATACCGTAGATTTCGACGAGCCGATAACAGGCAGCTAAATCGACACGCGTTTGCCACTCGGCATCCGATACGTGGCCCTTGAGTGATGGAATCTGCAGTACGCCTTCTTTTGCCATGACTATGTGCCCCTAAAGTTTTTGTAAGAATAAATTTTTAAACCTAAAGATACCAAGCCGCGAACGATTTCGCGAGTGGTTCCGTTCGGAATACTTAAAAAATAGCGTTATGCTTAGCGCTGAAGCTGTTTTGTTCGTATTGATATCAGAGAATATAGATGAAAATGTTGCCCTTTGTCGCTCTTGTGGCTGTGGCGAGTGCGCTCGTTGGCTGTCAGGGTAGTGCCGTCTATTACCACCGTGACCCTGCGCGTCAGATCATTGTGCTTGATCAGCGAGAAATCAGCATCATTCCACTTGGCAATCACAAGTGGGAGGCTTTCGGTGGAAAGCAAGGTGGGTGGTTTAGTACAGATTATGACAAGCAAAAAGCAAGACAGATCGAGGCCATTGAAAAAGCCACGGGCTGCAAAGTTATTTCGACAGAGTTTCCTGTTCAGAACAATGAAAAAAAGCTGTTGATACATGCAACGGTTGATTGCACCGCACAGTTAGGTCGCTAGTAGCTAGACCTTTTACTTATTCCGTTCCGATCCCTTTGCCCGTGCGAACGATCGCACTCATCCTGTGATCTCTTTCAGTTGTGCCCTGTGCGCGCAAACCCTGTTCAACACCACCGCGGTCTGCGATATCGCGATTTTGACTGACCTTCCACTTAGCTTGCACACGTGTGATGGTGAGTTCGATCCCGACGATGGCCGCGAGCATTTTTTCAAGGTAATCATTGGGCGCGTCAGAAACTTGCCAAGTGCTTTGCCTTGTTTGCTCCATTACCTGGGTGAGCTCGGTGACGATTTGTCTTTTGATCGTCTCATCATGCGTGACGGATAACGTCCCGTACACATGCACGACAGCATAGTTATAGGTGGGGACAACTTGGTGGTGGACTTGTTTCGATGGGTACCAGTTGGGCGAGATGTAGGCCTCAGGTCCTTGAAATATCACTAAAGACTCATGTTGTGACGCGTCGGATTTCCAAACCGGATTGCCCTTGGCAACGTGGCCGATGAGTTTGCCACCGACTACAAGGTCACCTTCGAGAATAAAGGGAATATGGTTGGCCTCAAGCGCACTGTCTTGTTGTGTGACGAGCGTGCCGAGCGGATACGCCTTGAGTAAGGCTGTTAAAGACGCAAGGTCTTGTTGTTCGAAGTATTTAGGCAAGTACATGTTCAACCACCTGCGATCGCATCACCGTAGGGCGACATGATTTCAGTACAGCCCATATTCATTTCGCCATCGCGCATGACGCCGGCCGGACAAGCGAACGAATAGGGATAAATATTGCGGCGTGTTTGAATCACAGGCATTTCTTTTTCGAGCGCAGCAATGATGTCCGCTGAGAGCGTTTGATCCGCGGTGATTTTCCCGCTGCCACTGACATCAATACGGGGTGTGTGAAAGGCTTCTTCGAGGTCGAGGCCGCGGTCGATCATGAAAGAGCTCAACTGCATGACAGCACCCAGAATTTTCCGACCACCTGAGGCACCAATTGCAAAGCGACGGCCTTCAGCATCCTCACCGATGACGGGAGAGTAGTTTGCCAGACAGCGCTTGTTGGGCCCGAGTGAGTTGGGCTTGCCGGGTTCGGGATCAAACCACATGATGCCGTTATTGAGCAACATGCCTGTGGAGGGCGACACCACCCGTGACCCAAAAATAGAGAGCAAGGTTTGGGTCACTGCGCACATGTTGCCTTCGCGATCCACCACGCTGAAATGGGTGGTTGAGCCGGGTGCTTTGGGTGACTCGTGGTCGCCCATGTTTTCAAAGCGCAGTTTGAAGGCGGCATCGAGTGCGCGCGCAAAGCCTGCGTACGTTGCCGCGTCAGGTTTTCCTTTGCTCGGCGATAGTTCACGCGCGAGTATTTCTAAGGCTTTACCAAATGTTGGGCCACCCGTAAGTCCAGGCGTTGCATACACGCGACCGCCACGGTAGTTGATCGTCAGCGGCTCGACAATCGATGCTTGATAGTCGTGCAAGTCTTGTACGCTCAGGCATCCACCTTTTGCTCGTACGTCTCTTGCGAGTTGTTCAGCGATATCGCCTTTATAAAAAGCGTCTGCACCGCCTTCTGCGATTTGCATCAGTGTTTGCGCGAAGGCTTTCTGATTGAGATGCTTTTCCGTCAGTGAGGTCCACTCGCCGGCGATCGGCCAGTGTCCTTCGTCTAGAAACATCTTGGCCGTATCAGGATCCTTGCTGAGCACGCGTGCATTGGCTGCGGTCACGAGCGTTGTGTACCAGTCGACTAATAAGCCCGCGTCGGCAAGCTTGGCCGCAGGGGTGACCAAGTCTTTCCAAGGCATGCGTCCAAAATGCTTGTGGGCGAGATCCATGCCTGCGACCGCGCCTGGCACAGCGACAGCGGTTGCACCCATAACGTTGCGATCTTCGACGACGGAAGGCCAGGGAAACAAATCTGAGGACTTGCCAGCGCCACTCAGTGGGTAGTCCGCTGGATCGAGTTCGCGTGGTGATTTACAGCCAAAATCAATGACGTACGCTTTGCCTTCTTTGGCACGCCACAACACCATGGTGCCGCCCGCGGCAGGGCCGCTCATCCAGGGCTCAACGACACCAATGGCAAAGGAGGTCGCGATGGCGGCATCGACCGCATCGCCGCCTGCGTCGAGGACCGCGGCGCCAACTTCGGCCGCACGTCGATGCTGAGCAGCCACAACGCCAGCCTTGGTCGAGACCACAGTTTTACGAACAGTTTGCGAGCTGGAAAAGTTTTCAAGCATGAGGAGTCCGTGAGAGTGAGGTATGTAACCACTCTGTGATGAGCGGTATAAAAAGATGGGTTCGGGTAACGGGAAAAAAATGTCCGCCATGCTCAAGTAAATGCAAATCTGCATGATTGAGCAAGGTGGCGAGTTCTTCTTGTAAAAATGAAGGCACGATGAGGTCGTCCCGTGCGCCCAAAACGAGTGCTGGGATGGTGAGGCGTTGAAGATCCGCGCTCCGATCAAAGGCAATCAGTGCATCCAATCGTTCAGAAATAATGTGCTGTGCTTCCGCGGTTACAGGCGCATGTGCACGCGCGTTCTCTAAAACATTCCAGTTTTGATTGAGCCAATTTGCATCATGTCCCATAAAGACCGATGTACAGGCATAGCCGACAGGATCGTTAAAGAGCATCTCACGACGTGTGGAAAAAAGCTCTTGTCTGTGACGACTGGGTTTGCCCCAGGTTGCGCTAAAGATGCACGCTCGTATGCGCGCGGGTGCGCGTAACGCCATCGTTTGTGCGATACAGCCGCCGGTCGAGTGCCCTACGATGATTGCTTGATCCACACCACAGTCATCCAGGACAGAAAGACAGTCTTGCGCAAGTTGATCGATGGTACAGGGCGCTGTGCCGCGTGTACTTTTTGCGATTCCGCGTTGGTCGAGCCGAATCACGCGGAAGTGTGCGGCAAGCGCAGGCACACAAGGACTCCAAAAATTTGCCGTACCACCTAAACCGCTGATGAGTAAAAGTGCGGGCCCTGTCCCGTCCTCAAGAACGTTTAAAGAAGCACCATCGGAAAGTATCACCGTACGACTTCGAGAGGAGCGAATTGGAGTTGACATGGTGTGCACTTTAAAAATCACCTATGCTGCGTAGTATCGTGTAAACATTGGCACTTGCCAACCTAGGATTCAAGATGACACAGAAGTTTGACCTGTTGCAGCGCAGCGATGAGTGACGGCAACCAGATTATCATTCCGCCCTCGTTTGTCGCGCTTTTCGTTGAACCAGGACGTATCAAGCCAAGTGCTAAGCGCGAGCACATCTATGAACGATACGATTTATGTGAGGATTTGGCTAATCTATTGACCGAACAGGCGACCAACAAGTTGTGGGAGCTCGGCATCACTGAAGCCGACGTGCTGGAGAGAATTCACCAGGGGCTAGGTAACGCAGGTATTGGTTTGTCTGTGGCAGAAGCGCAGTGGGTGATCTCGCGGCTTGCGGAGATCCTTGGCTGGCAGGAGATGTACCCGCCAAGCCAAGGCGATATTCGCCAAAAATCTTAGGCGTTATTTTCTTCTTGGTAACGCTTGAGGCCACTCAGGATTTCCTGATGCGCTTCTGAGACGTCTCCCCAGGCCTGTACTTTGACCCATTTACCCTTCTCGAGATCTTTGTAGTGCTCAAAGAAATGCTGGATAGCATTGAGCGTCATCGGATGAACGTCTGACACGGCATTCAAATGATCGTAAAGAGGAAGAATTTTATTATCTGGAACCGCTAACAGTTTAGCGTCTTCTCCACCCTCATCTTCCATGTTGAGTACGCCAAGCGCACGGCAACGTACGACAACGCCCGGGATCAGGGGAAAGGGTGTCATCACCAATACGTCGACAGGGTCACCATCGCCAGCAATCGTCTTGGGGATATAGCCATAGTTGCAGGGGTAGTGCATCGACGTACCCATAAAGCGGTCGACAAATATTGCGCCTGATTCTTTGTCCACTTCGTATTTAATGGGGTCAGCATTCATTGAGATTTCAATGATGACGTTAAAAGACTCGGGAAGATTTTTACCCGGGCTGACTTTGTCGAGACTCATGGTGGCTCCAGATGGGCGGGATTAACTAGTAGATACCCGAATGTTAACAAAAATAGATAAAATCGTTCCAACCAGACAAGGATCAAATATAGCGTGAGAATTTTAAGCATCCTTCGGACCGCATGCCTTTTTATGATGATTGCGTTGATGCCCATCTCAAGTGCTTGGGCATTGGAGGTGGGCGACCATATAAAAATTGATACGCTCACGACGGTTGATGGACGGCAAATCGAGTCAGCAGACCTGAAGGGAAAATATTTGGTGGTTCAACTATGGGCAACATGGTGCCCGTATTGCCGTCGGCAAAATGTAAATTTAAAAGAGCTTGTAAGAAGAACACAGGGTGGTAATTTGCAGGTTATCGCCCTATCGGTTGATAAAAACGTCGAAGTCGTTCAGACCTATGTGAAAAATAGTGAAATTAATTTCCCAGTGGCGATGTTGACGCCTGAGCTTGATCGGGCGATTGGCAAGCGTCGCGGCATCCCTGAGCTTTATGTGATTGATCCTTCGGGCCGTGTCATACAGAAAGATGTTGGTCAGATGGTGGATCTTGATGTTTTTGAACTCGTGCGCTTTAACCGTCGCTGAACGTCTTACTCGTTTTGGATAGATAGGTAAACGTTGTAAGCATTCATGCGGTTTGCTACTCTGAAAAGTGGGACTTTTTCATAGCGCGACCAGTCTGTCGCGGCATAGGCTTCGTCAAAGGGATCCAGGTCACGCGCCGCTTGTTCCATGGCCTTGCGGACAAATATCAAATAGTCCCGCGTGAATTGCAAGTCTTCTTTCGTCGAAGTCGAATAGGGCCCATGCCCTGGCACAATCACTTTAGCCTCACGGGCCAATAATTTGTCCAAAGATTTGATCCAACCCAAGCTGTCTGCATTGCCAACATAAGGAATGCGGCCTCGAAAAACTAGATCACCGGCAAAGAGTACTCCCTCTGACGGGAAATAGATCGCCAGATCATCGGGCGTATGCGCAGGACCCATTTTGATCAACTCTACGTCAAGTCCGGAGAGTGTTAGGCGGGTGTCCTGGTTAATCCAGGTTGAAGCGGACACAAGACGCGTGTCTGCGTTGATCCAAGGGGCGAGCTCAGTGCGTGAGGCTTGAAGGCGGAGTTGAGCCGTATCCGAACTCAAGTACTCTTTCGCGCTTTCTTGCGCGATGATGGTCGCACCAATATCGATGAAGCTCTGCAGGCCGTAAATATGGTCTGCGTGATAATGCGTCACGATGACAAACTGAATAGGTTTGTCGGTGAGTTTTCGGATCTCGGCAATGAGTTGTTTACCTAGCGCGGGCGATCCTAGCGCGTCAATAACAATGACGCCTGTTGGTCCAATGACAACGCCTGCATTCGAAATAAAATTTTTGTTAAGAGGCGACCCAAGGGCCGAAACACCCTCTGCGTAATAAGCATTTTTACTGACGGGTGTGAGTGTTAAGACCTGCTCGGATGCTTGAGTAAGCGTCGCATACAGCATGAATACCGCAACAAGTATGCACAAAAGCGAACGGCTAAAGTGCATAAGCGTATTCATAGAAAAGATCGTTAAGGCTTGATGTAGGCGAATTTATGTTGCGCTTGTAAGTCTGCAATTCGCGCGACACCCGAGGGGGTGAAGTTTGCCTCAAGAAGAAATTGCTCTTTCTTAAGGTTTCTATTTTTCAGCGTAATTTCACACACTTCGAAGGTGACGCCTCGAGAAACGAGGGCAGCGACGAGCGGCGCATACTCAGCTTTTGAGTTTTTATCAGTCGCGCCATCCATCACAATATCTACGCCATTGGCGTGCATCACAACGGTAATCTTTGTATTGGGGGCGACGTCGAGATGGTTGCGGATATTTCTTAGACCTTTCAGTCCCTGAGATTGTGCATCATCGACGTGATACAGCACTTTGTTACCTTCTTGAGTAGGCGTTTGTTGAGCGCTCACAGTGCAAGGCGCGATGCTGAAGGCAAGGCAGACGGTCAATGCAGAAACAAAAGTTTTCATGATTTATCCAGCCATACCAGGGTTGTTTGCAGCACCTTTTATAACAGGAAGGTTGGGTGTTTTGGCTGCAACGGTTTTAATTTGACGCAGATAGTTGGCCATGACATCCCAGATGGGCTCACCGCCCGCATCACGCGCAGCCTCGGAAACGGGGGCCCAGCCTGCGACTTTATATGATTTCGAAGCCTCGATGGGCTTATCACCGATGCGCATGTCCGAAATTCGGTTTCCGGCAGAAGCTGTGGGATCAATGGTGTATTGCATACCACCGACGCGCACCATATCGCCGCCTTGCTGATAGTACGGATCTGGATTAAAGAGGTTGTCCGCAACGTCTTCGAGCACGGTCTTGATCATTTCACCGCTCATGGGCGTCATGGTCGTGTAGGGATAGGTGATGGCAGTCTGATCAAGCAAGTGCTCCATGGTGATCGCCTGACCGGGCAAAATCGAGGTACCCCATCTAAAGCCAGGGGAGAAAGCGATTTCCGCGCCTTTCATCTGGATCAAGCCATCCACAATCAATTGATCGAAGGTGCCATTGAAATTACCGCGACGATAAAGAGTACCCTCGGCGGTCGCAAGTTTTTCGTTGAGCTTGGCTTCGTAGGGCGCACGGATTTTAGTGATCAGCGCGTCCATTGGTTTGTCCGCGGGGATCAGGTCCGCGAAAACAGGCAAGAGACGGTAACTAAAGTCAGAGACTTTACCGTTTTTGACATCGAAATCGAGCACGCCTAAAAACTTGC
>CAMAYM010000002.1 GCA_945862495.1 Bordetella parapertussis | reverse complement strand
AGGTCCGCAAAAGGCGGGCGTTGCCGTCACCGACATCATCACCGGTATGTATGCGTCAGTGGGTATTCTTGCGGCGCTCCAAGAACGCAACCATAGCGGCTTGGGTCAGCATCTCGACATTGCTCTGCTTGACTGTCATATTTCAATGTTGGCAAATCAGAACTTGAATTACATGACAACTGGCCAAGCCCCAGTTCGCGCGGGTAATGCGCACCAAAACGTAGTGCCATACCAAGTATTTAAAACATCGGATGGATTCATGATCGTTGCAGTCGGTAACGACTCACAATATCGTTCGTTCTGTGGTGCAATCGGCATCCCCGAGTATGCGACCGACCCAAAGTTTGTGACCAATCGTCAGCGGATCCTAAACCGTAATGAATTGATTCCGGTTTTGGAAAAAATTATGGCAACAGGCGAGCGTGATGTGTGGATTGCAAAGCTTGAAGCGGTCGGTGTACCTTGTGGCCCGATTCAAACGATTGATCAGGTGTTTGATCACCCTCAGGTTAAAGCACGTGAGATTTGGAAAAATATTCCACATCCAACTGGTGGCACATCACCTACGACCGCAAGCCCAATGAATTTTTCGGCAACGCCCGTTCAGTACAACCGGGCAGCACCTATGCTGGGGCAACATACTGAGGAAATTTTAAAGGAATTGCTGGGTCGAACGCTTTGAGCGCTTAACTTATGCAAAACCACGCGGCGTCTAGCCCTCAGGCGCGCTGGCTTTCTCGGCCTGCTCCGCAGGCTGCCCTCAGGCCCTTTGCTTTGACGGAGACGACCCCTAACTCGCTTCGCTCAGACAGGGGGTCGTCTTTTTCCGTCAATGCTGCAAGGCTTCGGCTCGATAGACAGCGCGCCTGAGGGCTAGACGCCGCATGGCCTCAACCTATCAATGCTCTTTAACCTACCACCACAGGAATACCTGCAATTTTGGCTGACCACTCTTTTGGCCCAGTGGTGTGCACCGATGTGCCCTTCGAGTCGACCGCAACGGTTACTGGCATATCTACGACGTCAAATTCGTAGATGGCTTCCATGCCTAGATCCTCAAAACCAATCACCTTGGCGCCACGGATGGCCTTGGACACTAAGTAAGCCGCACCACCCACTGCCATCAAATACGCAGACTGATGCTTGCGAATTGACTCTATGGTTGCAGGGCCACGCTCAGCCTTACCAATCATCGCAAACAAGCCCGTCTTTTCCAACATCATGTCGGTGAACTTATCCATCCGTGTCGAAGTTGTCGGACCGGCAGGCCCCACCACCTCATCACCAACGGGATCAACAGGACCCACGTAATAAATCATCTTGCCCTGGAAGTCGACGGGCAAGGGCTCACCCTTGGCCAGCATATCCTGAATGCGCTTGTGTGCCGCATCGCGACCGGTCAGCATTTTGCCGTTGAGCAACAAGGTTTGACCAGGTTTCCAGCTCGCGACTTCTTCACGCGTCAACGTGTTGAGATCAACTTGCTTTGATGACTTGTAGTCTGGCGCCCAATGCACATCCGGCCAGTCCGATAACGAAGGACGATGCAAATGCGCGGGACCCGAACCATCCAGCACAAAATGGGCATGGCGTGTCGCGGCACAGTTAGGAATCATGGCAACGGGGAACGAAGCTGCGTGTGTCGCGAACGTCTCGATCTTTACGTCAAGCACAGTCGTCAATCCACCCAAGCCCTGCGCACCAATACCCAGCGCGTTGACCTTTTGATATATCTCAATCCGCAGTTCTTCAAGCTTGTTACTTGGACCGCGCTCAAGCAGTTCGTACATATCCAAGTCTTGCATCAACGAGTGCTTGGCCATCAGCACCGCTTTTTCTGCTGTGCCGCCCACACCAATACCAAGCATACCTGGCGGACACCAGCCCGCGCCCATTGTGGGCACCGTTTTCAAGACCCAGTCCACGATGGAATCGTTTGGATTCAACATGGCGAGCTTGGATTTGTTTTCTGAACCGCCACCTTTGGCCGCTACCTGTACATCGACCATGTCGCCCTGCACCAGTTCGACATTGACGATACAGGGCGTATTGTCTTTGGTGTTTTTACGCAAGAAAATAGGATCGTCCAACACAGACGCACGCAAGGGATTTTCAGGATTGAGGTAACCACGGCGCACACCCTCATCGCACAACTCCTGAATACTTTTTTTGGAGTTGAACCGTACGTCCATACCGATTTTCAAAAAGACGTTGACGATGCCCGTATCCTGACAAATGGGTCGTCGCCCCTCAGCGCTCATGCGCGAGTTAGTCAGAATCTGTGCAATCGCATCCTTGGCTGCGGGGCTTTCCTCGCGCTCATAGGCACGCGCCAAGTGCTTGATGTAATCAGCGGGGTGGTAATAGCTGATGAACTGGATCGCATCGGCGATCGAACTGACGAAATCTTCTTCTTGAATGGTGATGGACATGGAGAACCCTATCTGTGTTTCGATGTATGAAAACGTTGTTGCAATGGATAAAAATTAGAATATTTCAGGCACAAGCATGTGCGACGATCGTCACTTGCCTCGCCAGACCGGTTTGCGCTTTTCCGCAAAAGCCGTTGCGCCTTCTTTGCCGTCTTCGGACATGAAAATGTGTTCAATCAACGGACGCTGCAAGTCAAACATATCGGCCGCAGGAAAATCCAGCCCTTTGTTGACGACATTCTTCACTGCCTGAATCGCTAAAGGTCCATTTTCGCAGATTCGACGCGCCAAGTTGATCGCTTCGGACAACGCTTGCCCAGGATCGGCCATCACGTTAACCAGTCCAAACTGATGCGCACGTTGCGCTGTCAACATATCTCCAGTAAGCAGCACTTCCATTGCGATGTGATAAGGAATCTGACGCGGTAAACGGACCAAGCCGCCCGCACCCGCAACGAGACCGCGCTTGACCTCAGGCAGACCAAAATTGGCATTATTCGCCGCCACGATCAGGTCGCACGCCAGCACCATCTCAAATCCGCCCGCCACCGCATAGCCTTCGACAGCCGCGATCAGAGGCTTTTGGGGAGGCGACTCATTCAGACCACCAAAACCCTTGCCCGGAATCGCCGAGCGCTTACGCGTCTTGGCAAAGTCCTTTAAGTCCATCCCAGAACTAAACGTGCCGCCCGCACCGGTCAAAATTCCAATTCGAACGTCCTCGCGGGCATCCATTTCGTCAAAGGCGTCCGACAGCTGCTGCGCCGTGTCAAAACTGATGGCATTTCGCGCCTCGGGGCGATTAATCGTAATAATCAGGATACCGTCGGTGAAATCCACGCTAACCAAACTGGACATGGGTGCTCCTTAGGAAAAAAAGGCGAAATATTCAATAAAAACGACTGAATTTCTTAAATCATAGGCGATTCACGCCCAAACAGTCTTTAGAACCCTTGCCCCATCACCATACACCCCGCCCCCAAGCTAAAATGCAGCCTTATTTCGCCCTTATTGCCTTCAAATTGTCATGATCACTTTTCAGCAAATTATCCTGCGCTTGCAAGAGTATTGGGATCAACAGGGTTGTGCCCTGCTTCAACCCTATGACATGGAGGTCGGCGCGGGTACCTCGCATACCGCGACCTTTTTGCGGGCAATCGGTCCTGAACCCTGGCGCGCAGCCTATGTGCAGCCCTCACGCCGCCCCAAAGATGGTCGTTATGGCGAAAATCCAAACCGTCTGCAGCACTACTATCAATATCAAGTGGTACTCAAACCTGCACCACCCAATATCTTGGACCTCTATATTGGTTCACTCGAAGCGCTGGGCATCCGTCCTACTGAGCACGACGTTCGTTTTGTCGAGGATGACTGGGAAAATCCTACCCTCGGTGCCTGGGGTCTCGGCTGGGAAGTCTGGCTCAACGGCATGGAAGTCACCCAGTTCACCTATTTCCAACAAGTCGGCGGCTTAGATTGCACCCCAACCACAGGTGAGATTACTTACGGACTCGAACGTCTAGCGATGTACCTGCAAGGCGTCGAAAGCGTCTACGACTTGGTCTGGACGGACGGACCCAATGGCCGCGTGCTGTATCGCGACGTGTTTCACCAAAACGAAGTCGAGCAATCCACCTATAACTTTGAACACTCAGACGCTGAGACTTTATTTAGACATTTCACGGATTATGAGACCTTGGCCAAGCGCCTGATGGAAGTCCCGCTCGCGCTGCCCGCTTATGAGGCGACGCTCAAAGCGGCTCACACCTTTAACATGCTCGATGCACGTGGTGCGATTAGCGTGACTGAACGTGCTGCCTACATTGGACGCATCCGCAACCTTTCACGCGCCGTCGCTCAGGCGTATTACGAATCTCGCGAAAAATTAGGTTTCCCCATGTTGCACGCCACACAGGGGGCTCGGTCATGATCATGCGTCCCCTCCTCATTGAACTTTTTACCGAAGAGCTCCCACCCAAAGCCTTACCCAAACTCGGCCAAGCTTTCGCAGAGGGCGTTTGTGCCGCGCTGGCGCAGCATGGACTGGTTGGAAAAGACAACACCATCATCCCGTTTGCCTCACCTCGACACATGGCAGTCAGATTGACCCAAGTCCTGGACGCAGCACCCGAACAGGCCTTTTCTGAAAGGCTCATGCCCGTCAAGGTCGGCTTAGACTCTGCTGGCGCCGCCACACCTGCCTTACTCAAAAAACTCGCGTCTAAAGGCTGGGAGCAACTAGACGTGAGCCAACTCGCACGCGAGTCAGATGGCAAACAAGACTACCTCGTCGCAAGCGGAACAGCACCTGGTGCAAAGCTTGTGGACGTATTACAAGCTTCAATCGAAACAGCCATCGCCGCCCTGCCCATTCCAAAGGTCATGAAATACCAATTGGCCGATGGACAAACCTCTGTCAAATTTGTTCGTCCTGCGCATGGCCTCATTGCATTGTTTGGAGACGAAGTGATCCCTGCCGAGATTCTTGGCTTGAAGGCCGGACGCGTCACCTACGGCCATCGCTTTTTACATCCAGGACCATTCAGCATTACACATGCTGACAGTTACGAAACTCAACTTGCCGAGACCGGATGTGTGGTGGCATCCTTTGACAAGCGACGCGCGCAGATTCAGGCTTTACTAGATGCGCAAGCGAGCAAGCTTGGTGGATCACTCGGTCAGGATCCAGAAGTACCGGCCTTGCTGGACGAAGTCACCGCCTTGGTTGAGGCACCTGTCGTCTATGTCGGTACCTTCGAGGAACGTTTTCTTGCCGTCCCTCAAGAATGTCTAATTTTGACCATGCGTCTCAATCAGAAATATTTCCCACTCTTTCACCCGACCACCGGCAAGCTCACCAATCAGTTTTTGATCGTGAGCAATATGCCCACAGACAAGCCAGTAGCCATCATCGAGGGCAATGAGCGGGTGATCCGTCCTCGCTTAGCTGACGCTGAGTTCTTTTTTGAAACAGATCGTAAGATGCCGCTCGCGGCACGTGTTGAACCACTCAGCACCATCGTTTATCACAACAAACTCGGTACGCAGCTTGAGCGCACGCACCGCGTTCAAAAGATTGCCGCATGGTTAGCGCATACGCTTGGTGCGAATGTCGACGAATGCTCACGTGCGGCCTTGCTCGCCAAGGCGGACCTCAATACCAACATGGTCGGCGAATTTCCGGAGCTTCAAGGCATTATGGGTGCCTATTACGCTCGCGCAGATCAAGAGTCTGCCGGTGTCGTCGAGGCCCTTGCCGGTCAGTATCGCATCCGCGTCGAGACCCCTATCCAGCATGATCAACTCACCTCTACCGTATTGTTTATGGCCGAGCGCGCAGAGACACTGGTGGGCATTTGGGGCATTGGACTGGCCCCAACAGGCGAACGCGACCCCTTTGGTCTTAGGCGTGCGGCACTTGGCCTCATTAGCGCCTTTGAACAATTAACAGCAGGCGCAATCCTGCACATCCAAAAAGACGGTCCCCTCACCTTGCAGGGACTCTTGCAAGCAAGCGCAGAGGCTTTTGCACCCGGCACACTGCAAGCGGATACCGTTGCCGAGGTAGGCACATTTATTGTTGAACGTCTGCGCAATCAACTCATCACCCAGCATGATCGCAATGCGGTCGAAGCCGTGCTGGCTATCACGCCTCCCCTGCATCAAATACCGGCCCGTGTAGCAGCGGCCGAGGCCTTCGCACACAGTCCCGACGCAGCAAGCTTGGCTGCCGCCAACAAGCGGATAGGCAATCTCTTGAAAAAGACTGAAGAAGCGCTACCCGCAGTGAATCCTGCCCTCTTGACTGAGCCTGCTGAACAGGCTCTCGCGCAAAGCATTGCTGCTGTTGAGCCAGTGGCGCAGCAACAGTTTGACGCCGGTGACTATAAAGCCGCCTTGGCAACCTTGGCACAAACGCGCGCAACCGTCGATGCCTTCTTTAACGATATTATGGTGATGGCCGAAGACCAAGCGATCCGTCTGAATCGGCTTGCACTGCTTGCACAGCTCCATCGTTTAATGAATCAAGTCGCTGATATTTCCAGACTGGCCACATGAAACTCATCATCCTCGATCGTGACGGTGTGATCAACGAAGACAGTCCGGACTATGTCAAAGGTCCGGACGAGTGGCATGCGATCCCTGGCAGCTTGCAGGCCATCGCGCGCCTGCATCAAGCGGGATGGATGGTTGCGATCGCGTCAAATCAATCCGGCTTAGCCCGCGGCTTGTTTGATATTTCCGCGCTGACTGCCATTCATCTCAAGCTACGCAAAGAACTGGCGCAACTGAACGGTGCAGTGGATTCGATTTTTGTCTGCCCGCACGGTCCAGATGATGGCTGTCTATGTCGCAAACCTCTCCCCGGATTGTTTCTCGATATCGCCCAGCGCTACGACGTTGACCTCACGGATGTCCCAACGGTCGGTGACTCTTTGAGGGATATTCAGGCGGGCGCAAGCGCGGGCTGTCGACCTTGGCTCGTACAAACAGGCAACGGCCCTAAAACCCTTCAACAAGGGAAACTTCCTGACAACACGCAGGTTGTTGAAAACCTCGCCCAAGCGGTAGAACAAATACTCTCTCATGCTCAATAAACTATTTCTTACCCTACGTGCAACGCTTTACACCTTGTTTTTGGTGATCACGGTCATTCCGTATGCGTTTGCTTGCATGGTATGGTCACCGCTGCCCTTGCACTGGCGATACAAACTCACCATGGGCTGGCCAAGACTCGCGGTCTGGGGTGCAAAAGTTATTTGTGGCGTGCGGTGGAATGTAAAAGGCTGGGAAAATTTACCCAATGGCCCCGCAATCGTATTATCCAAGCACCAGTCCGCTTGGGAAACTTTATTTTTACCCGCCTACCTCCCACGCGAAGTCTGTTTTGTCTACAAACGCGAATTACATCGTGTGCCCTTTTTTGGCTGGGGTCTCGCCCTACTCGCCATGATCCCAATCGACCGAAGTAAAGGTAGCGAAGCCTTTGAACAGGTTGTCAAAATCGGACAACAACGACTTGACGAAGGACGCTGGCCCATTCTTTTTCCCGAAGGGACGCGGATCGCGCCAGGTAAGACTGGGCGTTTCAAAATGGGCGGCGCCTTGCTTGCCATTCGAACCGGTGCACCGGTCATTCCGATCGCGCTTAACGCGGGTGAATGCTGGCCGCGCAACGCCTTTATCAAAAAACCGGGTTGCATCACTGTTTCTATTGGTCCTGCGATTGACTCGACCGGCCTCACCCCCGAAGCCCTCAATGAGCGTGTCCAAGCGTGGATCGAAGCCGAAATGCAACGTCTGAACCCTGAGCGTTACCCTATATCATCATGAGCCAACTTGAGCTCTTGCTGTCAGATGCTGACACCCCAAAACCTGGCTGGACACTACCGCCTGAAACTATTCCGCTCGGCGCCAAGTGGCGAATTGTTCGGCACGGTGACCAGGCAGTCGGCTTTAGCTTGTTACGCTCGCGTCGACGCAGTATTGGTTTTGTGATCCAAGACGAAGGTCTGCGGGTGACGGCGCCCAACTGGGTCACGCTCACCCAGATTGATGAAGCGGTGATCGAAAAAATGTCGTGGATTTTGGCGAAGCTTCAAGACTGGCAAGCACGCAAAGAACGAATGGCGATGGCGCATACCCGCTGGCAGTCAGGCGGAGAGCTCCCCTACATGGGTTGCAAAATCATCTTGCGTAGCGGCACCCCTGGCGCGCATGTTGCCCACGGCAGCGCGTATTTTGAGGGTAATGCCGATGCGCCTAAGCACGGTCAATTCCTATGGTTACCTTTACCCAATGATGCCGATACCCATCGCATTCGTGATATGACGCAAGCATGGCTCCAAGGACGCGCACGCGTGTGGTTTGAACAACGCCTCACACACTTTCTTGACAAGACCGGCTTGTCAATCAGTCGCTGGCGCTTGTCCTCTGCAGCCACACGTTGGGGCTCATGCACGAGTGATGGGAACATCATGCTCAATTGGCGCCTGATTCATTTTTCTCCCATGGTGATCGATTATGTGATCGCCCACGAACTCGCCCATTTGAGGGAAATGAATCACAGTCAAGACTTCTGGTCTGAAGTGCAACAACTCTATCCAGACTATCAACAAGCACAGAAAATATTAAAGAAGCACACTCCAGATCACATGCCTGAGCTCTGAGGCGTCGCCACTGCGCATTGGTATGATTGACGCATCAGAATCGATTTACATTTTTCCAATAGAGGACAATCCATGAGAATTTTGCACACCATGCTGCGCGTTGGCAACCTCGAACGATCTATAGAGTTCTACACAAAAGTGCTCGGTATGCATGTTCTGCGCAGCACTGAATATCCCAGCGGCCGTTTTACCAACACCTTTGTAGGCTATGGGGACGAAAGTGAAGGTGCGACTTTGGAGCTCACCTTCAACTGGGATACCTCTTCTTATGATCTTGGCTCCGGCTATGGCCACATCGCACTCTCCGTGGATAATGCCTACGAAGCCTGCGACCTTGTCCGCGCACGCGGCGGCAAAGTCACGCGCGAGGCAGGTCCAATGAAACACGGCACCACAGTGATTGCCTTTGTTGAAGATCCAGACGGTTACAAAATCGAACTCATTCAAAAAAAGACAGCCTCCTGATCGTATGAAAATTGTTATTGCCCCCGACTCTTTTAAAGAGTCGCTCTCCGCACCCGCCGTGGCTGCAGCGATCGCCCAGGGACTGCGTCGAGCCTCGCCAACGGTGGACTGCGTCTGCATTCCCATGGCGGATGGGGGCGAAGGCACTGTTGAGGCTATTCTTGCCGCGACGAAGGGTGAAAGACGGGTCAACACGGTGCAAGATGCGCTTGGCCGACCCATCCAAGCACATTGGGGTTGGCTCTCGGGCAAGGTCGCTATCATTGAAATGGCGTGCGCTGCGGGCCTCGAACATATTGCCATTTCTGAGCGCAATCCTTTGTGCGCCAGTAGTTTTGGCGTGGGTCAATTGATTCGCCACGCACTCGATCTCGGGGCTGAAAAAATTGTCTTAGGCCTCGGTGGCTCTGCAACCAATGACGCGGGAGCGGGCATGCTTCAAGCACTTGGACTTGTTCTGTTGGACGACCAAGGTCATGCACTACCTCCAGGTGGTGCCGCACTTGCCCGACTCGCACAGATCGATCGCAGCCACCTTGATGCCAGACTGAATCAAGTACAATTCACCATTGCTTCGGATGTCAATAATCCACTGTGTGGCCCCAAGGGCGCCTCAGCAATTTTTGGACCTCAAAAAGGTGCCACACCCGAGCACGTGCAAATCTTAGACCTTGCGCTTGTTCACTTTGCGGACCTCTGTGCCAAGACACTAGGACAAGACCATCAAGACGCGCCGGGTGCTGGCGCTGCGGGTGGCGTGGGTTTCGCTGCGCATGCCTGGCTGCATGCGCGCTTTCGACCGGGCGTGGAGGTGGTGGCAGAGCTCGGCGGCCTCGCGCATGCAATCGAAGGTGCCCAACTCGTGATCACTGGAGAGGGGCGAATGGATGCGCAGACCCTACATGGTAAGACGCCAATGGGTGTTGCAAAAATATCGCACGCTGCTGGCGTTCCCGTCATCGCTATCGCTGGGTCATTGGGCGAAGGCTATCAAGCGTTGTATCAAACCGGAATTGTGGCAGCATTTAGCCTGGTCTCTGGACCTTCTACGTTGGCGCATGCCTGCGCACATGCAGAGGCACTGCTGAGCGATCGGGCACAAGATATTTTGAGACTGTGGATCTCGGCGCGAGTCTAACGTACACCTGCCAGCCACAGCGCATCGGTCATCCCGATAAAGCCCGCAACAGAGACCTGCTCAGCGCGCCAAGTGGGCTCTATGCTGAGCGCTTGCCAGGGAATCAAAGTGGTCCACTCCCCCATGACACCACGCAACATTTTGCGACGTTGGGAAAAAGCGCGCTGAACAACTTGCGCAAATAAAGTGTCACTTTGAGCGCGCAAACGCTCTGCCCCGAGAGGAATCATCCGCACAATTGAAGAGGTCACGCGGGGAGGTGGATCAAACGCATCTGGGGACACATCAAACAGCTTTTGAATACGATAGCGATATTGCAACATCACGGACAAACGGCTGTAATCAGACTCGCCGGCGCGCGCGACCATGCGATCGACCACTTCTCTTTGCAACATAAAGTGCTGATCAATCACCCGCTCTGCGCTCTCCACCAAGGTAAAAAGCAAAGGGCTTGAGATGTTGTAGGGCAAATTGCCCACAATCCGAAGCTTGTCGCCAAACTGAGCAAAATCAATCTGTAAGGCATCGCCCTCAACAATATTGAGTTGCTCACCCGGAAAACGCTCGCGCAACCGCTGGGCGAGGTCACGGTCAATCTCCACCACGGACAAGCGATCAAGACGTTCAAGCAAGGGCGCCGTCAGCGCAGACAAACCCGGTCCAATCTCGACCATATTGTCTTGCGGCTGGGGCGCAATCGCGCGAACAATCGACTCCACTACCGCAATGTCGACCAAAAAGTTCTGGCCAAAGCGCTTACGTGCTTGGTGCGCTTGATTGGAGTGGCTCTTCACCACGCCTTAACGCCCAGACTGGCGTTGACTTTTTTCAAGCCTGTTATCAATAAAAGAGTTCGTACGCACTTGCTGTAACCATGCATCAAACGCGACACCTGAACGCTGTTGAAAGATTTGTTGACGCGCCCGATTTCTTAGGAACTGGTCCGCCATATCTTGCGTGCGACGTCCATCCACAATAATGAGGTGCCAGCCAAATTGGCTTTGCACTGGCGCGCTAACCTCACCTTCTTTGAGCGCGTTCATCGCTTTTTCAAAAGGAGGTACCGTTTCGCCAGGATTGATCCAACCTAATGCACCGCCTTGAGGTGCAGAAGAATCATTAGAGAAGCGTTTAGCCAAATCGGAAAAAGATTCGCCGCCTTGAACGATCCGCTGCCGAATTTGCTCCAATCTCTGGCGAGCGCTATCGTCCGTCACAACCGCAGTCGTCTTGATCAAAATGTGTCTAGCCTGTGTTTGCTGAACCGGCATAGGTCCTTGAGGGATCGGTCCACCGGGTGTTCCAGGTGCAGGCGTTGCTTGGGGCTGAGGCTTAGGGGGTGGAGGCGGGGCTCCGCCGGCGCGACCAATGACCTTCAAAATATGAAAACCGTTCGGACTTTTAATGAGGTTGCTGATCTGCCCATCTGGAACACCCGCCACGCCTTTTGTGAACAAGTCAGGCCAATCCTTTACCAGTCGTACCCCCATGTCTCCTCCTCGGCTGGCTTCTGGACCATCAGAAGAAGCTTTGGCGACCGCATCAAAACTTTCGCCGCGACGCACACGTGTGAGTAATGCTTGCGCCTTGGCGCGCAGGGCTTTAACTTGCTCCTCAGTAGAATCTTCGGGTACGCGCACCAAAATTTGCGCAAGTCCCATAATGGCAGGCTTGACCGCCTGAGGTTTAGGCGGTGGTGGTGGAGGTGGGGGTGGTGGCGCGGGACGCACGGACAATGGCAGGTTGCCCTCTTTGCGTGCTTTTTGCTCTCGGAGATAGGTATCGACATCCGCATCGCTGACAAAAATTGTGCTGTCCACGACTTTTTGTCTAAGCTGCTCAACCATAAGCTCACGGCGAATCATGGAACTGTAATCCGACCAGCCGATGCCTGCGCCCTCAATCTGTTTGCGCATGCTTGGCACAGTCGTGTTGTTACGCTTTGCAACAATTTCGAGCGCAGCGTTCAACATGGCATCTGTAATTTCGATACGCTGACGACGCGCCTCTTGCTGCTCAAGCGTTTCAGTGATCAGTCGTTGTAAGACTTGGGGCTCAAGCACGGCATCTGGCGGAGGCTGAATCCGCTGGGCGGCGAGCTCACGTTTTGCAATACGAACACGGGCATCAAGCTCGCGACGCGTGATGACGTCTTTGTTGACGACCGCAACAATGCCGTCGGCATCGCGATCGGCTGGCGCTTTTTGTGCCGTATTGGTACGCGCGGGAGCGGGTGCACCTAGCTGTGCTGCACTCGGCATCGCTAAAGTCCCCAGCCCCAGCCAAGCCAACAAGGCCAGACAACGCCACAACCTATTTGCACTTTTCCTTGAATCTGTCATCGCATTCGCCTTTGAGCTTGCCATTACGCTTGCCATCATTCGTACCTTTCAAATTTACTAATGCTTGGAACCGGAGGATTGATCGGCTGATAATCAGGGATACTACGACCAATCACACCCATTGGATTCTGGCCTAAATTGCCCAGACCGCCAAGTTCGAGCTGAAAAAATACGGCTGTATTGGTTTGATCGACGCTCACGACGTAACGCTGCATCACGACACGTCCTGTCCAACAACAATTACCTTTGTACTCCAACCCCATGACTGCTTGAGTGACTTTGGGAACGCCCTTGATCGTAGAAGGATCAATCAGGCTGGGCGCCGTGGCGTTGTTGAGAGAGTAATCCAGTCGGCCGATCGAATACCACTTGTTAGTGAGCGGCCACTGAAAGGCTGCACTGACTTGATTTTGACCCTGAGACTGATAAAGACTCAAGGCGGGTGGATTGACTTGGTAACGATAGGACAAGGCAAGCGTGGCAAGCCTTTGCGGCCGCCATCGTGTGGTCACCTGCGCACGACTGATTTGGCTGGCATAGGGGTTGTATTGCACCAGGGAGGTCAGATTGAGGGTATCAGTGAGCGCCGCACTGCCACCAAACAAGAATTGAGACTTGGTATTGGTGCGCGGCACCTGAAAGGGCAACGTGACCTGCTGATCCTCAAAATAAAACTGCTGAGCAACGCTTAGCTGCAAACGCTCAAAACCGGAGTTTGCATCGAGCCAACGGGTCGTCAACGCAAAGGTTGCTTGGTTGGCGTTTGCAATGCGGTCAAAACCTGCAAAGATATTTTCCTGAAAAGCCGAGGAAAAACTAAAGTCTGCCAAGGTGGTGTCATACACAGGGTATTGAGACTGATCCCTGTACGGCACACGCAGATAGTAAGCACGGGGTTCCAGGGTCTGGAGTGCGCCTTTTCCAAAGAAAGTCGTATCACGCTCAAACGTCATACCCGAATCGACGGACATGAGGGGCATGACGCGCGAGTTAGAGGCTTGACCATAGCCCAAGGTCTTTTCTAAGCCGTACCAGTTGGTCTGGTACTGGGCCAAACTCATGGCGATTTTGGGTGTGATGTACCAACCTGGGCGCACAATCGGGTAGGCAATCGAGTTGTAAGAAAGCAGACGCTGACCATCCGGACGCCAGCGCAAACTGCCACCCGGGCCATAAGCAAAGCGTCTATCAAGCGGCGCTTGAAACTCCGTCGCCGTATTCAAACTCTGCACGTCAAATCCGCCAAAATCAAAACGCGCAGCGTTCACCGTGTATTCGGGTAACTTGTTGTACTGCGGGATACCCGTTAATGTTTGAAAGGTGGATGCTTGAACGCTGGTGTTGACGAACTCGTTACCCCAACCGCCACCGACTTGACGCGGCAAGGCACTAATGACGGCTTGGTTAATACCTAAGCTCGCAAAATCATCAAAGTATTTGCTGTCTGAGACACCGTTGACGTTGTAGGCACCATAAAACCCTCGGCCAAAACTCTGGCTATGTTGAGCGCTATAGAGCCAACGATTCTCGCCCGTTTGGAGATCTTTTGACAAATACGTGCCGGCCATCGTGCCCTTGTAACTTTCGCCGAGATAACGAAACTCTCCACCGAGCTGCACACCGCGTTTGGACATGGCCCGCGCCTGCAACGTGGCATCGTAGTTAGGGGCGATATTAAAGTAGTACGGCTGGGTGTAATCGGCGCCTGTCGTGGACGTGTTGCCAAACGTTGGCAGCAAAAAGCCAGACTTTCGTTCCTTTCTGATAGGAAAAGTCAAATAAGGCGATGCCAAAATCGGAACATCTTTGAAGTACAACACACCATTTTTGGCGACACCCTCATTGGCCGCATAGTCCAAATCAAGCTTTTCTGTCTCGATGTACCAAGACGGCTGCGGGCATGGGCAACCGCTGTACGTCACATCGGTCAGACTCATCTGATCGCGGTTAAACACATCCGCCCAAGAGCCGACCCCTGCCCCACCGTTTTCAACCCAAAAGTTAGGCTGGTCGATGCTCGCGGTCCCGTCCTCGGCGTTGTAAATAATGCTCGCGCCGGTAATGACGTTTCCGTCCCTGATCAAGCGCGCATTGACCTGTGCGTCCATGACACCCGTGCGCTTGTTGTAGTCAATGATGTTGGCCTTGAGAACGGCATCCTGACGTCTGATCGTCGCTTTTCCACGCAGCTTGGCGTTGCCCAGACCATCGCCTTGCATTTGGGCGCCCTCAAGGAAAGCAGGCATTTCTTTGTCTGGTATCGTGCTGCGCTCAAGCAATGGTGAAATACGTAAACCTGGACCTACAATCGCCGAGTTCACGGAAACAGGGGTAGGTTGAGCATGCGCTGACGCAATCCCGATTCCAAGTAACACCCAAAGCGAATGAAAGAGTCGCACGTTCTAAAAAGTCGCCATAATACAATCACCTAGCAAAAATAGACCGCATTTTGCTTTGAAAAAAATCTTTGAGGAAATGCCTCATTCAACCGCTATTATAGAGAAGCCCCTTATCTTTGCTGCGATCCTTTGAACGACCCGCTTGATTCACTTTTTCCTTCGATATTTACGCTCATGTCAATCATCAATTCAGAAACAAGAATAGCAAGACTTCTTGAGTGGCTCCGCACGTGCCCGCCGTCTTTAGGGCTCGAACCTGCCAGTCTCGCTCCTGCATCCAGCGATGCCAGTTTTAGGCGCTATTTCCGGATTACCGCAGCGCAGGGCACACTTGTCGTGATGGATGCACCGCCCCCCCAGGAGGACTGTCGACCCTTTGTTGATGTCGCGCGCCGATTAGCGGCCGTTCATCTCAATGTCCCCACGATTCTTGCGCAGGATCTGACTCAGGGATTTTTACTTTTGACCGATTTGGGGCCCACTACGTACTACGACAGCATTCAGTCCGGTCTCGCTGACGCACGTTTACAAGCCATATATCGCGATGCACTGGCCGCGCTCGTGCAAATGCAAACTGCGGATGCAACGGGACTCCCTGTCTATGACACTGCCCGCTTGAAAGACGAACTCGGTCTCTTTGTCGAGTGGTACGTCTCAGTGCATTGCAAGGTGAACTTGGAACCCGCTGCGCTTGAAGGACTCAATCACGTGTTTGACTTGCTCGTGACCCGCAACGCCGCGCAACCTCGCGTGCTGGTGCATCGGGACTTTCATTCCCCTAATCTGATGCACTGCGATCGCCCAGAATACGGCGCTAACCCCGGTATTTTGGATTTTCAAGATGCCGTCTCAGGCCCGATCACTTATGACCTCGCTTCCTTGGTCATGGACGCCCGCACGACTTGGGAAGAGCCACAACAAATAGACTGGGCGATTCGCTACTGGGAGCTTGCGCGCAAAAATGGATTACCTGTGCCCGCGGATTTTGCAGATTTTCATCAGGATTACGAATGGATGGGGCTACAACGTAATCTGCGCATCCTAGGCGTCTTTTCCAGACTCAACCACCGCGACGGCAAAGCCGCCTATCTGGCGCATATCCCCCGCGTCAATCAATACGTTCGCCAAGTCGCTGGACGGTACATCGCATTTAAACCGCTGTTGCGCGTGCTCGACGAGCTCGATCACGTCCAAATAAAGGTGGGGTACACGTTCTGATGCGCGCGATGATTCTTGCCGCTGGGCGGGGCGAACGCATGCGCCCACTGACGGACACGTTGCCAAAACCTTTGATACCGGTCGCTGGCAAGCCGCTGATTCAGTGGCATATTGAAAAATTGGCTGCCGCAGGCATCACGGAGATTGTGATCAATCACGCTTGGCTCGGCGCGCGTATTGAGCAAACACTCCAGGATGGTCGACAGTGGGGTGTTCGTATTCAATACTCTGCCGAAACGGTTGCGCTCGAAACCGCGGGCGGCATTGCCACGGCGTTACCACTTTTAGGAACGGACCCATTTTTAGTCATGAATGGCGATATCTGGTGCGATTGGAGTCCGTTACAAGCCTTAAAGATTGGCAAACACTTGAGCCAGAGTGCGCAGCAAGCTTGGTTGCTACTTGTACCTAATCCCGACCATCATCCAAAAGGGGACTTTGGGCTGACAGAAGACGGGCGGGTGACCGACACAGACGTGCGTGCCACCTCCATTACCGCTTCTAACGCGCCCAAACACACCTTCTCTGGTATTGGGGTATACCAACCCTCCCTTTTTGCCGATATACCCGCGCATCAACCCGCAAAACTTGCGCCCCTTTTGCGAGATGCCATTGCGCGGGAACGCATCATCGGGCAACTCCACCATGGTGCATGGATAGACGTTGGTACCCCGGAGCGGCTCTACACGTTAGAATACATGCTTAAGCATTGAGGTCCGTTTGCGGAGAAAGAGATGGTCATTCGTGTTCAAGCTAAACGTGCGATATTTAAGCCTGCACCGTACGATACCCGGCGCGGCTCACGCGGCTTACCGAGCTGGTTAATCCTGTTTTTATTGGGTATCGTGCTCGGTGGTGGTGGTGTTCTTTTTTTACAAGCTAGTTATAGTGAAAAGCGTCTGTCTCTTGCCGAGACACAAAAGCTCACCGAAGAGCTAAAAAATCTTTCTGTTGAAAAACAATCCCTGCAAACACGCGTTGATGCCTCTCAAAAAGTGCTCGACAGCGAAGTACAGGTCCGCGATGCGCAAATCAATCAGCTTAAAAGTAGTTTATCTGCAGCCGAATCGCTGATCGGTCCTCTGCGCGAACAACTCAATGTGTTTGCGCAGACCCTCACCTTCGATCCACGCTATGGTCCGATCGGTGTCAGCACCAGCATATTTACCCAAGAAAAAAACGCCACTAAGCTTTCTTATCTGGTGTGGTTATTACAAGAAAATGCGCAAAAACCAGAGTTCAAGGGCTGGATCGAACTGTCTTTTGAAGGGCGCTATGCCAATGGGCGGGTTGAGACGATTGTATTGCCTCGTATCGCGATCAAGCTTAATCACTATCTGCACGTGACAGGCACAACCGATCTTCCTGCAGGCTTTACCGCAACCCGCGCCAATGCCAAAGTTGTTACAGAAGATGGCAAACGACAAGTGACATGGCGCGTATTTCCTGTCCTGATCAAATAAACCGGGCCATTCATTTCACGTGAACACCCATGGTGCCCGCAACGTCCCGAGGACCTCGCATCTCATCACCTTAAGCCGTTTACTGCTGCTAGGCGTGTTGATCCATGTGGGGTTTGGCTTTCTGCTGACGCTGTCCGTCGACGAAGCCCACTATGTCCTGTACGCGGCCAAGCCTGATTGGAGCTATTTCGATCATCCACCCATGGTGGGCTGGATTCAATGGCCCTTGGTGGCTGCAGGTGCTCCGGACAGTGTGATCCGTCTGATTCCACAGGCCTTTTGGTTGGTATCGAGTTTGCTGGCCCGGCAGTTGGCCATGCGGCTATTCGACCAACGCGCCTCTGAGCCGGCACCCGGTGTCGCACAGTCTCTCAAGCGCGATACCGTCGGGCTCTGGGCGGTCGGGTTAGTCTTGCTGGCCCCAGTGATGCATGTTCTGGCCGTTGGTCTATTGCCAGACAGCCTGCTCATGGTGTGCGTGCTGTTGCTGATGTCTCTGACGCTCAGCCTGGCACAAGTCGACGCACAACAGCGCCAATGGCCACGGTGGCTGGCACTCGGTGCCCTGCTCGGACTGGCCGGCCTATCCAAATACACCGCAGTATTGCCTGCTTTAGCCGTGATTGTGACACTCCTGATGGCACGCGGGGTGCGCGTGCTCTGGACCAGCGGCCCTTGGCTCGCGGCCCTCTTAGCGCTTATCTTCATTAGTCCTGTGCTGATCTGGAATGCACAAAATGAGTGGATTTCTTTTGCCTATCAACTCAAGCACGGCAGTGGTGGCGCTTGGCAAGCAAAAAGGCTCGCAGCGTTTATAGGGATACAGCTCGTCGCGTATGGCCCCTTGCTATTTTTAGGTGGGTATCTCGCCACACGCCAGATCATTCAAGCCCGCCAATGGCTCTATGCTGGGCTTCTGTTGTTTTTCTTTATTCCCTTTGTCGTGACAGGTCTGTTGTCGGGGGGGGGCGGGAGCCTACCGCATTGGACGGCACCTGCCTGGCTGGCAATGACCCCTTTTGCGGCCCTCGCGCTCGCGCAACGCTGGGCCAGTGGGCACAAGGCGCTCATTTTGGCGTTTATCCGAGCCCAGGTCGTCATCTGTCTGATCGCCTTTGCCGCCTTATTTTTCGTTGGGATCCCCGGATTGTCCGCGGAGCACCCTCTATCACGTAAAAATCCGCTTGCCGATCTGTGGGGCTGGGATCAGGCGGGCCGACATGCCCGCGAACTTGCCTTGACGCACGACCTCAAGTCCCTTTCTGTCAAAAACTGGACACTTGGCAGTCGCCTCGCCTGGTACGCCAGACCTCTGCCGGTCCACGTGCTGGACAGCCGTTTCGATCAGTTTGACCTCTGGTTTGGGAATATTGCGCCCGGGTCGGACAGCCTTTTTGTAAACTGGTCACAAGTAAAGTACGAGCTACCGACCAAGCCGGGAGAGTTTGAATCGTGCCGACTCATTGGCACCTTTGAAGCAAAACGCTTCGAGCGTCAAATCTCACGCTTTGATTTTTACCATTGTCGTCACTGGGGCACCACCCCGGGCACTCCTCAATAAAGCGCTTGCCTTGAAACAAATTTTTAAAAAACTCTGGCCTTATATCCGTGTCGTGCTTTCCATCGCCCTGCTCTGGCTCGCGACACGCAGCATCGACTGGCAGGCACTGAGAGACACCAAGATCGCCATCCAACCTGTATGGTTTGCGCTTGCGTTAGTCCTACTAGTACTCACCAATCTTTTAGCGGTCTTGCGTTGGGGCTGGCTGATGCGTAGTGTCAAACTCTATCGTCCCGTGCAAGACTACATCACCCTTTATTTTGCCGGCGGCCTGATCAACCAGGGTCTGCCCAGCACGATCGGGGGCGACAGCTATCGTGCAGTCGAAGGCAGTCGACCCTATCATGCCAACGCCAATAGTCATCCAGACAAGCGAAACGTGGTGCACGAGCAGACCCAAACCCTTCAGCAAGAACTCCACGACCCTATCGCACTCAATCGTGCCACTCCTCGCTTACGTTTAGGTTTTTTTAGCGTCGCTCTGGACCGTGGACTCGGTTTGCTCGCGAACAACATCGTGGGCGCCTGTGGTCTGATTGTTGGAGGGGCGATGCTCGCTCCTTGGGGACAGTCCCTAGGTTGGTGGATACTCGCCGCAATGTTGTGCGCCGCAGTGGCGGCCGCAATCTTATTAAACGTACGCATCAGCCGAGATTTGATTCAGCGCATACTCAACAAAGTTGGTATGCCACAGGCCATGTTTGCGCTCAAAACTGGGCTAGGTTGGCCCACCGTCTTTCCTCAACTCCTTATTTCTGTCTTGACACATCTTTTAGCGCTGACCAGCTTTTGGTGCTGCCTCAAAGCCTTTGGCGTAAGCGCGCCCTTTTCTGCGCTCATGATTGGCATGCCTGCACTGGCTCTGCTCATGATGCTGCCGATTAGTATTTCTGGTTGGGGGTTGCGTGAGGCAACACTTTCCGCCACCTTAGCGCTGTGGGGGATCGACAGTGGCATAACGGTTCTCGCTTCAGTGAGCTTTGGTATCGTGACACTCGCGACCTACCTGCCTGGTGCCCTGTCACTCTTGAGGCGCAAGCGTGAAGACTCTGACAGCGTAACGCAACCCTCTTCAAAAAATCTTTAAAATGTCTAACCTATGAGCCTCAGTGTTGACACCATGCGCTCCATCGACCATCGCGTCGGTGTGCCGCTTTGCGCTTTATTTACCCCGTTTGTCATGCTATTCGACTGGTTCACGCGTCTATTTACTGGGCCCGCTCGCGCACCGCGAAAAATCTTGTTTATCGAGCTTTCCGAGATGGGGAGTGCGATCATCGTTGATCCCGCCATGCGCAATGCGCAAGCACGCGGCGCTGAAATTTTCTTTTTGATTTTCAAAAGTAATCGCGCCAGTTTGAGTTTGCTCAATACAGTCCCTGCTAACAATGTGTTTACGATTGATTCCAGCTCGGTTGTTTCGCTCGCGCTTGATACGCTGAGATTTCTTTTTTGGGCGCGCAGGCGCAACATAGACACCGTTATCGACTTAGAACTGTTCTCGCGTTTTACCGCGCTCTTAACAGGTCTTTGCGGTGCGCGCCGTCGCGTCGGCTATCACATCTTTCATGGCGAAGGCTTGTGGCGCGGCAATATGCTGACGCTCAAGGTGCATTACAACCCTCATATTCATATCGCCAAAAACTTCTTGTCGCTGATTCATGCGGCCTTTGCGACCGAACAAGAAACACCCTTTAGCAAAATTCATATCTCTGACGACGCGATCAAGATCGCACAAGCCGTCATTGAGCCGGCCGTGCTACAAACGGTGCTCGCACGTATCGAACAGCTGGCCGCTCAAGCACAATGCGCCTTCAAGCTCGGGACTCAGCCATTGTTTTTGGTCAACCCCAATGCGAGTGAGCTCTTAGTGCAACGGCGCTGGGCACCAGAGCGTTTTTCTGCGCTGATTGTCGAACTACATCGCAAATGGCCGGACAGTCTCATTCTGATCACGGGATCGCCAGCTGAGTTTGAATACGTTGAACATGTTCGCGTGGGTGCCAAGGTTGCCACCGCACTCAATTTTGCCGGCCAAGTATCTTTTTCTGAGCTCCCTGCGCTTTATAGCCTTGCCGATGTCATGGTGACAAACGACTCGGGGCCCGGTCACTTTTCTTCTGTGACCAATCTGCATACCGTCGTATTGTTTGGACCTGAGACCCCTGCGCTGTATGGTTCGCTCGGCAAGTCTATCCCGATCACTGCCCAACTCGCCTGCTCGCCTTGCGTGAGTGCCGCCAATCATCGCAAGACGCCTTGTTCAAACAATGTCTGCATGCAGGCTATCTCAGTTTCTCAAGTGATGGAAAAAGTGGCAATTCAGTTTGAGGCTGCCCGCGCATGAGTCAGGACACCTCTACTCCACAGGGCAACGCCTCAGCGCGCACCATCCAGACTGTGTATGCCAAAGACTTTCTCTGGTGCCTGGTCCCCCTCGCCGTCTGGCTTGGCTTGTGGTTGTTTGCGCCAGAACCCCAATTGTTTCTTCAGCTCAATCGTGTCGCGCATGTGTTGCCAGAAATTTTTTGGGCAAGTTTTAATATGCTGGGTAACGGTTGGGGGGTGTTCGCGTTGGCGTGTCCCTTATTGGTGCTTGCACCGCGCTTACTGCCTGCAGCGCTCGTGGGTGGTGCGATCTCCGGTATTCTCTCGAATGTATTGAAACAAGCTTTAGAAATGCCCCGCCCTGCTGCGATTTTGGATCCCTCAAGTTTTTATATCATAGGCAAAACGCTGACGTATTTTTCAATGCCTTCCGGTCATACGCTGACGGCTTTTGCGATATTGACGGCTTTTTATTTTTCGCTAGAAGTACACAAACGCAGCGCCTATCGCTGGCTGTTTGTTGCCGCGACGCTGGCTGGCTTGGCGCGTATTGCAGTCGGTGCACATTGGCCTGCCGATGTGTGTGCAGGTGCTGCAGTGGGCCTATTTAGCGGGATCGCCGGCGCTTGGCTGACAAAATCCATCCCCGCGCACGCCTTAGTCCCGCAAGCATGGTTGATGCGCATCATCAGCGTGGCTGGCTTGGTGGGCGTCTATATCTTATTGACGACGACGATTGATTTCCCACAAACCAAACCCGCGCAATGGGTCGCTGCTGCCATCGCAAGCATCAGTATTGCCTGGTTTACCTGGCGCTCTTTTGGTCCTCAGCATAAAAAAGGCCTGCATTAAGGTGCAGGCCTTTGAACGCACTAAAAAACTCAGCTTAATTATTTCTGACCTGTTTCAGCCTTGTAGCGTGCCAGGTTTTCTGCGTTGGGCGGATATAGCCCTGGCAACGCATGGCCTTTTTCGACCTGACTCATGATCCAGTTTTCAAGTTGTTCTTGAGCGGCTGCACTGGTCACCACATCATCGAGCAATGCGGCTGGAATCAGGACTGCGCCATCATCATCCACCACCACGACATCGCCTGGGAACACGGCTACACCACCACAACCGATTGGTTGCTGCCAATCCACAAAGGTCAAACCTGCAACGGATGGCGGTGCAGCAGCGCCCGAGCACCAAACTGGCAGCCCTGTACCGAGCACACCCGCCAAATCGCGCACGACACCGTCCGTCACCAGAGCTGCGACTTTCTTTTTTGCCATCCGTGCGCACAAGATATCACCAAAAATACCGGCGTCCTGTACACCCATCGAATCCACCACGGCGATACAACCTTCGGGCATGTCTTCGATCGCGCCGCGTGTCGATTTAGGTGACGACCAGGACTCGGGTGTCGCCAAGTCCTCGCGGGCAGGTACAAAGCGCAAGGTAAACGCACGCGCGACCAAACGCGGCTGACCGGCACGGATGGGCTTCGTCCCACGCATCCAGACGTTACGCAAACCTTTCTTGAGCAAAATTGTTGTCAAGGTTGCGGTGGAAATTCCAGCAAGGATATCTCTTACCTTGGGATCAATGTGCATATCTACCATGAGTACTCTCCGGGTCACTAACGTGATGAGGTGTTTTAAAAATTAAACGTTGCGGTGAATCAACCCAACGCTGCGAGTCTTTTCTCTTGTCTGGAAATAAGCCGTGCGATGTCAGCCAAGTCGAGCGCGGAAAGCTTGGGTCCAGGCTTTCTGACGGCAGCCGAAGCAATCGCGCCGCGCTGTGCCAAGATATGCTTGCGAACTGCCAAGCCAATGCCGGCCTGCTGCTCATAGCGTGCCAACGGCAAGTACGCATCAAAAATATCAAAGGCACGATCCACATTACCTGCCTTGTAGGCATTGCATACGTCGATCATCATCTCGGGATAAGCAAAACCTGTCATCGCACCGTTGGCGCCACGCACCAGCTCTTCGGGCAGAAACAATCCGCCACCATTTCCGGTCAAAATCGAGATTTTGCGCAGATCACCTTTTTCCATCGCGGTGCGCACAGCCGAAAGCTTGGCCAGACCGGGGAAGTCCTCATGCTTGAGCATGACGCAGGTAGGTGAGTTTTTCAAAATGCGCAATACGACGCCTGAGGACATCTGTACGCCGGTTGAGGTCGGGTGATCCTGCAAGCACCACGGTACGTCGGGTCCGAGGGTCTCGGTCACCATGTCGAAGTAACTACAAATCTGATCATCCGTCCGTACGCTCGACGGTGGTGCGACCATGACGCCGGCGGCACCCATGTCCATCACACTTTTGGTCAACTCGCTCATCGGCGCGAAACCAGCGGCCGAGGCACCAACCACGACAGGCACTTTACCCTGTACGCGGGCGAGCACTTGACGCACAAATTGACGGGACTCTTCGGCGGTCAGCTTGGTGGCTTCGCCCATGATGCCCAAAATCGTTAGGCCCGTCACACCGCGCTCCAGGCAGAAATCCACCATACGATCGGTACTGGGCAGGTCAAGCTCGCCGTTGTCCTTGAATGGGGTGACGGTAATGAGGTAGACGCCTTCGGCAGTCTCGTTAAATGTATTCACTTTATTCCTTGTCTCTTTGCGAACCTGTTGGACGCTTCGGTTAAACGATTCGGTTAAACGATCCAGGCAGGGTATACCCAGAGGATTGCAGTGCGCGTTACGTTAGCATAAAGAATGCGCTAGAAATGGCTTGCGCCCTGCCCCTAAAACCAATAGTCTAAGCGATACCAAAAACAGTTGCTCGGGCTTCGGAGCGTTTCTTTCAAACGCTTGGCGCTCTCCCAACAACACGGAGACCACAATGAAACTATCTAGACTTCTACCCAGCCTGGCGTTGACGATCAGCGCCTTTGGTTTTGCTGTGGGCCCACAGGCCCAGGCACAGGACTTCCCAAAACAGCCCATCAAACTGGTAGTGCCTTGGGCGCCAGGCGGTAACGTTGACATTACAGCACGTGGCGTTGCCCCCACGATGTCCGAACTGCTCGGTCAGCAGGTCATTGTCGAAAACAAGCCCGGTGCAGGTGGTTTTATTGGTAGCACTGGTGTCGTGAAGTCGAATCCTGACGGCTACACATTACTCTTGGGCTCAAGTGGTTCAATCTCAATTGCCCCTGCGCTCACAACGACATCGCCCTACAACCCCGTGACTGACTTAGTCGCAATTGGGCCCATTCATGCCGTGCCGATTGTGTTGAGTGCCTCAGCCAAAGGCCCGATGAAAAATTTTGCTGATTTTGCAGCACGCGCCAAAACAGACAAAAATCCTATTTCTGTTGGTTCAGCCGGTAACGGCTCGACTCAGCACCTTGCACTCGAATTGCTCGCGCTAAAAATGGGCATCAAACTCAATCACATTCCCTACAAAGGAAGTGGTCCAGCCTTGGTCGATGTGATCGGCGGCCAGGTGGACACGATGATGGATCAGCTCACCGCATCACTTCAGCACATCAAGAGTGGCGCACTGATTCCGTTGGCGCAAACAGGCAAGACGCGCTCACCCTTACTCCCTAACGTGCCAACGTTTGAAGAACTCGGCGTCAAAGATTTTGACATGATGACCTACACCGGTATTTTTGGACCAAAAGGCATGCCACAACCTGTCGTGGATAAGCTAACCAAAGCGTTGAAAGACACACTTGAGCGTGACAGTGTGAAAGAACGCTTTAAGGCACTCGGTGTGGAAATTATTCCCATGGACCGTGCTGCGTTTCAAGAGTATGTCAAAAAAGACTACAACTCGAATAAAGAAATCGGCAAAGCGGCCAATATCGTCCTCAATCCATAAGTCATCATGAACGCACACGCCACACCGCTGCCTCCCATTCTAGATTTGCGCGCACCCAAGCGACAATTGCCTGCTGGCACGATCGATTGTCACGCGCATATCTTTGATCAGGTGGATCGCTATCCCATGGATCCCACCCGCAAGTACAGTCCACCTGTCTGCACGCGGGAATCCTGGCTCAATATGCATCGCATCATGGGTGTGCATCGTGGCGTGCAGGTTCACGGTTCGATTTATAGTTTTGACAACAGCATTACCGAAGACTTTATCAAGACGGATCCAGAGCGCTTTCGCGGTGTTGCTGCGATTGCGCCTGGTACACCCAAAGCGCATATTCAGCGCTTACACGATGCAGGCTTTCGGGCTGCCCGCCTGATGGACCAATATCCTAACGGTGCCACGACACGCGACCTCGAAGCGATTGCAGACCTGATCGCTGATTTTGGCTGGCATATCGAAATCAATATTCTGAATGGTACAGATTGGACAGGCTTAGAAAAGCGTCTGATGGCGTGTCCAGTCGGTTTGGTATTTGATCACCTGGGGCGAGTACGCGGCAGCCACGGTATTGATTCTGAAGAATTTTTAGCCTTGCGCCGCCTGCTGGATCAAAAGCCTGACACCTGGGTCAAGATCTCTAGCTTGTACCGGATGTCTGAGGTTCCCGCACCCGCGATCGGTATGCCGCTATACCCTGACATCAAACCTTTTGCGGAAACCTTGCTCGCACACCACGTCGATCGTTGTGTCTGGGGAACGAACTGGCCTCACCCAGGTATCCATACCCGAATGCCTGATGACATCGACTTAATCGATTTGTTGGAAACATGGATTCCTAACGACGCCGCACGTCAAAAACTGTTTGTCACGAATGCTGAACGCCTCTACGGCTTCAAACCATATCAACGCTGATTCAGACTCACCTAGACGAACGCCTATGAGCAACGACAACAATCAACAGAGCAGTAATCAAAGCAAGATTGATGCGCTCGAAGAAAACTACAAACATATTCTGGGCTTTGTACCGGACCGGATCCACTCAAGAATCACACTTGGTGTCAATACCGCTGCTGAGATGACCGAGGGTATTGAGCGTCTCCGTGCTCAACTGCTTGAGCCTGAAGCGCTGGATTTAAAGACTAGTCAGTTGATGGCGTTTGGCATGTTGTTAATGAACCTTTCGCAAGCGGCAGAAAACCACGCTGTCGCTGCACTGCGCGCAGGTGCCTCAGTGCAAGAGCTGCAAGCGGTTGCAGGCATTGCGTTTGTCTTTCGAGGTATTCCTGCCATCAACTTGTCGGGCGACGCGATTGCTGGCGCGCTCAAAAAAATCGAGGCGCTCAACAAAGCAGGTTAAGTCCCTCAGGCCTTGGACAAGCGCTCTAGAAGCGCTTGTCCAGTTTCTTTGGTACCGAGCTTGCCACCAATGTCTGAGGTCGACTCACCAGCTGCAATCGCATCCGCCATGGCCGTTTCCATCACTTGTGCAGCAGTCACAAACTGTGGCTTGTTTTTACGCTGACCATACCAGTTCAACAGCATCGCCACAGACCACACCTGCGAGAAAGGATTCGCGAGATTTTTGCCAGCGATATCCGGTGCGGAGCCATGCGCCGCCTGCGCCATGGCGTAGTGATCACCGGCATTGATTGAGCCTGCCATCCCTAAACTGCCAGACAACTCTGCAGTCAAGTCGGACAAAATATCGCCAAACATGTTGGTGGTGACCAGTACGTCGTAGCGCTCCGGTGTACGGACAACGTGCGCCATCATGGCATCAACAATGATTTCCTCGATTTGTACTTCGGGGAACTCTTGGCCAATCAAGCGGCAAGAGTCGATGAACATGCCATCACCGAGTCGCAACACGTTGGCTTTATGCACCACGGTGACATGCTTTCTGCGGGTCATGGCGAGCTCGAACGCCGAACGTGCGATACGCTCGCAACAAAGGCGAGTGATACGACGTAAGGAGACGACGACGTCTGGCGTAATTAACATTTCGCTGCCGCCTGACTCGATGTTGCGGTCGGCATAAAAGCCTTCGGTGTTCTCACGCACAACGACGAGATCTAGCGGCTTGTGAGCGGTGCCACAACCCGGGAACGTCTTGGCGGGACGAATATTTGCGTAAAGATCGAGGCTCTTGCGGAAAAACTTTGATGGATTGATCTCACCCTTAGATTCATCTTTAAAATCGTAGGTTGCCATCGGGCCCAAAATCAGACCATCTGCATTTTTGACAGACTCCAATAGGCCGGGATGAATCGTGGTGCCGTGCTTGATCAGACTCTCGTGACCAGCGATATCGTGTTTGAGCGACAAATCCAGTTTGAATTTTTTAGAAATAAACTCAAGTGCGTCGACCGCAACTGAAACTGTTTCCACACCAATGCCATCACCTGGCAGCACAATAATTTTCATGACAAATCTCTAAAAGTAATAATAATTTTTTAACGAACAAGCATAAAACAATTCAGGTATCTTTTATCCAAACTTTAATTCGTCACCAGGACCTTGAAGCTTTAATAGCCTCTCTTCAAAAGCCTTTTTTGTCGCGGGCACTGAACGCCCCTCCGCAGCCAGATAATATTCCCAAAACGCGGTCGTCATCTGACTGACACGTCCCCACAACATCCGATTGCCTTGCTCGGTCACCTTAATATCGCGACTAAAGCGCTTGGGATCCACCCTCTCGCCCGCAAAGCTCATATGGTCCGCATCGTGTAGCTTGAGTTGAAGCTTTTTCCCCGCAGGCAGATTGGCGAACACCGATTCTCGATTGGCCAAACTCACACCAAGTCGTATGGCATCAGCATCCTTTTTAAACGTCACGAACTGATCGTGATCACCTGTGATGCAAAAGAAAGGGATCTCTACTTTGGACATGGACTTTGCACGCTCGGGCGAGGTGGCACCGGGCGAAAATGCAATCACGGCCTTGATGCGTGCGTCCCGCATGGTGTTGGCACCGAGCGGCTGACCGGCAATCGTTTGGGCTGTGAGTGCGCCATAAGAATGCCCGGCCAAGCCTATCCTTGCAGGATCAATGTAGGGTGCAAGCTTTGCAGACTGTAAGCAATGGTCTAACGCGAAACTACAGTCGGACACCCGTAAACCATATTGCGGTCCGGCGAGCGCCAGTTGCATGTTGGCTTTGAAACTCTGCTTGTCACTGGTTCGCCAAAGGGAATCATCGGTCACAGGGTGCGCAAGCGTCACCACAAGATAGCCGGCTTGGCGCCACGTCTCGCACCAAGCTTGGCCATTCGAGACGCCACTGCCTAAACCTGGCGAATACAGAATCAATCCTGTCGGGACATGCTCTTTAGGCAGACGTGCACGTAACTTGATCAAACGGCCAGTTGTAGGATTTTTAATGGTTTCTATCGCGGGATCAGATGAGGACTCTGAGCCCTTTAAGTCTTTGCTAGCTTGAGCAATACCGAGGTCGGGAAAGCCAAACATACTCGCGCCTGTCAGTCCGACACCGCCGAGCATTCCCAACCAACGTCGTCGCGTCACACTCACATTGCAACCGTTTTAAACTGACCTGGCAATACGATCTCAAGCACTTCAAAATCATCCGAGTGACTAATTTCACGATGACGGATGTTGGGGGGTTGATGTACGCAGGTCCCTTCGACGAGTTTGTGTTCGCCGTGACCTTCGTATTCAAAAATTGCCCAGCCTTTAAGCACGTACACGAATTGGAAGTTCAGTTCGTGGCGATGCCACTCGCCCGCTGCGTTACAACCCTTGGTGGCGCGGATGACATGCATCACGGCAGCCCCCTTGGTTGAATCAAAGATCCCGAGGTCGCGATAGTCAAAATACTCACGTAAGCCATCGTGCGAAAAAGGCTTGTCCTTCGCGTGTTGAATACTGAATTCCATCGTCTCTACCCCTTTGTATATTTTTAAACCATCACTTTATAACTATTTTTTTTCTTACAACACACCCGCATGTTTGGCCACACGCAGCACATCTGACAGCGTATCTTCTGGCAGTAACAGGCCCTGTTTTCGATTTTGAATATCGGCTAATTTTTCCATCTCGCCTGGATAGTAGATCTGCTTGTGACCTTCGGCTAAAGGCACATCTTTCAACGAACGGATATAGGCATCGATACGCTGTTCAAACTCACTCAACGGTTGAAACGCTGCGACATTCATCGCCACCATAATCATGTTTGTCACTTCACCAAGGCCGAATAAACGAGCGTTTTGTAAAGCATACGACTTTGAATTTTATGCGTCGGCCCTTGCGTCAAAATTAAGGCAGTGAGGTTTTCTTTAAAATCCAGCCAGAAACTCGTGCCCCAGATACCAGACCAGAGCGACTCACCAACAGAGCCTGGCACCCAGCTCATACCCTGATTGAGTCTGACCGCAAAACCGAGCCCAAAACCGTAGCCTGGCCCCGTGTTGGCATGGGTCGAACCTGTCATACCCAAGGTGTGCTCCGAGCACATAAACTCAACCGTCCGGCGCGACAAGTAGCGTCGTCCCTCTAACTCGCCACCACGCAACATCATTTGCAAAAACCGCATGTAGTCTGCAGCCGTGCCGAGCAGACCGGCACCACCGCGCAGATAGGTGCGTCCTACGGGGTTGGTGGTCTGGCGATACGCGATGAGCATGGTCGCTTTGAGTGGATCCGAGTCAGGAGCCTCCGCAAGCCTGCCTAAACGCTCAGGTTCCACCCACCAGGTCGTGTCTTTCATGCCCAGAGGCTTAACCAACAATGCATTGAGAATTTCCTCAAGCGTCTTATTTTCAACGCGCTCAAGCAACAACCCTAAAACGTCGACAGCAATGGAGTACTCCCAATGATCACCTGGCTGGCTGGCAAGCGGAATCGTGCCCAAATTTTTGAGCATCTGATCGCCCAGGATGTCTTTTTTGTTTGCTTCGATCTGCAGTTCGTCGTAGAGCTTTCTAATGCGGGGTGACTTGGCACGATCACCATGTACAAAACCTGCGGAGTGTCGCATCAAATCCTGAATAGTGATGGGACGGATCAGGGGCACGTCTCCCTCAGGCGTCTCCACCTTGAGGTCTTTGAGTTCAGGCAGCCAGTTGGTAATCGGGTCATACAGATTAAAGCGCCCGCGCTCAACCAACATCATGGCCGCAACCGTCACCAGCGGCTTGGTCATGGAAGCCAAACGAAAAATCGAATCTGTCGCCATGGGAATCGTGCCTGCGGCGTTCTGGTGTCCGTACGCCTCAAAATGCACGCATTCATCGTTGCGCATGACCATTGTGACTGCGCCAGGGAAAATGCCAGAAGCGATTTGCTCCTCGATCGCAGATCCCAGACGATCCAGTCTGGATTGGGAAAAGCCTTGGCGGACGTGTGCCTCGTACTCAGGGCCAGTGCGCGCGGAAGTTAAAGGAGTCGATGTCATAGCGGTCCACTTAAGTCAGTCGGGTTCAGTTACGGCATAATCTTACGTTAATTCAATCCATTCTCCTGTAGGAATCTGTTGTATGCCCAAGCTTCGCCCCACAGTCACTGTCAACGAGCTCAACCTTCGCAGCGGGGAAAACCTGCCTGGCCTTATGGGAGTCGAAATGCTGGCGCTCTCAGAAGGCACGCTCCAGAGTCAGATGACGCTGCGCAAAGTACACTTTGCACCCAACACATACTTACATGCCGCAAGCGTCATCGCGCTTGCCGATACCACTTGTGGCTATGCAACGATTGCACATCTGCCCGAGGGTGCACTGTCCTTTACGACCATTGAGCTCAAGAGCAACCACTTGGGCACGGTGCGCGGCGAAGGCGCGATCATTCGCTGCACTGCAACAGCACAGCACTTGGGCGGCAATACACAGGTCTGGGATGCCCTTGTAACAGATGCCGCAACAGATAAAAAAATCGCGATCTTCCGATGCACACAAATGGTGCTTTGGCCCAAAAAAGACTAAATATTGCACACAATGACCACCAAGCTGATCGTCCTCACCGCATTACGTCCGGAACTGGATCCTCAGAGTTTGCCTGCGGGCATTCAGGTTTTTTACACAGGCATTGGCAAAATCAATGCCACCCTCACGACGCTCAAAGCCATCGCGCAAGCGCAGCCTGCACTGATCGTCAACTTCGGGACGGTCGGCGCAGTCAGTCCACATGTATCAGGTCTTCTTGAAATTTCACGCGTAGTGCAGCGCGACATGATTGCCGAACCCCTTGCTCCCAGAGGACGTGTGCCCTTTTGCGAACGTCCTCATGAGTATTTCTCTGAAAGAGGGACGCACACCTGTGGCACGGGCGATAGCTTTGTGACTGCCAAAGACCCTTGGCTCGAAACGCAAGGCATTGATGTCGTCGACATGGAGCTTTACGCAATTGCCGCCGTCGCGCATGCCCACGGGCTCCCTTGGCTTTCCTATAAGTATGTGACAGACTTTACCAATGATGCCTCTGGCCAAGACTGGCATGAAAAAATCAATCACGGCGAAGTGTTATTTTTAGAAAAGCTGAGGGCACTTTGCTGATCGATGCGCAAATGTCCGATTGTCTACAAAACCCAGAAGTGATGCGTGCCATCTCGGCCGAGCTGTTCGACTAAACCGAACTCCCAGTCGAGATAGCCCTGCATCGCTTCACGGGCATTATTTGTGCCCTCGTAAGGTCTCTTATAGCGATCAATCGTGGGTGAAACCAAATGTGTGGGGCCTTTTTCTACGTCCAACCCTGCGTCACGCCAAGCCTGAGTACCTCCCTCTAATACAGACACAGACGCTGTATTTCCAAGGTCACTGAATACTTGAACACACTCATTAAAGGCAAAGCGTGCCATCACACCATCGGGACAGGTCAGCACATATCGCGCGGCAATGGGACACTGCGCAAGGGCTTGTGTGAGTTGTGAGCGCAAGACGTAGCGCGCAGATGGAATGTGGCCCTGCACATATTGGGCATGACGCGCGAAATCGATCACGCACGTTTCTTTACCCGGCGCAGACTCACGTAACCACGCCGCAAGCGTTAAAGATGTGATCAAGGGTGTTTGAGGCACGGGCGGTAGCGCCCCCTGCCAAGCGCCAGAGATATTGAAATCTTTTAATCCTGCGCCATCCAACACATAGACCTCCCACGCCATTTGTGCGAGCCATGACGCAGTCATATTGGCACGCACGCCATCGATGTCGGCCAACACTACTCGCGCGCCTCGCACAGGCGCCACCATCTCAGTTTCTTGAACAAGTTGACCACCAGGTGTCGAGCGAAAATCTGGCAGATGACCCGCCACAAACTCCTCAGGGTTGCGTGTGTCAAAAAAATACGTCGTACGTGCCGACTGCGTTCGCCATGTTTGAACGTCTGTCAAAGTGGCACGCTTGACACCTGCTCGGTCCGCCACGCTGCGCGCACGCGTCGCAGCACTTTGCGTGGTAGAAGCGGAGACCTCAGAAAACTTTCTGGTTTGCCCTTTGTCCAACACCTGCTCAGCAAGCGTCCAACCGATCGTACCGTTGCGTAAGGCAGAGACTTTATTGGGAATACCCGCGTTAAGCAAAGACTGGGTGCCGATAATGCTGCGCGTACGACCCGCACAATTGACGATTACCCGCGTCTCCGGACAAGGCGCCAACTCGGCGATGCGCAACACAAGCTCGGCTCCTGGACAACTGATGGCAGTCGGGATACTCATGGTGTTGTACTCATCAAACCGACGGGCATCGACAATCACGACATCGGCCTGCTCGTCAATCAATGCCTTGACCTCCTGCGCGGACAAGGAGGGTGTGTGCTTGCGTGCTTCGACCAACTCACCAAAAGACTTGCTTGGAACGTTGACGTCTTTAAACAACTCGCCGCCTGCCGCTGACCATGCCCGCACACCGCCTTTAAAGACACTGACATTCGTAAAACCAAGGCTCGCCAAGCGTCGCGCGGCCTGCATCGCATCTGACGCTTCGAGCGCAACACCCCCTTCATCCAAGGTCACGATCCATACATCGCGTCGCGGTAACTTACTGTAGGCATCAAGCTCGACGCGCGACAGCGGGAAATTCGCGGCAAACAAGGGGTGGGATTGTGCGTGCGGATCTTCTTCGCGCACGTCCAAAAAAGCAACCTCAAGCTTGTCCAATAATGCCTGGCGTACCGCCTGATAATCACAAGACTGGATATCGACAGGAGAAGGAACGGGGCTTGTGCTTTGCATCTGACTTAATTCCAAAGGTTGGGGACGACATCGTTGCTATAACCCGAGACAAAGGGTTTTTTCTGACCGGACACCGCATCGAACACATGACGATGGATACGACCGATATTTCCGCCATACACATGAATACTGATCGAGGTGCGATCTGCGTAATAGTTGGCGACCTCATGGACATCGTGGGTCGCGGGTGAGACCGAACCCACTTGTCCAGGTAACAAAAGCGAACTTTCACCACGCCGATAGTGACCGTCGGCTTCTTTGAAATAGTGCGTATCGATTTCTTGTCCGCGCAGCATGCCAATCAACCCCCAGGTCATATGATCGTGGACAGGCGTTTTTTGACCGGGACCCCAAACAAAACTCACCATTGAAAAGCGTTCCAACGGATCGGCAAACAAGAGATATTGTTGGTAGTACTGCGGATGCGGCCGAGCAAAGATTTCTGGCAACCAGTCATCATGTTTGACGAGCTCCGCCAACAAGGCACCACCCTGCTCCAAAATCAGTGGCTCATGAGGCTGGCCCTCTAGCAGGTGACTCATACCTTTTACAAAAGTCAACAGTCTTTCATTTTTCATGGTGTCGTCTCAGGAATTGATATTTTTAATTCATTTGAGTAATGATATACGGCAATCAGGGGATAGAATGGGTCTCCAATCCCTTTTTAAAGGTGGACGTGATCATGGCTTTTGTTCTGAACAAATTACGTGTTCCGATTATTCAAGCACCCATGGCGGGTGGGACAAACACCCCTGCACTCGCGGCCGCAGTCAGCAATGCCGGCGGACTGGGAAGCTTTGGGTTTGCCTATAGCTCACCACAAAAAATCAGTGACGATCTTGGAGCAGCCAAACATCTGACAGCGGGCCCCATCAACGCAAACTTTTTTGTATTTCATCCCGTCCCGCCTCCAAGTGTTGAGCTTCAACACCAGTCTATTGCCGCACTCAAGCGCCTACCGATCGCGCAAGATCTCCGGCTATTGCCACCTGAGCCGCCTTATTTTCCAGACATTAACGCGATGCTTGAACCCGTTTGGTTGCATAAACCAGCGGTCCTCACCTTTCACTTTGGTCTGCCCGCACCTGAAGTGCTCGAACGTGCCAGACTGGCAGGCATCTCCATTGGTGTCAGTGCCACTTGTTTGGCCGAAGGACAAGCCATCGAGGCTGCAGGCGCAGACTTTGTGATTGCTCAAGGCATCGAAGCCGGCGGGCATAGGGGAACCTTTGAACCCGACATGCACGATGAGGACCTCCCGACACTGGATCTTGTCAGACAACTTTCTAAAGCCTTGCGTATTCCTGTTGTTGCAGCGGGCGGCTTGATGACAGGTAGTGACGTCGCACTTGCCATGGCGGCAGGCGCGTCTGCTGCGCAAATGGGCACCGCCTTTTTAGTGTGTGATGAATCTGGCGCGCCCCCCGCACATAAACACTTTATCTTGACTAAACCCACGCGCGGCACCGTGTTCACGCATGCGTTTTCCGGCCGTCGTGCGCAAGGCTTGCGAAACGAGTTTATCGAGGCGATGCACGGTCAACCGCACTTACCTTTTCCAATCCAAAATACCTTGACCAGTCATCTGCGACAAGTATCGGTTCAGCATAATGACGGCGAAAACCAAAGCCTTTGGGCTGGGCGTGCCTATGCTCAAGCCAGACCTATGCGTGCCCAGCAGTTGATGGAGGTCTTAGAGAAAGAGTATCTTCAAAGCACCCATGCTAGGGAAAACCCTTGATCCAAGAGTGTAATAACGCTTTCACCCCCAAAAAAACGCCAAGTTGAAATACATCTATCCGACCCAGTGCAGTTTATCTATACTTCCTGCGTGCTGATCTGACGATTAGAGCCATGTTGGCTTGCAGAACGTAGGCGCTTAACGCAGGTATTCAGGATGTGGATCGTACGGATAGCATTAGATAAGCCATACACGTTTATCGTGATGGCTCTTCTCATTCTGTTTTCTGCCCCCTTGGCGATTATGCGCACGCCGGTTGACGTGCTACCGGAAATTGATATTCCAGTGATCAGCGTGATCTGGAACTATCGTGGTCTCTCCGCCGAACAGATGGGCAATAGGATTGCTCAAAATCACGAGCGCTCGATCACCACCACGGTCAACGATATCGAACACATCGAATCGCGCTCGCTCGGTGGCATCACGATTATCAAAATTTATTTTCAGCCAAAAGCGAATATTCAAACGGCTATCTCACAAGTCGTCGCGATCTCTCAGTCAGCGTTGCGACAAATGCCTCCGGGTGTCGCGCCAGCACTCGTCATTAAATACACCGCCTCCTCCATTCCAGTGATCCAAATCGGAATGTCGAGCAAGACGCTTTCTGAAAAAGAGCTCTTTGATGCCGCGCTCAACATCGTGCGACCGCAACTGATTACGATTCCTGGCATTGCCGTGCCTTTTCCCTATGGCGGCAAAGTCCGTGCGGTTTCTGTCGATATCGACCCCGAGGCCTTACGCGCCAAGGGTATGACCTCTTCGGATGTGATTAATGCCATCACTGCGCAAAACCTGACCCTGCCGGCTGGCTCTGCAAAAATTGACGATGTCGAATACAACATCTCACTAAATTCGTCCCCAAATACAATCGCAGAGCTCAACAATATTCCGATTCGGACCGTCAATGGTGCCACCACCTTTATGCGCGAAGTCGCGCACGTCCGTGATGGTTTTTCCCCTCAGATCAATATCGTTCGACAAAATGGCGAGCGCGGCCTCATCCTGACCGCGCTTAAAAATGGTGGTGCCTCGACGCTGGATATTGTCCGCCAGGTCAAGGAAAAACTGCCTGCTATCCTGCCTCTTTTGCCAGAAGGCATTGATGTCCGACTGTTGGGAGATCAATCCGTTTTTGTTGAAAAAGCCCTCGTCGGTGTCATTCACGAAATCCTTATTGCTGGCGGTTTGACTGCGCTGATGCTCCTGCTGTTCTTGGGCAATTGGCGCACCACCTCGATCATCGCAATTTCAATCCCCTTGTCGATTTTTACCTCACTGATTGCACTGCAGAACAAGCTACAGCCGATACTGAGAACGTCAAGCTCTTACTTACCGCACAACTGGCGAATAGTTATTTTCTCTTGAGACAGTACGATGAAGAAATTCGCGTGCTCACCGGAATTGTCCAGATTCAGGACAAGCTCTTGGGTTTGATAAAAAAAACGTTATGACATGGGTGCTGCAGGACGAACAGAACTGTCACAACAGACCGCCTTGACACAGTCGAGTGGTGCTCAACTTGAGCTCCTGCGCGCGTTGCGCAATGTACAGGAAAATCTGTTAGCAACCTTAACCGGCACGCCCGCTTCCGCCTTTAGCTTACCGCCTGGTCGATTACCTACTCAATTGCCCGCGTTTCCTGTCGGCTTGCCCTCTACCCTTCTGGAAAGACGCCCAGACGTTTCGGCAGCTGAGCGAGCGATGGCAGCTGCTAACGCGCAGATCGGCGTTGCCAAAGCTGCATACTTTCCCACCCTCACACTGGCGCCCGCCTTTCTCGGTGGTGAGAGCTCCATTCTCTGTTCAATTTTAATGCGCCTTCGCTCATTTGGTCGATTGGCTTAACCGCAACGCAAACCGTGTTTGATGGTGGCCGCATCAGCGCCAACTATCGTTTTGCGCAAGCTGGGTATCGCGTAACGCTAGCGAACTACCGTCAGTCCGTGATGGTCTCCATACAAGAAACACAAGATGCCATGAGTGCGCTTCAACAACTTGATCGCGCACGTTCCATGCAGGATGAGGCCGTCAATAATCTCAATCGTGCCTATCAAATCAGCGCGATTCGTTACCGCGAAGGCTTAGACACAGCCCAAAGACTTGCCTTGATTCAGCAAAACCAGCTCACCGCGCAGCGCATCAAGTGGCAGATGCATGGCGGACAATTTATCGCGAGTGTGCCATTGGTCAAAGCGCTTGGTGGTGGCTGGCAAGGCTTTGCCAAACCAGACCCGTCACAAACAGAATCGGCAGAAAAGAATTAAACGCTCGACGTACCGTGTTTAATTCTTTAGCAGAAGCTGTAAGCTTTTTTGATCGAGTCTGGATACATTTCCTTGCGTCAAGCCCTTGGACATGATGTCCACTTGTCGCGAGCCAAAAAATACTTTGGCAGCAGGCGCATTACCCAAAATCATCGCACTCACGTTCGCGACAGGCATCGAAAAACTCTCGCCTTGTTTGTAAATACGATCAATTTTTTTACCTTCAGTTGTCTGCACCGACATCCAACACTCTGCGTTGAAATCGATTCGCATCAAGGCAGGATCAACAGGTGTGACGACTGGTGCGGGCTTTTCGGTCGCAATACTTTTATCGATAACCGGCGGAATAGGTGAAGGCTGTATTTGCGTGGGAGCTTGTATAGATGGAGAAGTCTGTGTCTGCACAGGCGCTTCAGATTGAGGCACCACTGGAGGGGCTGGTATGGAAACTGTCGGCGTATTGTTACTCACCTCCGTCGTCAAGGCAGCGCTTTGTGTGGAGTCACTGCTGACGATCTCGTCGCTGCCACCCTTGAAAGGCCATCCTTCTGAAATGGCGAGCACAACGGCACCTAGCACGAGCAAGGCCAACCCAAGGTAGACATAACGGGGAGTGCGTGATGAGTAAGACTTTGTATTTGCAGGCGGGGTCGAAGCGCGATGTAGTTGTGCAACACCGGCTGCAGGCGAGGCGCGCATTGCCTCTGCGGAGCAATCCTCGATCTGCTTGAGAAAGCTCTCAACATCCATCCGGCTCTGCAGACCTAAATAAAATACATAGCTTTTAATGCCCTGAATATAACGACGTTCGTGATGAAAGCTTGCGGCCTCACCCGCCTCGATCGCGAGCAACTGTTGCTTGGAAAGCATCAAGCGACGCGCGACGTCCACGACGTCTTTTTTCTGACTTATGCGCTCACTCATCAGAATCTCGCCTAACTGTCTACGCAAAACAGTGATGGTTGCGTCTGACTCAACGCTTGGCTGATCGAGATTTTCCATGTTTTATCCGATATCGCGTGCGAATAGCTTGGATACATAGCCTTCAGGCCGATCCATTTCGTGCAGGACAGTATAGTGATTTAAGCCAGGCAACACATGCAAACCCACTTGACAGCCTTGCGCACGCAAATGAGCGGCCATGCGCTCTGACTCACCCACCCAATCCTTGGGCTCTGCGCCACCCACGATCACCTCGTAAGCCACATTTGCGGAAAACGGATGACGAAGCGGACTCAACACTTGCACATCACTTGGCTTAAGTTTGACTTCTTCATTGACAGAAATTTGCAAAACAGGCTCAACGTCAAAAATACCACTTATCAAATAGGCCTTTTTGATATGGTGATTTTTGAGCTGAAATGCCGCGCCAGTGTGTGCAAGCGTCGCTGCAATGATGTGCGCACCCGCTGAATGACCAGAGACATAAATCTGACTGTCATCGACTTGCCAGGCGGCCACTTGCTGAGACACCCACTCAAGTCCGCGCTTGGTTTGCGCCACAATCTGTTGCACCGTGACTGCGGGACACAAATCGTAATTCATTACCACCACTGAGCAGTCGAGGGGCAAAACGCCATTCACGACAAAACTGTAATCTTTTTTATCACGGGCACGCCAAAAACCACCATGAAAAAACACCATCAGAGGACGATTGGGTTTGCCGCAATAAAAAAAATCTGCGTTCTCTAACGGTCCTTCACCAAAACGCAAATCGTAACGGCCCGCATATTTTTGACGGGCCTCTTCACTGAGGCGCGCGCCGAGCTCGCTAAAATGCGCCAACTGTTCAGGCGTCACTGTTGTGCGAGGGTTGTATTGTTTTTCTATCGCTTCGTTCATCGTGTCATCCTCTTATTTGTTATTCCGACTATGGCGTCGGCTTATTCCAGCCGCCACCCAAAGCCTTAAATAAATCCACGCCCGCCTGCAGTCGCAAGGAACGATTTATTACAAAAGCTAGATTCGCCTCGTTTTGCACACGCTGCGCCTCAAGCACATTTAAATAATCAACATAGCCCGCTTCGTAACGCACGGTTGCGAGCTCTTGTGCCTTGGTCGCCGCGGCGACTTGTTCCGTCAAAAAGAGTTCGGTTTGAAGCGTTTGATGGACGGACACTAGAGCATCTCCCACTTCACCAAATGCATTTCTGACAACTTTAACGTAATTCCCCAGGACTTCCTGCTGTTGCGCCTTGGCAAAATCCAGACGTGCCGTCAAAGAACCACCGGTAAATATCGGCTGGAGCAGCCCTAAGCCTGCGGACCATACGGTACTTTGCCCAGAAAGGAACGCGCTGAAATCTACACTTTGCGCACCAAAAACACCCGTAAGAGAGAGTGTTGGGAAAAAGTTAGCCGTCGCGACGCCAATACGGGCATTTGCAGCCGTGAGCTCCTGCTCCACCCGATTGACATCCGGCCGGCTTTCCATCAACGTCGAGGGAATACCGGCGGGTGGGATTGGCGGAATCGGCAAACCCCGCAAATCAACGGGCGCAAGGCTCAGTTGCAGCTGACCTACCAAAATACCGAGTTGATTTTGTACGATCGCTCGTTGTCGCGTTAACTCCGATAATGTTGCCTCGGAGGCAGCCTTGGCCGCCCGCGCTTGACTCACATCGATGGGCGACACCAACCCGCCATCGAGCTTGGCCTGCGCAACACGCAGTGAATTTTCGCGGGTCTTGACCGAGTTGGTCACCACGGAAATCTGCGCATCCAAGGCGCGCAAACGTAAATACGTATTGGTGACTAACGCAGATATGGTGAGACGAACGCTGTCCTGCTCGTACTGGCTGGCAGTCACCACAGCAGTCGCGGCTTCAAGATTGCGACGAACGCGGCCCCACACATCAAGTTCATAAGAAGTCACTAGACCCAGCTGTGCAGTATTAGTTTGCAAACCAATGCCTGTAGGCGATACCGCTGTACCTGTGGAAGCCCGCGTACCTGAAGCCGTCAAATTGAGTGTCGGATAAAGTGCTGCCCCTGCTTGACGGGCCAGTGCCTGCGCCTGACCTAAGCGTGCAACCGCAATCTGTATATCGGCATTGTTCTTTTGGGCCTTCGCAACAAGGTCGTTGAGAATGGGATCGTTGAACAAGGTCCACCAATCCACTAGTGCGACCGGAGCAGGTGCAACACCCACGGTACTGACAGGAGAAATAGCTGCCGAAGGTGTCGTCGTGGCCGTTTGTGCATTGAAACGCTCAGGCAAATCAACCTCGGGCCGCTTGTAGTCAGGGCCGAGCAAACATCCACTTAACGTACCACTGAGGACAAGTGCGAGAAATGTGCGAACCCAAGCACGCATGCCGGATAAAAAAGGATGCGTCATCATTTTTTTCTGGATAACCAAGTAAAGAACATCGGCACAAAAATAGTCGCAATGAAGGTCGAGGCCAGCATGCCACCAAATACACCTGTCCCCATGGATTGACGTGCCGCAGCACCCGCCCCCGAGGAGATTACCAAGGGAAACACACCCAAGATAAATGCGAGAGAGGTCATCACAATCGGTCTGAAACGTTGTTTTGCTGCCGTCAATGCCGCATCCCTCGCACTCATACCCTGCGCACGTTTTTGGGACGCAAACTCAACGACCAAGATTGCATTTTTCGCAGACAGGCCAATCAACACTAGCAAACCAATCTGAAAATAGATGTCATTGGGCATGCCGCGCAGCAACACCGCGAGCAAGGCACCAAACAACGCAAACGGCACCGCCAACAACACAGCAATCGGTAAAGACCACCGCTCATACTGTGCCGCAAGAATCAGAAACACCATCACGATGCCAAACAAAAATGCCAAGCCAGAGGCGTCGCCTGTGCGGATCTGCTGATACGCTTGTCCAGCCCACGCTAACTCGTAGCCTGGGGGTAAGGTCGCGCGGGCGGCCTCTTGGACAATATTGATCGCATCTCCAGAGCTCACACCCTGCACTGCATTTCCCAACACCTTTGCCGCAAGAAATCCATTAAACCGCTCCAGTAGTTCGGGACCGACCACCTGACTGACCGAGATCAGGGCCGACACCGGCACCATGCTGCCATTGTTTGCGCGCACATAGATCTGACCGAGATCCGTCGGCTCAGTACGATATTGGGCATCCGCCTGCATCTGCACGCGATAGGTGCGACCGTTTAGATTGAAATCATTGACATACAGCGCACCCATCGTGGCCTGCAAACTGAGGTAAACATCTGCCACGGGTATGCCAAGCGACAATGCTTTCGCCTCATCAACCTCGACATACAACTGAGGGGTGTTGGGCCTAAAAAAGGTATTGATGCCCGAGAGCTTGGGTTGCTTTTTTAGCTCCTCTGTAAAATTAGTGACGACTTTCGCTAGATCCGTCACAGAGGGCTCACCTCTGGACTGTACATAAAACTCAAAACCACCCGCAGAGCCCAAACCACGGATAGGAGGCGGGTTAAACACCAGTGCCATCCCATCGGGCAAGCTCATCCCCACACCAGTAAATTTCTTGGCGAGTTGCTCAGAAGAGGCGGTTCGCTCGTCCCAATCCTTGAGGGGAATAAAAATCGTACCGGCGTTCGGTTTGTTACCCCCACCAATAATGTCTCGACCCGCGATCACAAACACACGCGCAACAGCAGGATCGTTAGCCACGCGCTTTTGAAAGACATCGCCTGTTTCTTCGGTCCGCTGCAAGCTTGCGGCATCTGGCAGCACCAATGCACTAATCAGATAACCTTGATCCTCTGCAGGAACAAAGCTGCCGGGTACCATACGAAACATCACAAAACTCCCCACCAAGATCGCGCCGAATACCGAGGCGCCAAGAATGCGATGATTTAGTGTTTTATTGACAAGCTTGGTGTATTGATTAGTGATGGTTTCAAAGCTGCGGTTAAACCATCCAAAACCTTTGGGTGCATGCAGCCCTGGCTTGAGAAGCAGTGCACACAGGGCTGGCGTCAAGGTCAAGGCGACGATCCCAGACAAAACCACTGCGAGCGCGACGGTGACGGCAAACTGTTGATAGAGCGTACCAGCGATCCCGCCCAAAAACGCCACGGGAATAAACACAGCGGAAAGCACCAACACAATGGCGACTACCGCACCCGACACCTCACGCATTGCCTCGTAGGCAGCCTCTTTTGGAGAAAGATTACGCTCAGTCATCAAGCGTTCGACGTTTTCCAGCACTACGATCGCATCATCCACCACAATACCTATCGACAACACCATCGCAAACAGAGTCAGTGTGTTGATAGAAAAGCCAAACAGCCACAAACCTGCAAACGTTCCGATCAGTGAAACCGGTACCGCAATCAAAGGAATAAGAGTCGCTCGCCAGTTTTGCAAAAACAAATAGACAACGAGGGCGACGAGAAGCATCGCTTCGAACAAGGTTTTAATCACTTCATTAATCGAAGCGGTCACAAATTTTGTCGTATCAAAGGGAATGACATATTCAATCCCTTTAGGAAATTTTTTCTCCAACTCTTGCATTTTGGTGCGTACACTTTCAGCAACAGCCAGTGCGTTGGCACCCGATTGCAAAAAGGTAGCGACAAGCGCGACTGGCTTGCCGCTGAGTTTGGTACTGGCGTCATAATCTGCCGCACCGAGTTCAATCCGTGCAATATCTTTGAGCCTGAGCGTGCCGCCCGCGCCCTCCGAGCGAATGACAATGTCGCCAAACTGCTCCGGCGTAACCAAACGGCCTTTGGCGGTCACGGTATAGACCAGTTGCTGGCCCTGCGGCGCAGGTTCTTGACCAATTTTTCCTGCGACGTTCTGTTTGTTTTGCGCAGCGATCGCAGCGGCGACATCAGGCGCAGTAATACCTAGTTGTGCCATCTGATCTGGCTTGAGCCAGATGCGCATGGAATAATCCTTGGCACCCAAAATCTGCACATCACCAACACCTGGCAAACGTTTGAGCTCGTCCACAACATTGACAAGCGCATAGTTAGATAAAAACAGATTTGAAAACTCCTCGGAAGGAGAGGTGATCGCCGTCACTAACAAAATATCATTTGAGCGCTTTTGAACGGTCACACCAAATTGACGCACGATATCCGGCAGCCTCGGCTCAGCAATCTTGACACGATTATTGACGTTGACCGTCGCGGTATCAATATTGGTGCCAACTTCGAACGTCGCGGTAATCGACAGCGAGCCATTGGACTGCGCACTCGAATTGAAATACAGCAGGTTTTCAACACCTGACAACTGCTCTTCAATCGGACCCGCCACCGTACGCGTCAGCGTTTCTGTCGAGGCGCCAGGATACGTTGCCGAAATAATGACGGTCGGTGGCGCGATTTCGGGATATTGCGCAATCGGTAAACCGCGTGCTGCCATGAGTCCCGCAATCACAATGGTGATGGAAATCACCGCCGAAAAAATCGGCCGACCAATAAAAAAGCTAGATAAACTCATCGAGCATCCTTCTGGACCGCAGCGTTCTTTTGCGCGTCAGCGGTTGGCGCTGGACCAGACGCAGTACCAGGCGAAGCCTGACTGAGCGGCACCACCGTGGGCTTGATCACCGCACCGGGTCGAATTTTGATGAGTTGATCCGTGACAACTTGATCGCCTGACTTTAAGCCTGACAACACAATCCAATTTTTTCCTGACCATTTGCCCACCTTGATCGGCGTTGGCACGACCTTGCTTTCTGGTCCAACCGTCCAGACCATAAAGCCACGCTCACTCTGAACCACCGCAGCCTGAGGAACCAGAAATACATTTTCCTGCATCCCGGTTGTCACACGAATACGCAAAAACTGGCCTGGCAAAATTGCGCTGTTAGGATTTGGAAATTCGGCGCGCATTTGCTGTGTGCCGAGCTTTGGATCAATAAAGGTCGACTGGAAATTGAGCTGACCCTTTTCAGGGTAGTCCTGCCCATTAGGAAGTAGCAACTCGACACTTGTGTTTTGCTTTGGATCAAGACGACCGCTTGGTAATTGGGCCGTATCACTGCTCGACAAACCAAAACGTACCCAGATCGGGTTGATTTGATAGATGGAGGTCAGGAGACCTGCATCGCCTGTATTTGAAATCAGATTGCCTTCGGAGCGCAGTGAACGACCCGAAATGCCATCGACAGGCGCCGTCACAGTCGTCCACTTTAGATTGAGCTGCGCCGTTTTTAGCGTGGCTTGCGCGATTTCGTTTAAGGACGTCGCGTCATCGAACTCTTTGCGACTGACGGCCTGTTTACTAAAAAGTAACTTCAAACGCGCGGCCTCGCGCGCTGTTTGCTTGGCGCGCGCCTGGGCTTCTTCGAGCGTGATTTTGAAAGGCTCGGGATCGATTTGAAATAATGGCTGACCGGCTTGGACAGGGCTACCTTCCTCGTACAGCCTTTTAAGCAAAATACCGTTGACGCGTGAACGGACTTCCGTTTCTTTTGCGCCCTCGGCTTGTGCAGTGACTTCGAGCACATTGGGGATGTTGGTGGGTTGAGCTTCTATCACCGACACAGACAAAGGGCCTTGGGGACCCGCAGGTTGGGCATGCAGCATGCCCGTGTAACCTAACCATGCCGTCGACACTCCCAGCACGACTTTGAAAACATGCTGCACAAAAAGGCTTCGCAAATTTTTCGTTGGATAACTTGATCCTGCTAGATGCACTGCGCCGATCATGTGGGATTCCCAAACATTCAACTAATCCTACGATTCTATACGGGTCAACCCCAGTTATATAAGAAAATAGGTGAGATTTCCTATGAAACCAGATCTAATGTGCATATAAAACTAAATATTATTTACATTTGTGCTTTATTGTTTTCAATCCATGATCACCTGCGACCTCAGAAATCTGCCTAAACATTCGCGCTAAGATTCAGCCTCAATTGTCACAATTAACTTTTCGGCTGGAATGATTTTGGAAAATATCAAAGCAGGCGTCGACACCCTTTTTATTATGTTGGGTGCCATTATGATCCTGGCGATGCACGCTGGTTTCGCTTTTCTCGAGCTCGGTACAGTCCGGGAAAAAAATCAAGTCAACGCACTCGTTAAAATCCTAGTCGATTTTTCTGTATCCACTATCGCGTATTTTTTTATTGGTTACAGCCTGGCCTATGGCCTGAATTTCTGGATGGATGCAGAGCAGCTCGCCACCAAAAATGGCTTTGAACTGGTCAAGTTCTTTTTCTTACTGACCTTTGCAGCCGCGATTCCAGCTATCGTTTCAGGCGGTATCGCCGAACGTGCCAAATTCAACCCACAACTCCTCGCGACCTTTTTATTGGTTGGATTTGTTTATCCGCTGTTTGAAGGCATGGCCTGGAATCCCACCCACTTCTCTGGCTTTCAGGTCTGGATCAAATCGCTCACCGGTGAAGATTTCCATGACTTCGCAGGTTCTGTCGTAGTGCACGCCGTCGGTGGCTGGATTGCATTACCTGCGATCATATTGCTCGGCGCACGCAGTGGACGCTACCGCAAAGACGGCAAGGTCTCCGCCCATCCGCCGTCAAACGTCCCCTTCCTAGCCTTAGGCGCTTGGATCTTGACCGTAGGCTGGTTCGGTTTCAATGTCATGAGTGCACAGACAATCGACAAAATCAGCGGACTGGTTGCGATCAACTCCTTGATGGCTATGGTGGGCGGCACACTCGGTGGTTGGTTCTTCGGCAAGAATGACGCCGGCTTTAGTTATAACGGACCACTCGCGGGACTCGTTGCAATCTGTGCGGGCTCAGACTTAATGCATCCCCTAGGCGCACTGTTTGTTGGCCTATCCGCTGGAGCCATGTTTGTGTTTGTCTTTACCCTCGAACAAAACCGCTGGAAAATCGATGACGTCTTGGGTGTCTGGCCCCTGCATGGTCTCTGCGGTGTCTGGGGTGGTATCGCCGCAGGCATCTTTGGTCAACAGGCCTTAGGCGGCTTGGGCGGTGTCAGTCTGATGGCACAACTGATTGGCACTGCGGTCGCGGTCCTGATTGCTTTGTTAGGTGGCACAATTGTGTATGGTGCACTCAAACTCCTCATGGGCTTAAGAATGGATCCCGAAGACGAATATGCGGGTGCTGACCTCAGCATCCATCATGTCTCGGCCACCCCTGATTCGGATAAAACATGGTAATCAAAATTGACTACGTTTCGGATATCGCGTGCCCTTGGTGCGCGGTCGGACTCGGCGGCCTTGAAATCGCGCTTAAAAATATTGGGGACAGTATCCCGGTGGAAATTCATTTCCAACCGTTCGAGCTCAATCCACAGATGCCACCAGGTGGCCAGGAAGTGTTTGAACACCTAACGGAAAAATACGGCAAAACAGAGGCCCAAGTTCGTGTCACCCAAGAGAGCATTAAAGCGCGCGCAGCCGAGGTCGGTTTTCCCTTTCACCCGGAGGGTCGCAAGCATGTCTACAACACCTTTGATGCGCACCGACTGATTTATTGGGCTGGACTCGAATACGACCCCGCGGCACAACATCGCCTCAAGCGCGCGTTGTTGATCACCTACTTTACCCTCGCCGTTGATCTAGACGACAAGAGCAATCTGGTTGCTGCGGTTGAACGCGCAGGGCTCGATACCGCGCGTGCCCAAAAGATTTTGGACAGTGAAGAATTTAAAACCGAAGTGCGCGCGCAGCAGGAAAAATACACCAGCATGGGGATTCATTCTGTGCCCTCGATTATCATCAATGATCATTATCTGTTGCAGGGTGCGCAACCGCCCGAGGCGTTTGAGCAGGCTTTGCGTCAGATCGCGGCAGAAACCGACGATAAAAATTAAATCAACCGCATTATTTATTTCACAACAACTCGATCGCTAAGATTTCGAGTCATTCAGGACGGAGACATCGCATGGACTTACAACTTAACAATCGCGTCGCATTGGTCACAGGCGGCTCACAAGGCATCGGTAAAGCGGTTGCCATGAAATTCGCCCAGGAAGGCGCAACTGTTGTCATCGCCGCCCGCGGCCAAGCATTGCTGGACGAAGTCGCAGCAGAGATTCGCGCGGCCGGTGGCAAAGTGACGACCATTGCGGCAGATGTTTCACAAGACGCAGAGTGCACACGCCTTGTCCAAGAAATCCTCAAGACACACGGGCGTTTAGATATTTTGATTAACAACGCCGGCACATCCGCCACAGGCGAGTTTGAGTCTGTCACGGATGAAAAGTGGCAAGCTGACTTTGATTTGAAGTTGTTTGCCGCGATTCGCCTGACACGCTTGGCCATCCCAGAAATGAAAAAGAACAACTGGGGTCGCATCATCAACGTGACTAATATCGGTGCCAAGCAGCCCAAAGAAAAATCTATGCCCACCACGGTCACACGTGCAGCAGGTCTCGCAATGACCAAGGCCTTGTCGAAAGAATTCGCCCCCAACAACATCTTGGTCAACAGCGTCTGTATCGGCCTGATCAAAGCCGGACAGCATGAGCGCAAGGCTGAAAAAGCAGGCGTGCCTGTTGAACAGATGTACGAGACAATGGGTAAAAACATTCCCTTAGGTCGTGTGGGTCGTGCCGAAGAAGTTGCCAACGTCGTCACCTTCCTCGCGTCTGAAGGCGGTAGCTATGTCACCGGCAGCAGTGTCAATCTGGATGGTGGTTTATCCGCAGTGATGTAATCAGGGAGCACATGCCATGTCATCACTAACAACAACCGTCAAAGCCATGGTGTTCGATACCTTCGGCTCCGTGGTCGACTGGCGCGGCAGTATCACGCGCGACCTGACGCGCTGGGGACAAGAAAACGGCTTTGAGGCCGACTGGACCGCCTTTGCTGTCAAATGGCGCGGTATGTACCAACCTTCGATGGAAGCTGTGCGCAGCGGCAAACGTCCCTGGACCATCCTAGATGTGTTGCACCGCGAATCCCTCGAAATCCTGATCAAGGAATTTGGCCTCGATGCGATGACCGAAGCACAGCGCGTGCATGTCAACAAAGTCTGGCACCGGCTAGATGGTTGGCCAGACGCAGTGGGTGGCCTGACGCGTCTCAAAAGCAAGTACATCATTGCCCCCTTATCCAACGGCAATATCTCCTTGCTGACCGATATCGCCAAGTACACCGGCCTACCCTGGGATCTGAATCTCTCCACCGAAGTCTTTCACGCCTACAAGCCGCAGCCACAATCCTACTTAGGCGTATGTGCTGCCTTGCAACTTGAGCCCGGCGAAGTCATGATGTGTGCCGCGCACAATGATGATCTGTTGGCGGCGCGCAATGTGGGGCTCAAAACAGCGTTTTGGCCGCGTCCAACTGAACATGGCCCTGACCAGAAAACCAATCTGGTTGCCGCCCATGACTGGGATATCGTCGCCAAGGATATTCGCGATCTCGCGACCCAGATGGGCGTTTGAGCAGGTTCAACGACTGATCTAGCGCCAGATCTGCTGCTCGAGCGTGAACTGACCTTTTTCTGAGGAAACAAAGAGCTCGCTGTCCTGGATATTGACGTGCACGGTCATCGTGCGCGCGGCCCAGGCGGCGAGCGTTTTAGTTTGTTCAGAGGGCAGACACACGACTTTAAGGTTACGCGTACGCGCCAGTTTGTTTTGAATGGATTCCCACCAGATTTTGCTGGTGTGACCACCATAGCAATAAATCACGACCTCAGTGGCTCGTCCGCACGCCTTTAAAATGCGTCGCTCATCGGGCTGCCCCACCTCGATCCAGAGATCGATTGCACCCGTCAAGTCTTTGCGCCATAGGTCCGGCTCATCGGCATCGCTGATACCTTTGGTAAACACCAGATCCTCGTGGGCATTCAAAGCGAACGCCAAGAGGCGGACCATCATCCTTTCGTCTGTTTCGGAGGGATGACGCGCCAGCGTCAGGGCGTGACTCTCATAATAGTGGCGGTCAGAGTCCGCTACATTGAGTTCAGCTTTGTAAATCGTCGCGCGCAGGGCCATAAGTCATCTTAAAGTGCATGTTGACGCTCGCGCGCCACGATGGGAAGAACTGGATTATCCTTGATTACCCACTCATTAGTGAAATTTCATGACAAACCCACAGATTGATGCCATTGCCCAAACCTTGTTGACGGCTCGCAGTAACCAGACACCCGCAGACGCGACTCCGTTTGACGGGCAGCTCCAGAGCACAGCCGAGGCCTTAGCCGTTCAGGATATCGTGCTCGCCACGCTCGCCCCCCAGCAGACGCCGATTTCACGCCACTGGAAATCAGGTGGCCCCTCGCGTACGGGTGAGATTTTAAATACCCCTTTGTTGGATTCGGGTATTTGGAAAAGTCCCGCCCAAGCCGGTGCACACCCTTTTAATCTGCGGCTGATCGAAATCGAGATTGGGTTTAAAACCAAACACGCTGTCACACCTGCGGAGGCAGTCAACATGACCCAAGAACAAGGTCATTCGCTGATTGAGGCCTTTACCGTCACCATTGAGGTGGTCGACTCGCGCTGGCAACAGGGCAACGAGACCGCAGCACTTTTAAAGCTCGCAGATATGCAATCCCATGGCGTACTGGTCGTGGGACAATGGCAACCCTATGGCGAGCAAGAAGCACGCCGCGATTGGTCTAAACAACGCTGCACGGTCAAAATTGGCGAACAAATGCCTTTGGAATTTGTCGGCACCCACTCGATGCAAGATCCTCGCTGGGTCATTCCCTCTTGGGTCCAACATGCCACAGCAGGCGGTCAAACCCTACCCTCAGGTGCGATTGTGACCACAGGGAGTTGGTCGGGCGTTCCAGCCGCCCGGGGCGGCGATCTCGTCGTTGCCCAGTTTGACGGGATTGGGTCCGTCTCCGTCCAGCTCTGACGCCCAAGCAGGGGTGTTCATGCCCGTCATGCCAAATTTTGTGTATCGTTCAGCCTATGATCCACATTACCGATTTACGCCTACCGCTTGAGCACGCCGAGGACGCCTTACGCGCCGCTATTATTGAGCGGCTCGCCATCACGCCTGCCCAGTTACTGTCCTTTGAGATATTTAAGCGCAGCTACGATGCACGTAAAAAAAGTGCACTAACGTTTATCTACACCGTCGATGTTGAGGTCACTGAGCCCGAGGCGCTTTTAAAAAAATTCAAGGATGATCCGGACATTCGACCGACGCCGGACACGGAATACAAATTCGTTGCGCCCCCTTACCATGACACCAAGCAAGCTCATCCACGCCCTGTTGTGATCGGTTTTGGTCCCTGTGGGATTTTTGCTGCGCTCTTGTTGGCACAGATGGGCTTAAAACCGATTGTGCTGGAACGCGGCAAAGCGGTGCGCGAGCGTACGCAGGACACTTGGAAACTCTGGCGTAAAAATATACTCAATCCCGAATCAAACGTGCAGTTTGGCGAAGGCGGAGCCGGGACGTTCTCTGACGGCAAGCTCTGGAGCCAGATTAAAGACCCAAAGTTTTACGGTCGCAAAGTCATCCGAGAGTTTGTCAAAGCAGGTGCACCCGAAGAAATCCTGTACGTCGCCAAACCGCATATCGGTACCTTTCGTCTGGTCGGTGTGGTTGAAAAAATGCGCGAAGAAATTATCGCGCTTGGCGGCGAGATTCGTTTTTCACAAAAGGTTGTGGGTTTCGAAATCGAGCATCAACAAATGCGTGCTGTGCAACTCGAAAGCGGTGAGGTATTGGCAGCTGATCATGTGATTATCGCACTGGGACACAGCGCGCGAGATACCTTTAAGGTATTGCATGATGCGGGTGTCTTTATGGAAGCCAAACCATTTTCAGTCGGCTTTCGGATCGAGCATCCACAATCTTTGATTGATCTCGCGCGCCTCGGACCCTACGCAGGCAACACGCTGATCGGCGCTGCGGACTACAAGCTTGTGCATCATGCCAGCAATGGTCGAGCAGTCTACAGCTTCTGCATGTGCCCGGGCGGTACCGTGGTCGCAGCGACTTCTGAGACCCATCGTGTTGTCACCAATGGGATGAGTCAATATTCACGCAATGAACGCAACGCCAATGCGGGCATCGTGGTTGGCATCACCCCCGAAGATTATCCAGGCGGCCCCTTGGCGGGTCTTGATTTTCAACGGCAGATTGAATCGCATGCCTATGTCTTAGGCGGCAGCACCTACGAAGCCCCTGGCCAACTCGTGGGTGACTTTTTAATGGGTCGCGCGTCCACTGAACTCGGTAGCGTGACACCGTCCTACAAGCCAGGTGTTCACCTGACAGACTTAGCGACGAGTCTGCCAGACTACGCCATCCAAGCGATTCGCGAAGCGATTCCCGCGTTTGAAAAAAAAATCAAAGGGTTTTCAATGCACGATGCCATCTTGACGGGTGTCGAGACTCGGACGTCCTCCCCCTTACGAATTACACGTGGCGCAGACTTTCAAAGTCTCAATGTCAAAGGTCTGTATCCCGCAGGTGAAGGCGCGGGGTATGCAGGGGGCATCTTGTCCGCAGGTGTCGATGGCATCCGTGTCGCAGAGGCGTTAGCACTCCGCTACGTGTCCGCTTAAGTGTGCGCTCAGTTATGAAACGTGTCGTACGACGCGCAGACTTCGATGCCACGCATGGCTACGAATACCCCACACACTTACGTGACAGCATTGTTGACCTGCCCACGACCCCAGGGGTCTATATTTTTCATGGTGTGTCGGGAGATCTGCCTCTATACATTGGAAAAAGCGTCAATATCCGCTCTCGCGTCATGTCTCACCTCCGGACCGCAGATGAAGCGCGCATGCTCAAACAAACCGAGAAAATCACCTACATCCGTACAACGGGTGAAATCGGTGCGCTGCTACTCGAAGCAAGATTGATCAAAGAGCAGCAACCGCTCTTTAATCATAAGTTACGGCGTAGTCGACAGATGTGTTCACTCCGAATCGAGAGCGAAAAACCCGAAGTGGTGTATTCCAATCAAATCGATTTTTCCAACACGCCTGATTTGTATGGCTTATATGCCAGTCGTCATTCAGCGCTTGAAGCACTCAAAAATATTGCCGATGAGCAACGGCTTTGCTTGAGTGTGCTGGGGCTTGAAAAACGCTCTGGCGATCGACCTTGTTTTCGGGCGATGCTCAATCGCTGTGCGGGCGCCTGTCATGGTCAAGAAACCCATGAGGCACATCGTGCACGATTAGTGGAAAGCTTGTCACATCAGCGTCTGATCTGCTGGCCCTATCCAGGCGCAATCGGCTTGATCGAAACCTTGGAAACGGAGACACAGATCCACGTTGTCAACAACTGGTTTTATCTAGGCAGTGTGGCAACAATCGAAGAGGCGCGGACGTTGCACCATACAGCGCCCGGCTTTGATAGTGATAGCTACAAAATTTTGTGCAAGCCCATCATGAATGGCGCTGCACAAATCGTTACGCTTTAATTAAAGCTCTGGTGTCAGCGCAACGTTATTGAGCTTATTGAGTGTATCCGGCCACTGACGTTTTTGTGCGGACTGTAACAACACGCGTCCCCAAGACATCCAACCATCCCAACCGATACGCTTATCCCAAGCATTACCCCAGCATGCCGCCATTTGCACACCCGCCTCGGCATACTGACGACCCAAGTCAAAGTTACGTTCCGTCAGATGCAATTGCGACAACACCATATAGGGTTCCGCGACCCAGGGATTCAGTTTGATCGCTTGCTCCAACACTGCTGCAGTGGCGGCGGAGGACATGAGTGGCTGACTTTGCTGCATGACAGACCAATACAATGCCGCTGCAGCCGCTTCATCGCCAGGCGCCATCACTTGACGGCCATGATCAAACACAGGAGGCTGTGGCAGTTGATCTTTTAAAGCAGGGTGTTGCAGAAAATGGCCCAGGCGAGAAATCTGGCCCCAGCGATACGTCGTGGGACGCATCGGGCCTGGCCACAGCGCAGCGGCCCAATGCTGTTGAGCAGGTTGGGCTTTGTAATCAGGGTAGCCCATGTAAATATCATCTTGCCAGCTATACCACTGCTCGCAAATATCGGCCATGCTCACGATAATGAATGCTGCCACATCTCGGGCAGGCAGCACAAAAGGCGCGCCTTGAAGCGTGATGGTCAAACTGCCATCGTCCTTCAAGTTCCCTTTGAACAGTTCACCCAAAAATTCAATGCGCGACATCACACAAAACAAATAAATTAAACGCTCCGCATCCTCACCGACCGCTTCTTGCAGACGACCACGTTCGCTTTTAGGATCAAACTTCATCAAATCAACGTGTGCGTTTCCATACACGCTGTGCAAGAGCCCCAGATGGCGGACATGCTTGGGTTGCTGCCATAGGGTCAAGGTCCGTGCTACACCAATCAGGTGATGCCGAAAGGTACCGGCCTTATGCCAATCCTGGCCGACACCGCGTCCGAGCACCAAGGGCAGCACAGGACCCAGATCAGGATCGTGCTGCAACCACTCCTCATCCAGCAGGCTGATGGCCCTTGAAAGTTGCGCCTGATCGAGTGTCGGTAAATGCGTGGTCATGCGTTGCGTCCTGAAGTATGTCTATGAATGGACTGGTAAGGGATGCGTCAGAAAGAGACGCTCAGTGCGCCGCTGATGGCCGAGACAGCACGCGACCGGGTCGCGCCCCAGTGGCCTTGCCCTGATCCCAAACAACTGCACCATTCACAATCACCGTATTGATCCCGCGCGCCATGGCGATTGGATTTTCGTAGGTCGCGACTTCATCGACGGTTTCTTCGTTAAACAAAGTCAGATCAGCATACGCGCCTTCTTTCAATACACCACGATCTGTCAAACCAAAGTTCACAGCCGTCAATCCCGTCATTTTGTGCACAGCCGTCTCAAGTGAAAAGAGACCCAGGCTACGCCGATAATGGCCGAGTACGCGGGGAAATGTTGACCACAAGCGCGGATGCGGCGAGGCATCGTGTGGCAAACCATCCGAACCAATCATCGTGGGGCCGAACTGCATGATCTTTTGGACATCGCCCTCATCCATACGGAAATAGATCGCGCCGGCAGGCAACAGACGCTCAACCGCTTCTTCCTGCGTGACGCCCATTTTCTCGGCGATCTTATCCAGATCCTGACCGGCATATTCAGGCAAGGTTTTCGACCACGTCACAATCACGCGAGCAGAGGTAATCGCCCGGCTCATCGACAGCACCGTAGAGCCCGCCGTGTAGGGATAACAATCCAGACAGATCGGCTGCTTGGCCATACTCTCGCGGATGAACGCCAGCGTCTCGTCGGAGCGACCATAGTTTTTCGCACCAATCACCTTATGGTGAGAAATCACGACCGGCACATCCACTTCGCGACCAATACGAAACGTCTCTTCTAGCGAGTCCATCACGCCATCCGCTTCATCGCGCATGTGCGTGCAATACAAGCCGTTAAACTCTTTTAAGGGCCGACAAATTTCAATGACTTCCTCTGTCGGCGCAGCCACCGCAGGTTCGTAAAATAAACCTGTCGAGACACCGATCGCACCAGCCTGCATGGCCTCGACCACCAGCTCGCGCATCTGCGCAATCTGCGCAGGTGTCGCGGGCTTTTCCAAATCATCCATGGTGGCAACGCGCAAGGTCGTATGACCCACCAGCATGGCGCGATTGGTCGTTGAAGGTTCGGCGCGCAACGCATCCAAATATTCTTTAAAACTGCGATATTTAAACCAGTGACCCACATCATCCAGCAAGTTCAGTGGAGGCGTGACAGGATCTGGAATCGGACGTGGCATCGGCGCGAGCGAAACGCCACAATTGCCGCCAATAATCGTGGTCACGCCTTGGCTGACCTTTGGCGTCATCTCGGGACTCGAGAGCATCATCCGATCGTCGTGCGTATGCGCATCAATAAATCCGGGCGCCGCGACCTGACCCTTTAAGTCGATTTCCTGCGTGCCTGTGCAGCCTGCAAGGTCACCGATTTTGGCAATACGATCGCCGTTAATCCCGATATCGCCAGTAAATCGGTCCGCACCAGTGCCATCGATTACCGTGGCATTTTTAATTAGCAAATCAAACTGTGTGCTCATCTTTTACAACTCCAGATAGATTGAAACCTACGATGCAATGGCGATGCACGCTCACGCTGCGATCTTGGCGCCCTTGTCACCCAGATCCCAAAACAAGCCCGCCATCAACTGTAACGACTCGCGGGCGACTGAGCCCAGCATATGTTCGTTCGGCGCATGCTGCGAGCATGCCGCATAGGAGTGCGGGACCCACACTGTCGGGAGACCCAGGATTTTAGAAAAAGCATCATTGGGCAAGGTGCCGCCTAAGTTTGGCAAGACATCAACGTCTTTACCTGTTGTCTGCGTAATAGAGGCTGCCGCCATTTTGACCCAAGCATTATCGGGATCGAGTCGCGTCGCTTCAGCAGCCTCACCACGACTAGGTAAAGCCTCAACATCGCTAAAGCCATGCGCATCCAAATGGTCACGGATATGCTTGAGGAAGTTTTGATTATCACTGCCGACAACATAACGCAGCTGACAGTATGCAATCGCATAGCCAGGGATCGCATTGACAGGCGCATCGGGGTTACCCGTCTTAAACGCCAAGGTTTCAAACGTATTCCAGGCAAACACGCGCTCAGTGGGTGTCAAGCCGGGCTCGGCCCAGTCGGTATCGATCTCGGGATCGTTCGCGCCTCCACCCACCTGAATATTGGCCAAGGCGCGACGCACGTTGTCGGGCAACGAACTTGGCAACAATTTAGGTACCAAAATCCGACCCTTGGGATCAACGATCGAGGCAATCGCATGTGCGAGGCGGATGCCGGGATTTTTAAGCAAACCTCCCCAGTTGCCGGAGTGATGGCCACCTTGACGCACATTCAAGCGTAATTCAAAATTGAAGGCACCCCGGGAACCCAAGAACAGGGTCGGACGCGATGAAGAAACACGCGGGCCATCAGAGGCGAGAAATAGATCGGCCTTGAGTAAATCGCTATGCAAGGTGCACATCTCACGCAACCCCGGTGAACCCATTTCCTCACCCATTTCGATCAGAAACGTCACGTTGTAGCCCAGCTTACCTTGACGGGCCGTGAGGACTTGCTCGAGTGCGGCGAGGTTAATCGTGTGCTGCCCTTTGTTGTCGGCTGTGCCGCGGCCATACCAACGATCGCCACGAATATTCAAATTCCACGGTGACAGGCCCTCGAGCCACTGCGGCGCGTAACCACGCACGACATCGCCATGACCATACGTCAAGACCGTGAAGTTTGCTTCTGGCTCTGTACGACTCGCCACCAGGAAAGGAGCGCCGCCCTCAATCGGGTTCGGTACGATTTTGCAGTCGAAGCCAAGCTTGACCAGCAGCGGTGAGATTTCTTCGGTGAGGTAAGCCGTCAGTACGGGGATTTTTCCAGGCTCCTGACTTTCAGTCGGAATTGCGACTCGGCGCTCTAGCGTCGTTTGAAATTGACCCTCATCAAAATAGGCAGTGGCTAAATCAATGGCTTGCTGACGACTCATGGTGGGCTCACAGGAAAAAGTGTTGCACAAGCTTAAAGCTTGGCACTGAATCGCACAACCTCGACGTGAGCACGTTGTTTCGAGTCATTTAACGTGGATAATAAGGAAAAAATAACCCTTAGACAGACAAGACTCTCGCATGTCCTCTCGTATCTATCGCGCCGTCAGCGTCACTGGCGCGGGCCAAGTCATTGCCAGCGCCGGCGCGCACTACCTCCCCGCCGTGATCGCCATCCCCGCTAGCAGGGAGCTCGCACTGTCGCCCGCCATCTTGTTCGCGGGCTTTTCTATCGCTTTGGGTGTGTCGGCCCTTGCGGGGCCGTTTGTTGGAAAAATGGTCGATCGCTTTGGTGGACGACCTGTTTTGATGTCCTCCAATCTGATCTTCGCCCTAGGTCTGACCTGCCTTGGCTTTGCCGAGGGCATGTGGAGCGTGCTCTTTGGCTATGCCATCTTGGGACTGGGCATGGCAGCAGGCCTTTTCGAAGTGGCTTTCTCAGCCATTGTACGCCTCTTTGGCAAGAATTCGCGTAACCCGATAACCGGCGTGACCCTGATTGCGGGCTTTGCGAGTTTCGTGGGTTGGACAGTTTCTGTCTTTGTGGAAAGCAAATTCGGCTGGAGCGGAGTGTGCTGGTTTTGGGCCTGCGTCCACATAGTGGTTGGTCTGCCGCTCAACGCCTTGCTGCCTAGCCCGCTGAGCGCGAGTGCTGAACGGACGTCCGACGCTGTCACGCCCAATAACGGAACCGCACTTGCGACGGCTAATACCGCCACCACTGCCTTCTCAGACGCCCCTGCACCCTCCGCCTCTTCAAGCTCCCCACCCATCACAGGTCCCGCACCTATCCCGAGCAAATACACCGCTTTCCTGCTGGCTTTTGTCTTTGCTGCCAACTCCTTCGTGGGCATGGGGCTGATGATCCATATGCCGCGTATGCTTGAGGGAATGGGAGTGCCACTTGCCGTGGCTTTTACAATTGGTGCCTTGGTCGGCCCCTCTCAAGTCTTGGGCAGATTAATCGATTTCTTTTTTATGCGTCGTTGGCATCCACTTGTGAGCACCCGTCTCGCCGCCCTGACCCACCCGATTGGTGGTGCGCTGCTTTTGGTCTTTGGCGCCCCTTTTGCGCTGGCGTTTGTGATTTTGCACGGAATTGGTAACGGAATCCTGATCATTGCCCGCGGCACCTTGCCCCTCGCGATTTTTGGTACAAAGGGGTACGGGCAACGACAAGGCTGGCTCATGATGCCGTCAAAGTTTGCGCAAGCAGCTGCACCCTTTTTATTTGGCTTGGCGCTGACAGATTGGGGATCAAACGTCCTTTGGCTATCATGGAGCTTGGGATTGAGCGTCTTTGTAGCCCTGTGCATGATTTCCACAAAGTACCGACCCGTTTAATCAAACCCCTTTAGATCATAGTGATGACCGAACAGACTGCAGAGACACCGCGCGCGGGCCCGCTTTCAAAAAGTGATTTCAAATTTTTTGAAATGATTACCTTGCGTTGGGCGGATAACGATTCTTATGGGCATATCAACAATGCCCACTATTATTCATTTTTTGACACAGCGGTCGATGGATTTTTGTTGCATGTCGAGATGCGCTCGGTATTAGCCGGTGAGTATCAAACGCTTGTCGTGGCCTCAGAGTGTCGGTATTTTCGTCAAATCTCTTCACCCGGCGTGATTCAAGTCGGCGTGCGGATCGGTCGCATGGGGCGCAGTTCAATCGCCTATGAGGTCGCGGTATTTAATGACGAGTCAGACGAGGCTGCCGCACAAGGTCAGTTTGTACATGTCTGCGTCAATCGTGCCTCACAGCGCCCTGTTGCTGTTCCCGAAAATTTTCGCCTCGCGGCCCAAACCTTTTAATTCATTGTTGGAGACCTTTTAGACATGACGACTGTTGTCACAAAAGAAGACGCGTTCAACGAGCGCCACCACTATCGTTTACCCAATGGCACAGACACCTGGATATCGTCGTACGTGGGAATCAACTCTGTGGAGCGCCGTGCAAAAGGCTTACCCGCACGCACACCTGAGGCGTTTCCACCTCCGCTTGAGCCGATCGCTTTTTTAGTCGAGCAAGGCGCCAACAGCATGATCCCTGGTCACTATCATCAAGCGGACCAGTTTCAAGTCTTTATGTCCGGCGAAGGCAAGTTTGGCATCAAACCCATTGAGGGTCTGACAGTGCACTATGCCATGGCCTTTACGCCCTATGCGCCTATTCACGCTGACAGCACAGGTGTGGAGTACCTCACCCTGCGTAACGGCTGGGATCCTGGTGCACGCTGGATGCCAGAGCATCGCGAGGCCCTCAAAGGTCGGACAAAGTCCTATCGTCACGGCCTAGGCGCTATTCCTGCGATGATTGGGGATGCAGACGGTCCAAGCCATATTGAGGGTGTGCTCACTCAGCCGATCGTGCCCCAAGAAGATGACGGTTTGGTGTGTACGCTATTCCAGACAACGGGCGAGGCAGCCATTGCAGGGCCGTCACCGGCAGAGGGCCGAGGGCAGTACTGGCTCGTCATGCGGGGGCAATGTCAGATCAATGGACAAGCTGCCACGGAACGCTCGCTGGTTTTTGTCGCACCTGATGCGCCCGCACCCACCATCCGCGCCAGCGCCGATGGTGTTGCGATCATGTTGATGCAGTTTCCGAAAAGAGAATAGGCGTAAATCTCGGCTGTCGAAAGACAGCCGTTGCCTGCTTAATGACCTTTAAATTGGGCCGGCCGCTTTTCCATAAAGGCGGCGCGTCCTTCTTTGAAATCCTCGCTGGCAAAACAGATTTTGACCATTTCCTCAGCTCGAGGAATGTCCTGCTCTTCAGGCTGTGCGCACACCGTACGAACAATAAACTTACTCGCTGCCACGGTGAGTGGTGCATTATCAGAAATTGCCTGGGTGTACTGCTCGACCACAGCGTCGATTTCCTCAACGGAACACACACGTGACACAAAACCCATCCGCAGGGCGTCAGCCGCATCAAAACGACGCGCAGTGACAAAGATGTCTGTGGCATTGGCCAAACCAATCACATCAGTAAACCGCTTAATCCCTGTGTGTCCGTAGCCCAAACCTAAGCGTGCCGCTGGCATTCTGAAGCTGGAGTTGTCTGAACAAATCCGGATGTCACAGGCTGCAGCCAAACCCAAGCCCCCACCAAAACAAAAGCCACGGATTTTTGCAATGATAGGCTTGGAACATTCAAGCGGTGCAATCATTGAGTCGGCCACAGCATCTTCATAATCTTTTTGTGTCTGGGGCGAACTGCGCAAGGTGTCGAACTGAGAAATGTCTGCACCTGAAACAAAGGCTTTTTCACCCTGACCCGTGATCACGATGACTCGCACCTCGGGATCCGCATCAAAGGCACGGATGGCTTTTGGAAGATCCATCCACATCTGCACTGACATTGCATTCATTTTATTGGGGTTGGAGATCGTAATCGTTCCAACCGCTGCATTTTTGGTGATCAATAACTCAGCCATGAAAGTCCTTTGTAGTAATCGTTTTCTATTACCATTTTAAGCCTCCTAGTATCTCTTGCAATAATTCTCAAAGCAACATATAAAACAGACAGTTCAATATTCAACACTGATAAAAAACCTATGTCTAAGATTCAGGCTTCTTCTGCACTTTCCAATCTTCGTGTTCTTGATATGTCGCGCGTGCGCGCAGGTCCAAACTGCGTGCGTCTGCTCGCCGATTTTGGCGCCGACGTGATCCGGATCGAGCCTCCAAAAGGCGTCGACCCTAACGAGGGTATGTTCGCCGGCAATCGTGAAGGCGGAGATTTTCAAAACCTCAACCGCAACAAGCGGGCGATGACGCTCAATTTGAAAAAACCCGGTGCGCTCGACATCATGATGCGCCTGGTCAAAACGGCTGATGTTGTCGTCGAAAACTGGCGCCCAGACATCAAAAAGAAACTCGGCATCGATTACGAGTCGTTGGCTAAGGTCAATCCTCGCATCATCCTGGCCAGTATTTCTGGTTTTGGACAAGAGGGCCCCTACGCCTCACGCCCCGGCTTTGACCAAATCATGCAGGGCATGGGTGGCCTGATGTCCGTTACGGGCATTCCCGGCCAAGGCCCCGTTCGCGCTGGTCTGGCGGTAGCAGACATGAGTGCAGGCCTCTATGCCGGCATCGGTATCCTGACAGCACTGCTAGAACGTGAGCGCTCTGGCAAAGGCCAGTGGGTCCATGCTTCACTATTGCACGCACAAATTGCGATGATGGACTTCCAGGCAGCGCGCTACCTCAACGAGGGCGATGTCGCAGGCCAAGCGGGCAACGATCACCCCACCTCCACGCCAATGGGCTTATTCGAGGCCAGCGACGGTGCCTTTAACCTTGGCGCATCCGGCCAAGGCAACTGGGTTCGCTTGTGTGAGCTCGTTCAGCATCCCGAGTGGATTGCCGACCCAGACTTTGCCAATGAAAAGTCACGTACGGTCAACCGTGCACGTTGCAACAAAATCCTAAATGAAGTGTTCCGCACCAAAACCGTTGAGTATTGGGTGGAAGCGTTGAACGACGCAGGCGTACCTGCAGGTCCCGTCTACAACGTGCCCCAGATGTTTGCGGACAAGCACGTCAAGCAAGCGAACATTTCAAAAATGGTCAAAGATAAAGCAGGCAAGGAAAAAGGCTTTATTACCCAGCCTGCAACCTTGAGCCGGACCCCTGCCGATGTGGTCACCACTGCGCCTCAATGGGGCGAGCACACCCAAGAGGTTCTGTCAGAGGTTGGCTACTCAGCCGATGAGATCGCCAAGTTCCAAGAGCAAGGCGTGGTCTAAAAGCCAAGCGTAATGTGCGCACGTAAAAGGGAGACACCGTGGTGTCTCCCTTTTTATTGCTGATTTTTCAAAACCAATGACAGCTTCAAGTACAAAGCGTCATAAATTTTTTATTTTTCGTCAACGATAGGATTGCTCAGCAAGCCAACGCCTTCAATTTCGACTTCGAGCGTATCGCCCTGCTTCATAAACACAGGTGGCTTTCTCGCATAGCCCACACCGGCTGGCGTGCCCGTAATCACGACATCGCCTGGCTCAAGCGTCATACATTCTGTAATCAGCACCAACGTCTCTACCACTCCCCACAGAAAGCTCTTGGTGTTGGCATCTTGCATGATTTGACCATTCAGTCGAGACTGAATACGCAAGCCGTCAGCACCCGGTGGCAGCTCATCTGGCGTGACGAGCCAAGGTCCAAAGCCACCTGTAGCATCAAAGTTTTTACCAATGGTCCACTGTGTGGATTTGCGTTGATAGTCACGCAAGCTACCATCATTAAATACGCTATACCCTGCAACATATTCAAGTGCATTTGCAGCGGTGAGATGACGGGCAGTCTTACCCACTACAAACGCAAGCTCCGCTTCAAAGTCAAACTTGTCTGACGCTTTAGGACGAATCATCGGCTCAAGGTGACCCACCATGGAGCTGGGTCCACGCATAAAAAAGCTTGGGTACTCCGGACGCGCATGACCGCCTTCGGCCGCGTGATCTGCATAGTTCAATCCCAAACATACAATTTTGCTTGGACGATCAATCAAAGGAATGAAACGCACACCCTTGAGAGCATGCACCACTGCAGAGCCGCTTTGAGTGGCTTGCTGCACACGGTCCATCGCACCTGGCGTTGCAATGATCTCTAGCAAACTCTTGGGTAACGTTGCATCAGTTGCAGCCAAATCCACGAATTCCTGCGAATCCGCTGCTTTGAGTACGCCTACGCGTTTTTGATTGTTCTTATCTACATAGCTAAATAAACGCATCCTCAATCTCCTTTATTTTTTCCAAAACTTGAACTTGAACTTAAAAAAACGTCTCAGGCCTTATAACCACAACCACGCCCCCACCACTAGACCTAGCGCGATGCGATACCACGCAAACGCCCGATAGGTGTGTCGAGAGACAAATACAAGTATGGCGCGCACCACCACCAACGCGCACACAAAAGCACTCACAAACCCCACCGCAATCGCCAGCAGATCTTGTTGCGTCAGCAAATGGGCATGCTTATAAAAATCATAGACGGCCGCCGCCAACATCGTTGGGATGGCCAGAAAAAACGAAAACTCCGTCGCAGTCTTTCGTTGAATACCCGACAGCATGCCGGCAATGATGGTGGAGCCGGAGCGGGAGGTGCCTGGCACCATGGCGAGACATTGCGCACAACCCACGATCAACGCTTGTTTCCAAGTAATTTTTTCAATCGTTTGAACTTGATTCGGAGGTGCATCCGCACTGTTGGCGGGGCGGCGGCGCTCCACCCAAAGCATAATCAGTCCACCTAGCACCAAGGTCACCACAACAACCCCAGGATGAAAAAACAATGCCTTGATGGCCTTGATGAACAGCAAGCCGATAATGGCTGAAGGCAAAAAGGCAATCAATAAATTGCGGGTAAAGGCGACCTCCACGGGTTCGAGACGCAGTGTGCCTCGGACCATCTGAAACAAGCGATGGCGAAAAATCCACACTACTGCCAAGATTGAGCCCAGCTGAATCACGACCTCAAAGACCTTGGCTTCGTTTGATTCAAAGCTGATCCAGTCACCAAAGAGAATCAAATGACCCGTACTCGAGATCGGCAAAAACTCGGTGATGCCCTCTACGATGCCTAGAAAAAAAGCTTTCCACAAATAGATTGTTTGCTCGGTCATGCCGATCTTGCCCCTAAACACGCCTGCTAAAGATTGGCCATTATCGCCGTAATTGAAGAGATCAACATTTAGTCGGAATGTGGCGTTGCAATCGAGCGTGCAGAGACGAACGCACCCTTTGCATCGATTTTGACTAACAACAGTTCGCCCTGACCCGCGGAGGTACCGGTGAAAGCGGAAATATTGACCTGGTGTGTCACCAAAATCATAGGCTTTGCTGGCGCAGGCGCCTTGAGCCTTTTAGCGAGTAGCGCCTTCAGCGCGTTCGTTTGCGGACCGGAGTCACTCATGTTTTGAAAAAAAGAACCGAGTTCCGGAACCGTTGTCACAGCGCCCAACGCTAACAAGCGCGCTGTTTCTTCACAACGACACCATGCGCTACTGAGTACGACTGCAGACTCAATGCCTTGCTTCTTGAGCCAGACACCGAGTTCTTTGGCTTGTTTACGACCACGCTCGCCTAAGTTTCTTTGGGTGGAACAATCGCCGAGTTTGAAGCCCGATGGATCACTAAAACCTGGCGCATCCGCGTGACGGATCATCAAGACGTGCTGCCCATCTGTCAGCGTATTCAACAGCGGCGAACTCTGTGCAGGCCAGGCAAATAGGCCCGTACAGAAGGATATCAACATGATCGACAATATTTTTTTCATACGCTCACTCATCCAAATTTTCTAAGTTCACGATAAACCCAAAAGGGCGATACAGCCAAGATGACATTTAACATGGAAAAAATGATGCTCGCCTGATAACCACCCGTCCAGTCATATAACAGACCAGACATCATCGCCCCTGAGGCAGCCCCAACAGACATACATGCATAGGTAACGCCATAAATCGTGGCTAACCCAGGTCCCGGGAACAGCTTGGAACACAACCCGGAGATAATGGGCCCTCTCGCACCCTGAGCGATTCCAAAAAACACCACAAACGACATCAAAAACCATTGCGATGGGAAATAACTGAGTGCCAACAAACTTGCCAAGCCGAGTGTGGTGCACATAAACGTAAGCGTCGCGGTGCGCCTTGGGCCCAAGACATCGGCCAAACGTCCTGCTGAACCGACCCCCAACACAGACAACATCCCCGCAAACCCAAACGCACTGGCGGCCTCGATCGGCGTGAAGCCAGTTGATACAAAATAAGCAATCATCTGCACCAACACGGTATAGACCACCACCGAGGTAAAAAAGAAAGCCTGCGCCAAGCCCCAGAAGCCAGAGTGTCGCAACGCCGCACGTAGGGGTGAAGAGGTTGATTGGGCAGGTGCTGTTGTACTCGAAGATGAAACATCTACCGGACGCTGACTTTGACTCTTTTTATCGCGTGCCCCATAGCCCGCGCGTATGACTCGCCAAGGCAACAACATCACGATTGGTAACGCAATGAGCAAACTACCACCCATCACATGATAGGCATCACGCCAACCCACCGCTTGATTCAAATATTGCGCAAAGGGCACCAAGACCAGCGTCCCTGCACCAAAGCCTGCATACGCAATACCGATCGCTGTACTGGTGCTATTTGGAAACCATCGGCTAATCAAACTGGCGGACGGCACCATGCCGATCGCAGAGATGCCAATGCCACCTGCTACCCCAATGCACAAATGAAACTGCCAGAGCTGCGTCAAATTACCCGCTAAAAAATAACCTAAACCCAAACTGGCGACACCCAGCAAATACACCACGCGCGGGCCCCAGCGATCAAACAGGACGCCGACAAAAGGCGCAGACAGCCCATTGGCCACCATGTAGATGCTGTAGACGCTTGAAAGCTCGGAGCGGCTCCATCCAAACTCTGTCTCAAGGGGCAAGAGAAAGGTCACGTAGGTATCGCCGATTCCACGCCCCAGCATATTGAAGACAAAACAAATCAACAGCACCACAAGTGCCATTTTTGCGTCAGGCAACTGCAGCCTTGCACCAGATTGCCACATCAGCGTTGCCTATCCAACCGGTTGACACTTCATAAAACCAGAGCGACGGCAGATACACACAATTTCTCCGCGCTGATTGATACCACGGTGCTCAAACTCGACAATGCCGGCATCGCTGCGAGACTTACTCTGACGCTTAGACACAATCGTAGTCTCAACATGAATCGTATCCCCATAAAACACGGGACTTGGAAAACGCGTGTCCGTCATACCGAGATTGGCAATCGTCGTACCAAGCGTGGTTTCACCCACCGAAATCCCGATCACCAAGCCTAAGGTAAACAAGCTGTTGACCAAAATGCGGCCAAACTCTGTCTTGGAGGCAAACTCTGCATCCAAATGCAGGGGCTGAGGATTCATGGTCAAGGTTGAAAACAGCACGTTGTCCATTTCTGTCACCGTGCGCGTCATCGCATGCTTAAAAACCTGCCCCACTTCAAATTCTTCGAAATACAAACCCGCCATCACAATCTCCTAATAGGACTTGGGTAAGCCCAACACGCGCTCGGCGATAAAACATAACACTAACTGAGGACTCACCGGCGCGATGCGCGTGATCAAGACCTCGCGCAAATAGCGCTCCACATGGTATTCCTTGGCATAGCCAAATCCGCCGTGCGTCATGACCGCTTGCTGACAGGCATTAAACCCGGCTTCGCCGGCCAGATATTTAGCCGCATTGGCCTGCGCACCGCATGCTTCGCCCTTATCAAACAGCGACGCGGCATGAAAGACCATGAGATTCGCCGCTTCAAGCTCCATCCAGTTGGCCGCGAGCGGATGCTGAATCCCTTGATTCATCCCAATCGGACGGTCAAAAACGATTCTTTCCTTGGCGTATTCAGTCGCACGCTTGAGTGCTACGCGTCCTAAGCCAATGCCTTCGGCTGCGATCAAGATCCGTTCAGCATTCATGCCGTGCATGATGTAGTGAAAGCCTTTGCCCTCTTCGCCAATGCGGTCTTCGACTGGGACTTTCAAGCCATCGATAAACAGCTCGTTTGAATCCACAGCTTTACGACCCATTTTCTCAATCTCGTGCACACGCACGAAATTGCGATCTAGGTCGGTATAAAACAAACTCAAGCCATCGGTATGTTTTGTGCACTCTTCAATAGGTGTGGTGCGCGCCAAGATCAACATTTTCTCAGCGACTTGGGCGGTCGAAATCCATACCTTGGTACCACTCAAGACGTAGTGATCTCCGTTGCGCTCAGCTTTGACCTTGAGCTGCGTCGTATTGAGCCCTGTATTGGGTTCTGTCACCGCAAAACACGCGCGTTCACGACCTGCGACCAAGGGCGGCAGCATGCGCATTTTCTGTTCTTCTGTCGCGAACTGTACGACGGGATTCAAACCAAAGATATTCATATGCACAGCCGAGGCACCGGTCATTCCCGCGCCCGACTCGCTGATAGCCTGCATCATGATGGTCGCTTCGGTGATCCCCAGACCTGAACCGCCATATTGCTCAGGGATGCAAATCCCCAACCAACCGTCTTTGGCCAGCGCCTGGTGCAACTCGACAGGAAAGCCGCCATGACGGTCTTTTTCCAACCAGTATTGATCGTCAAATTGTTCGCAAATTTTATTGATCGCTTCGCGAATCGTTTGCTGTTCTTGTGAAAAAGAAAAATCCATCGTCACTCCCTCGTACTTTTATCGCGGCTCATTGCTGAGCGCCTTGAATCCTGATTCACCGTCATTACGCTTCCTTGGGCATCACGGCTCTTTGCGTGACGCCCTGGCGAATAAAGGAGGCAATTGATTCTTCGCTGTAGCCTAGCTCACGCAAGATTTCTTCACTGTGCTGTCCCAACATGGGCGCAGGACGTCCCGCCTGAGGCTGACTGTCTGACCAAGTGGTTGGCACATCCACACGACGAATACGCCCCTCTGAGGGATGGTCTTCCCATTGAAAGAAGTTAATCGCTTCAAGATGAGGATCTTCGAAAATGGTCTCGAGGTCATGCAGCGGCATAGTGGGAATATCCGCCTTTTCAAGCAAGTCCAGCCATGCTTGCGTATCACGCTCCAGAAAAATCTTAGCGACTAGGCCTTGGAGATCATTGATATGTTGCGTGCGAATGCTCAGGTTTTTAAAACGTGGGTCATTTTCAAATATTTCCGATCGACCAATCGCGCTGAAAAATGATGCCCACTGCTTATCGTTATAAATGACGGCACAGACATAGCCGTCAGACGTTTTATAAGGTCGTCGCTCTGAAGCAAGCAAGCGCGGATAACCGGGCGGTCCGAATTGCGGATCAAAGGTTTTTCCACCGATATGGTCACTCAGTAAATGACTGATCATTGTTTCAAACATCGGAATATCAATACGTTGGCCACGGCCTGTTTTCTCACGGTGATACAGCGCGGCACAGAGTGAGGAGGTCGCGTAAAGACCGACTGTACGGTCAACGAGATTGGACGGCACGTAGCGTGGCACATCCGAACCCGCTTGTTTGATCAAAGAAGGCAAACCAATCGCACCCTGAATCAGATCATCAAAGGCCGGCTTGTGCGCATAGGGTCCGTCTTGGCCAAAGCCAAAGGTCCCGGCATATAAAATGCGGGGGTTGATGGCCTGGACAACTTCATAACTCAGGCCCAGTCGGGCCATCGCTTGCGGCCGTACGTTGTAGAGCAAGATATCTGCAGTAGCGATGAGCTTTTTGATGGCCTCAAGACCTTCAGGCTGTTTGACATCAAGCACCATCCCGCGCTTGCTCCGGTTGACATGCAGATAGAGCGACCCCATACGAGGATGCAACATCGGTCCGACGTCGCGCACCATATCACCTTGAGGGGATTCGACCTTGATGACATCGGCACCCATATCGCCCATCAACTGTGCCGCATAAGGCCCCATCAAAATCGATGTCATATCAATGACACGAATACCATCCAAAGGACCTACCATGATCGTCAATCTCCTCGAAGCTTTAGGCGAGTTGCGCCGCAGCGATAATTTTTTTAGCCAGGCGCAAGTGCGGCGTGTCCAACATCTTTCCATCCATCGTCGCCACACCGACACTCGCACTCGCAGCAAAGGCCGCGATCACACGACTCGCCCACTCTTGCGTGGCGGCATCGGGCGTCATTGCCGTGTTAATCACAGGGACCTGACCAGGATGAATCGCAGCTTTGGCTGAAAACCCGTCTCGATAGGCCTGACGCGTTTCGCGCGTGAGTGCTTCGACGTTGTTAATTTCTGTGGGAACGGTATCTATAGCGGGTACACCCGCCGCGGAGGCCGCGAACAGACAGAGCGAACGCACGAGCTTAAAGGGTGTTGTCCATTCCGAAGTGCCCTCTTCCTTGTTGGTTAAGGCACCGATATCGCCGGATAAATCTTCCGCCCCCCACATCATGCCAGCCAGCCTTGGTGTTGCCCCCCGATATTCATTCAAACCCGCTAAGGCGTCCGCGGTTTCAGTCACAATCGCGATGATGGAGGTCTGCACTGGGGTTGATGTGTCTGCGCCAGCTGCTGTGGTGTACGGGTATAGATGTTCAAAGGCCTCGAGATACGCTGACAAGAGCGCCAAATCACGCGCGCCCGTTGCTTTGGGCAACACGACGCCAGCAGGGCGACAGGGCATCACAGCCGCCAAGTCCGCCAACGTCATTCCCGTTGTCAAGGCATTGACGCGCACATAGAGCTCAGGCGTTTTGAGACCCGCGCGTTTTACCTCGGTCAGAAACTTGACCAACTCTATACGACCTTCTTGTTTGCGCGATGGAGAAACTGCATCCTCCAAATCAAAAATCAGCACATCTGAACCGCTTTGCAAAGATTTTTCCAGCTTGCGTGGGCTATCGGCTGGCACAAAAAGTAAAGAACGCATCACTCGACTCCTTTAGGGACCTTGGGTCCGGTGTAATGCTCGGGCCATAACGTGGCCACGATATCCCTCTGACTCGCGTATGCAAAGCAGCTGTCAATTTTGGTTGGACGTCCGTTCGCATCCACGGGCTGCGGTCGCAGGCTGGTGACGGGCCACAGGGCCTGATACGCCGTAGTCGCCATGGGCCCCAGTAATTCCATCATATGGGTGCAACCCGCCGCACCTTTGAGTTTTTCCCTGACGAGTTTGGACCAACCTGCCCCGATCTTTGCGCCAATCAATGATTGGAGCGTGGGGGGCGCTTGGGTACAGACGGCAAAGGGCGTCGAATCAGAACTGGCCGCTACGTCTTTGATTTCAAACCATTCATCGATGACCAAACGCACCCAGATATCGTGAACGGGATCGCCAGGCTTGCGCTCTACCTGTGCCAGTGGAGACAAAAAAGGCTCGGTTTTGGTGTCTACGAGGCGGGCCTCAATATCATACAAGCCATCCGATCTGCGATACGCTTTCATCACGATCTGACGTTGGTGAACCTCTTCGCGGTCGACGGTGGGGGATAGTGGCACGGCATTTCTCTCAAAAACAGACTTTGCTGAGGCAAAAAGCACCTCGATTGATCAGTATTCTATCTTTCTAAAAGAAAACACTCAGAAAAAAGAAATGTTTAGCCTCTGCTTCCATAATGAGGACACTCCGACTCATTATGCTAAATTCATGGTGTCGGCGTTGTTTGCGCCGCACCATTTCTAAGATGCAACCATGCATCGCGCACAATGTCCCTATTTAAACGTTCCGTTGTCTCCGAAATCACCAATCACTTTAGCGTCGTCCTCTCGACGCTGATCGTCGTTTGGCTGAGCGTCATCTTGGTGCGTTTATTAGGCGAAGCCGCTGCAGGGCGCATCGGCGCCGATGTCGTGATTGGCCTAGCCGCCTTTACCACCATCGCCGCCTTACCCATTATTTTGGCCGTCTCCATCTTTATTGGTGTGCTGACGACGGTCACCCGCAATTACAGAGAATCTGAAATGGTGGTCTGGTTCTCAAGCGGTTTATCATTGCTCAACTGGATTAATCCTGTACTGCGGGTCGCGATCCCCATTGCCCTTCTCGTTGCCGCATTGACCCTTTTTGGCACACCTTGGGCCAATCGGCAGATCGGCGAATACCGAGCCCGCTTTGAACTGCGCTCAGACCTTTCCAAAATCACGCCTGGGCAATTTCTCGAAACCGAAAGTGGTGCTCGGGTGTTTTTTGTCGAAGGCCAAAGCTCGCCGGATGGTCCACTTGGTCAAGTGTTCATGCGTATCATTGACCCGGATTGGCTCACTATCGTGACCGCCTCGTCGGCGGACACTGCCATGGAGGCTAATGGGGATAAGTTTCTCGTCCTTGGTCCGGGTCAGCGCTACGACATCAAACCGGGCGGAGCTGAGATACGGCTCACCAAGTTTGATGCCTTTGGTGCTCGTATTGAAAGTAAAGATGGTGAAAAATCGCTTGAAACTGCACGTGAACAAACGCTTAACAGTCGGCGTTCACGCCCGACCGAGTTGCTCATCACGGACAAAGTACCTGCCTCACTTGGACAACTCATGTGGCGCTTGTCTGTGCCCCTCGCTGCGCTTAACCTTGCACTCATGGCCATTCCATTGGGCGCCGTCAACCCAAGAATGGGGCGCTCAGGTGACTTACTGATTGCAGGCCTCATTGCCATGCTTTACCTCAATTTGATTAATATTTCACAAGGCTGGATCATTAGCGGAAAGCTCTCGTTTAGCATAGGCGTCTGGCTTGTTCACGGTGTCCTCGCGCTGTTTACCGTCGGACTGCTGATGAACCGCTTGCGTGTCAAAACACCCAAACCCCCAGTTGCACCGAGTGCAGCCTGATCATCACTACATAGGAAATATGATGAGCACACTAGAGAAAATTGAAGTCAACGCTGGTAGCGGCACCGAAGCCACAGCGGGTGCACACGTCACTGTGCACTACACCGGTTGGTTACATGATGCCGCTGCCCCTGGCAACAAAGGCGCAAAGTTTGATAGTTCACGTGACCGCGGTGATCCGTTTGATTTCCCACTGGGTGCTGGTCATGTGATTCGCGGTTGGGATGAGGGCGTAGCAGGCATGAAAGTCGGTGGCCAACGTACGCTCATCATTCCGCCCGAAATGGGCTATGGCGCACGCGGTGCAGGCGGCGTGATTCCCCCAAACGCCACGCTCGTGTTTGATGTTGAGCTGCTCGAAGTCAACTAAATCGATTACATCGTCAGCAAACCACTCGCACCAAGCACTGCACCCATTGCTAACAAATAAAGCATGTGCACCTTGGTGCGATAAACAATCACGGCAGTGACCGCGGCGACGACCCAGAGTGGCCAGTCGTGTGTCATGGTGGTATTAGCTGTTGCCAATAACCAGCCTGCCGCAATCATCATCGAGATCACCACTGGGCTCAATCCCAACTTAAACGCCCGAACAGCCCGTAAGTTTTGATGTTTTTGCACCCACCGCGCCGTCACAAAAATCAATAGCGAACTCGGCATCAAAATACCCATCATACATATGATGGCTGAGAAAGCTGCCCAACCAAAACCACCTGCATTGAGACCGATGTTCCACCCCATCAATGCCACGAACATCACATTGGGACCCGGTGAGGCTTGAGCAATCACAATAGATGCCCTGAACTGCGCGTCTGTCAGCCAGCTTTGCTGCTCCACCAGAAAATGATGGACCTCAGGCAACAACACGAGAGGGCCACCCACTGAAGCAATGGAAATTAAGGCGAAGTGTTTAAAGAGATTGAACCAATCGGTCCACAACATCACAAGTGTTAGCGTGTCATTCATGCCTGATCCTTGAGCTTCAAGAACGCAAGCACATAACCAATCCCTCCCAATATTACAAGCACGTACAACAAACGCCACTCCACAATTGCGATACCCACAAAACTCAAGATCACGAGTGCAGAACAAACCTTGATACCCAGCGGGTTGGTCTTGAGCGCAGAGAGCAGCTTAAGTCCCGTCGCAACAATCATGCCCGCCGCCACTGCGCCCATTCCGCGCAAAGCGTCCATAACTTGAGGATGATTGCCAAATTGCGCGTAAGCGATTGCCAAGGCCAGGATAATCATTGTGGGAAACATGAACATTCCCGCCAGCGATACCAGCGCACCACGCCAGCCGAAATAACGTGCGCCCACCATGATGCAAAGATTCAGTGCGGGTGGGCCTGGCATTGTTCGCGCAATGGCCCACTCTTCCACAAACTCCGCACGGGTCATCCATTTTTTTCTTTCAACAAGCTCGCGTTCAATAAAAGCTAGGACACCGCCAAAGCCTTGGATCGCGAGTCTGCTAAATGTAGTGAAAAGTTCGCCCAAGGATTGGGGTTGGGCAGAAGAGGGTTGAGTCATGTCAGCCACCAACGGCTTGGGTACGGGGAGACACCGGTGCTCGTAACGCCTTGAGCACTTGTTGCCCTGCCCGACCATTCACGGTCAACCCACTCGATTTCTGAAATTCGCTAATTGCCTCACGACTTTTAGCGCCGATCAGTCCATCGACCTCGCCAATGTCATACCCGCGATTCAGTAAGGCTTGTTGTATTTCACGTCGCTCGGCGCGACTCGTTCCTGCATCGTCCGTAGGCCAGGCAGTCTTAAAGGACGCACCACCTTTCAAGCGATCGCTTAAGTGGGCAATCGCCAGTGCATAGGATTCTGCTGCGTTATAGCTGTAGATGGCATCAAAGTTACGGAACACTAAAAATGCGGGACCTTGTGCACCTGCAGGCAAGAGCAGCGCGGCTTGGGTCGTATCAGGCAAGGAGACCGTCGCGAGCGCTTTAATGCCTAGGCTTTTCCATTGCGCAAGGGACTGCTTCGTCCGACGGCCTGACGGACCTGAATAGTTGGCAGGGATTTGTACCTCAACACCCCAAGGCTGCCCGGTGATCCAACCCGCTTTTTTTAAAAAGTTTGCGGTCGATCCCAACGCATCCGGGACTGAGCCCACAATATCTCGACGACCGTCACCATCAAAATCTACGGCCAACCGTTGATAGGTTGTAGGCATAAATTGAGTTTGTCCAAACGCACCTGCCCACGAACCCACTAAGGCTTCTTGCGGGATATCACCACTCTGCAAAATGCGTAAGGTCGCCAATAACTCGCCTCTGAAGAACGCTTGACGTTTATCCGCACAAATAAGTGTGGTCAAAGAACGCACGATTTCACGCTTCCCCTGAATCCGTCCGTAATTGGACTCGACACCCCAAACCGCAACCACCACATTGCGATCGACACCATATTTTTGTTCGGCCTCTGCCAGTACTTTGGACCACTCTTTGAGCTTTGCGCGGCCATCATCCACACGCTCCTGATCCACCAGACCTGCAAGGTAATCCCAAATTGCTGTTCTAAACTCAGGCTGAAAAGAAAAGGCCTTGAGCACATCCGGATCAGGTTCGATGCCAGCCGTTGCTCGATCAAATACAGCTGCACTGATACCCTGAGAAACGACTGATTGACGCAGTCCTTTGACACAGGAGTCAAAGCTGGCTGGTTGTGCAGATACAGAAGAGGCTAACAGCAGCATCACCCCAGCCAAAAGTGCCTTGACATTCAGGCCTTGAAGTCTTTCATTCATTTGCGCATAAATAAAATTCATGTGGAACATCCGCTCATCAGTCTTATATAAGATGATTGTAGAGCCTACACAAAAACAAAGCCCTCTTTAGCTTCAATACTCGAGCTAAAGAGGGCTTCGTGCTGCAACCGACCCGGATTGCAAAGGTCGCATGGATGACTTACTTCATCGGCGTGAACTGATAGCCGTTACCCAAAGGCGCGATCGTGCCGATCGCATTGCCAGGAAAGTGAAATCCACCCACCATCATCTTATCTTTGACAATCATGTCGAAGATCTTGCGACGTGACTGACGCGCCATCTCTGCATCCATATCAAACGTCACTGCCCAGTCTGGATTGCGGGCAAACAATTCAGGCACATTTGTGATGTCAGCCACATAGATAAACGACAGGCCGCCTGACTTGACGGTAAAGAGCGTATGGCCGGGTGTGTGACCAAACGCTGCGACAGAAGTGATGCCAGGTGCGACGTCTTTACCCGATTCAAACTTGATCAGTTTATCTGCGGGGATTTTGTTAAAGACACGTTGCGCATTGGTCATCGCACCCTTTAACCCACCAGAGGCTTTCTCCAAGCGCTCTTTATCCATCCAAAACGCATACTCGCCTGCTGGCACATGAACCTTGGCGTTTGGATAAACCAACGAGCCGTCTTTGTAGAGCAACCCATTAATGTGATCACCATGAAAATGGCTGATCACAACGTTGTTGATGTCCTCGGGTTTGAAACCAGCAGCGGCCATGTTTGCAACCGTCTTGCCTGTTGTCGCGCCGCCATTATCAGCAAATCCCGTATCCATCAGGTATCGCTGATTGCCGCTCACCACTAAAAATGGCGTGAAAGGAATATCGATGTAATTTGTTGGCAAGCTTTGTGATTTTAAGAGTGCTTTGACTTCATCAAGTGGTGCGTTTTTGACAAACTCCGCAACTAGCGGACGACGTGAAACACCATCGTTGAGAGAAATCACTTCCATCTCGCCGACTTTCACCTTTTTAAAACCGGGTGCAGGCAAGGTCGGGGTACCAAGGTCAGGCGTTGCCTGAGCCCAAACTGGAGAAAATATCAGTGAGGCGGCGGCAGCGATGCCTACACCGAGAAATTTAAGTCTAGTGATCATGGCATATTCCTGTAAAAAGTTTTAACGTTCATCAAACGCATTAAGAAGTGTGCTTTCACTCAACCATTCAATATTAGGCTGTTGGAATAACACCAATCCTCACGCGACGGGGCTGATCAATCAACGCCGCAGCAATCGTGCGGCGATGCTCTGCAGCCGTACCGCCTCGCAAGCTCCAAGAGCCTACTCGACGGTACCAGAGATTCAAATCGAAATCACGAATAAAACCCATACCACCATGAATCTGTTGAGCAGAGCGGACCACCATCATGCACTGCTCATTACCAAAAGATTTAGCCTGCGCGACATTCACTTGATAAGGAAGATTTTCCTGCATCCGCCAGAGTGCCTCTCGGGACAGCATGGTCGTACCATCAATCGCATTGACCATATTGGCGCACAAATGTTGGATGGCCTGAAACGCACCAATCGGCTGACCAAACGCCTCGCGTTGTTTGGCGTGTGTGACCGCCATATCCAAGGTTCTGCATGCAGCACCTGCAAGCATGGAGGCATACAACACAGCTGACAAGTCCATTAACTCTCTAGCGATTAGATTACCGGACTGTGCATTTCCTATGCGTGCGCCGAGCGGTACACGCACCTCTTTAAATTGCACATTCGACTCACCATCCTTCGCCATCGAAGCAAGCGGCTCACTGCTCAGACCAGACGCATCCGTTGGCACAAGCACAACCCCCAGTGCGTTTGGTGCGCTTGCATCGCGATAAATCACCATGCACTGCTGGGAGGCACTAAAGCTACCCACAAAGGTTTTGCTGCCGTTCAGGACAAGTTCACTGCCCTCAATCCGCCCCTGCATTGCAATCGCTTCCTTCGACCAACGTCCCGTCTGCTCGACAACAGCATGACTGAGAATCAATTCGCCCGCGACGACAGCTTGCAACATACTGACTTGCTCGGGACTACCGTAACGATCGATGATCATCGCAGGGACCATCGTCGCATGCAGCGGGATGGGGGCTATATGGTAGCCAGCCACTTCAAACAACAAACCGAGATAGGGCAAGGGAAGCGCTTCGCCACCCGCCTTGTTCGATAAGCACAACCGAAGCCAGCCGTTCTCTGCAAACTTAGACCACAGCTCAGGCGAGTATTTCAATGCACCCGTTTCAACCTTTCTCACCAAGGCCGGTGTGCACTCACCCTCTAAAAACTCTGCGGCCGCATCGCGGATTTGTACTTCTTGTTCATCAAGCAAAATATTCATTTTTTCAAATCACCTGTCTCTTTATTATTTAGCAGCGCGCGGCAGACCCAAGCCAATACGGGCCACCTGATCACGCATCACTTGCACGCTACCGTGATTAATAGTCGACTGATAGGCGCCGAGAATATTATGAGCAAAAATCCCTTTTTCAATCGCATTGGGTGAGCCTTGCATCAGCTGCGCAAAAGGGCCAAGCACCTGGCTATATGCTTCAGTGGCGCGCACGCTGTGCTCTGGTGCAAACACCTTTTCCGCAGAACCTTCGTAGGTAAACTTGCCACCATTTTGTTCAATACTGATACTGCGCATCGTCATTAAGCGGCAGACCTCAGCCTCCGTCCACATTTCAGCAATCTTGTCGCGTACCTGCGGATCATCACGCAGCGTGTCCTGGAGCTCTCCTTCAGTGTGCAGCCAATTCACGATATCCTCATCGCGCATCACGGAAATCAGATAACGCCAAGCACCCACACGATCCAGATTCAAACCGCGTCGTGCGACCTCCCAACCACCGCCCTCCTCACCCAACAAGCAAGATGCTGGGACTTCGACATCATCAAAGAACACTTCATTGGTGCGCTCTTCGCCGTAGGTCGTGCCAAACGGCGCAGGCGGATCATTTTGTACGGTCCATAACGGACGCACCGTCATGCCTGGCATCCCCATGGGAACGAGCAAAATCGATAAACCGCGATGACGCACCGAATCCGGATCCGTGCGCACCATCAAATAGATATGCGTTGCATTCTGTGCGTTCGTCGTGTAGATTTTTTGACCTGTGATGATGTACTTGTCGCCGACCCGCTTGGCGCGGCAACGGATACCGGCTAGGTCTGTGCCACATCCTGGCTCACTGTAGCCTTGGCAAAAAATAATTTCCCGTTTGATCGAGCGCGGCACAAACTCTTCTTTCTGCGCGGCGGTGCCAAACATCAAGATTGAAGGTGCGCCAGTGCCGCCCCCGAGCGTTATACCGGTATAGCGATAAAACTCTTCTTCAATCACAAACTGCATCGTCCTGTCGCCGCCACCGCCACCAAACTCCGCGGGCCAGCTCCAAGCAAACCAACGCTTTTGGTTCACCTGTTCAAAGAAATCACGGATGGCCTCTCCCCAACCTTCTCCGCGCTTGCCTGCGGCGTTCTCTGCACGCACTTTTTCGGTGAAATGCTCGACGAGAAACGCCTGAACCTCAGCGCGTAACTGTTCCTCTTGGGGAGTGAAGGTAAAGTCCATTGAATGCCATCTCCAATATTGTAGAAATTAGCGCAAGGATACCTCTTGTGAAATGGTTTGTTTCGGGAAAGCCCAATAGTTCTGTCCGGATTGTGAGAGTTTCCAATCCGGACAATTTCAAATCTTGCTGGAGTTTGGGCTACCGAGGCACGCATCCACTGAACGCAAACAGCTTGCTGCAGTGCATCAACGCCGATACGGGCCGTGGTCGTGTCGGTGTCGATCCGGTTTTGACCATCTGGGACGCTCACGCACCACTACTACACGAGGGGGAGGGACATAAACAGGGAAAGGGGCGAAATAGGGAACAGGGGGTGCGTAGTAGCGAACAGGCGGTGAATAATACGCGCCGCCATAATAATTTTCCTGACTATAAGCATAGCCAGGACGACTCGGTGCAACTGCAACACAAGCACTTGACAATAGAATCGTCGCAATCAGCGGAAGTTTGAGCATATTCAACATCTTTTTGCCTCTTAGATGCATGACACATCAGTTGGGAAACGTAATGCTCTGCGATATAAAAATCTAATTGATGGCTCAGACTGCTATTTAGTCATTTAGTTCCCGGCAGAAAATCATTAGCGACGTGAATATCCAATCCTAAATTATGCATAAAATCTCAGCTTGGCATGTTTTGCAGAAAAGGCTGAGATCGCGATGCGGATGAATTTCAATGTGCGTGTATTAAATGCACTTATTTATTTTTTCATTACTCTATGTAGTGCGACAACCATTGCCAAAACAAACCCGATCAAACTCATGGTGGGTTTTCCCGCTGGAGGTGGGACGGATGCGATCGCTCGGTTACTAGGCGATCAACTGAGTCAGACTCTGGGCGTTCCGGTAATCATCGAAAACCGTGCTGGCGCAGGTGGTCAGATTGCGGCACAAGCGCTAAAAAATGCGCCTGCTGATGGTTCTGTACTCTTTCTTTCGCACGATCACACGATTTCTATCTTGCCCCTCATTAATAAAAAAGCTGGCTTTGAGCCTGCAAAAGATTTTGTGCCTGTGGCCGGTTTTGCCACCTTTACTAACGGGATCGCATTGTCGGGATATTTAGCTGAAACAACGCTAAACCAATTTGTGCATGCAGTTCGGACACAACAACAAGGAAAAGCTTCTGTCGGTGTCCCTGCGCCTCAATCAGTTCCAGAGTTTCTTGTCAGAGTACTCGCTGCGCAATACAAGCTTGATCTCATTGCAGTTTCCTATAAAGGCAGTGCTCCTATGATTGCCGATATGCTTGGCAAACAAATTCCCGCTGGCGTCGCATCCGTACCCGATTTCATTGAGTACCAAAAGGCTGGGAAGCTCCGCATGGTGGCGGTGATGGGATCTCAGCGCCAAACCATCCTGCCAGATACCCCCACATTCACTGAGCTTGGTATTAAAGGCTTTGAAGAC
>CAMAYM010000001.1 GCA_945862495.1 Bordetella parapertussis | reverse complement strand
GCACACCAGTTGGAATATGTGGCACGTCCCGGAGTGCTTCGGCCGCTATTTCACTAGGCAGCTTGCCGCTTTCAACCTCTAGACCTTTGCAGGTCCAGACAATACCTGCGAGTGTTTGGAGTGTTGGCGAACGCTGAAATGATAGTTGTCTGGATAGGTTTTCACTCAGCTCGATACATAGTGCTCGCAGGCCCGCGAGAGGCACACCTAGGATCAATACGCCTGGCGCGGCTGACCCTTTAGACTGGGCATGTGCGAGCGCTTGATCCAGACTAGCGGTAAACAAGAGGTCTTCAGGCAATGCAATGCCGGGTAGATACTGCGCATTTTCTCTAGTGGCATGTAATTGCTCAGACAGTAGCGCGTTACGAGCCCATAACATGGTGGGCCCATGGCGGCTCGCCGCACACGCAAGCGCGGTGCCCCAGGCGCCAGCGCCCAGCACCGCGACAGGGCGCGGTGGGTGTTCGGTTTTTTGCGTGGGCATCGTCTAACCGTGCCGCCAGAGATCCAAGTGTGAGGGCCGCTTTATTGGCGGGTCACACCGGGAGGCAAAATCAGACCGGAGTCTTCGGGAGCGGAGGCGGCTTCCTGGGTCGCTTGGGCCACGCGTTGCTCATAGAGTGCTTGAAAATTGACCTCAGCTAAATGCAGAGGGGGCAGGGACGTGCGCGTGATCGCATCCGCGACGTTGGAGCGTAGGTAAGGGTACAGCATGGTGGGACATACGATGCCCATCAAGGGGTCGATTTGCTCAGCAGGAATATTGACCATCTCGAAAATCGCGGCCTGCGTGGCTTCGACCAGATACAGCACTTTGTCCTTGATGCGGGTCGTCACGGTCACGGTCACAGTCGACTCAAACACGGTTTCAGCCAAAGCCTGGCCGCCAATGTTGATTGAAACCTCGACTTCGGGGGCTTCTTGTTCAAGGAAGACGGCAGGTGCGTTTGGCATCTCAAGTGAAAGGTCCTTGAGATAGACGCGCTGCATGTTGAATGAAGGGGCGTTGTCAGCGGGAGAGTTTTGTTCGGCCATGAAATTTTCCAGTAGAGGCTTGAAAAAGCGATGAGAGTGTGAGGCGAAAAGGTCGTTAGAGAGACCAGAAAGCGTACATATTTAACCGTTGAGCAGTGGTAAAAGTTTTCCTTCTTTATCCAATGCGGACAAATCGTCAAAACCGCCGACATGGGTTTCACCAATATAAATTTGAGGAACGGTGCGCCGTCCAGTTCGCTCCATCATGAGCGCGCGTTGCGCAGTATCTTCGTCAATCCGAATCTTTTCGATTTCAGTGACACCGCGTTGCGTCAGCAACATTTCAGCGCGAGAGCAATAAGGGCAATAGCCGGTGGTGTACATCACAACTTTATTCATGTGCGGAACTCCGTAAGGGATTATTTAGTGGTGAGAGGCATGCCGGCGGTTGACCAAGCGCGGATCCCGCCACCCAGCACACTCACATCCGTAAAGCCGAGTGCGCGAAGGCGAACGGCTGCGCTTCCAGCGGTTCGACCGAAATCACACACCACAATTAAGGGTTTGTTTTTGGGTAAATTGACAGCCTTTTTCTCGATTTCGGCGGCAGGAATGCTGCGAGCGTGCAGAATATGCCCTGCTTGGAAGGCCTCAGTCGGACGAATGTCGATGGCGATTGCGTGCTGATGATTGAGCATTTGCACCGCCTGTGTGCAGGTAATGCTCGCGCCCGCGCGCTTGCTTTGAATCATGGGCCAGGCAAGGGCTAGACCAGAGACCAGCGCCACGCCAATGAGTAACAGGTTATTTTGACTAAGAAAGAAATCCACGGTGTATCCAGAAAGGCAGTGACACCCCTAAATCGGGGTGGGTTATGAGATATGACTCAGACAATTATAAAATGATGTTTTAACCACACTTTAACCTGTGTCTGCCATGTATAAAATTGTATTGATGCGTCACGGCGAAAGCCAATGGAACCTTGAAAACCGATTTACAGGCTGGACCGACGTTGATCTGACCGATCTTGGTCGGGATCAGGCGCGTAAAGCCGGTCAATTGCTCAAGGAACAGGGCTACGAATTTGACATTGCCTTTACCTCAGTGCTCAAGCGCGCCATTCGCACGCTTTGGATTGCTTTGGACGCCATGGATGCAATGTATTTACCCATCCATAATAACTGGCGACTCAATGAGCGCCATTATGGCGCGCTTCAGGGGCTAAACAAGGCTGAAACGGCCGCACAATATGGAGATGAACAGGTGTTGATCTGGCGTCGTGCCTATGCGATCGCCCCCAATCCTCTTGGTTTAGATGACCCTAGGCATCCAAAGTTTGACCCACGTTATGCCCGTTTGACGGCCGAACAGTTGCCTGCCACCGAGTGTCTGCAGGACACTGTTGTGCGGGTATTGCCTTTTTGGGAAGAGACGATTGCACCTTCAATCCGGGCTGGCCGGCGGGTACTGGTTTCTGCACATGGCAACAGCTTGCGGGCATTGATCAAGCACCTTGATAACGTTTCTGAAGAAGACATCGTCCATCTCAATATTCCGACAGGACAGCCTTTGGTGTACGAACTGGACAAGGACTTACGTCCGATTCGACACTATTACTTGGGTGATCCGGCTGAAATCGAGGCCGCAATGGCCGCTGTTGCGGCACAAGGTAAGGCTAAAAAGGACTAGCCGCATGCGTCTGTGGGTTCGTGTGTGGTGCGCATCGCTGGTCTGGCTGGCCTGGTCCGGCGCTCCCTTGGCTGCGCCCAGTACTGCGGACTTGGCCGGCCAACGCAGTGCTGCAGAACAGCAGAGGACTGACCTTCGCACTCGGATTCAGGCACTGCAAAAGGAGCTGGACGCCAAAGAGGCTGTGCGCAAAGAGGCTGCGGATGCGCTCAAAGCCTCTGAGGTGGCTATTTCGCAGACTACCCGTCGGTTGAATGAGCTTGGGACTCAGCTAAAAAAAGCGCGCGCTGAGCTTGAGAGCTTAAAAAAGCAGATTGTGCGTCAGCAGGCTACGCTCACACAGCGCCGAGAGGAGCTGTCAGATCAGTTGCGTAGGCAATATGCGAGCGGGCTATCGCCTTGGACTGCGCTACTGTCGGGTGATGATCCCCAGGAATTGAGTCGAAATTTGGCTTATCTCGACTATGTGTCACAGTCGCGTGCTAAAGCGGTTGCCGAACTCAAGATTGAAATCGAGCGCTTGGCGCAACTGGAGGCGCGGCAAGATGCGCATCAAAAAGAGGTAGCGCAGCTTATCGAGGAAACCACGCAGCAGCGCAGCCTGTTGGAAGGTCAAAAAAAGGAGCGCGCCACGGTTCTCGCTCGCATCGAGGGGCAAATTCAGGCGCAACGTTCTGAGGCAGTTCGTTTAGGTCAGGACGATCAGCGATTAGCTGGCTTAATCGATAGCCTCGGCGGACAAATTCAAGCCGCTAAAAAGGCCGAAGAGGCACGTCGCGCTCTGGAGGCCAAGCGTGCTGAAGAAGCCAAACGCGCCGAACAGGCTAGAGTGGCTGAGCAGGCCAGGCGGGCCGAGGAGAGCACGCGCGCGGAGCAGACGCGTCGTGCTGATGAGCAACAACGAAGCGCCCAAGCGCTCGCGGCCCAAGAAGAGCAGCAAATTGAGCGCGCGCGCCGTGCTGCTCAAGAGCAGGAGCGAACGCAGTCGGCCCGAACGTCAGAGGCCGTTTCGACACCGCAGTCCGGGGAGGGGCTTAAAAAAGGATTGCGCTGGCCCTTGAGGGGAAGTGTCATGGCGCGGTTTGGGACAGATCGTCCTGAGGGCGGGATGTGGCGTGGCATACTCATCAAGGCGAGTGACGGTGCACCGGTGCAGGCAGTGGGGGGCGGATCGGTGGTTTATGCCAATTGGTTGCGAGGCTTTGGCAATCTGCTTATTGTGGACCATGGCGAGCAATATTTGAGCGTTTATGCCTATAACCAGAGCTTGCTCAAACAAGTTGGTGATTCGGTCCGTCCAGGAGATACCATTGCACTTGCAGGGAGTACGGGTGGTCAGGTGGATTCGGCCCTATACTTCGAAATCAGGCATCGCGGCGCAGCCGTTGATCCCTTGATGTTTCTGACTCGCTGATGATTTGCAGACTGGGGATTGCTATTCCCTGCGCAGACCATTACGCTTTCTGTAGTTTTGTTTTAGTTTGATCGACATTCAATTCGGGAATGTGCATGAGCACTCGCAAAATTCGTAGTTTAGGTTTGGTATCAGTCGGCATCATCGCAGGTGTGCTATTGAGCATTGGCATCAGTGCCGTGGCTCAACGCGGCTCGCCCTTACCGCTAGACGAGCTCAGACAGTTCTCCAGCGTTTTTTCTGCGATTAAAAACAACTACGTCGAAGCTGTGCCAGATAAAAAGCTGATCAGCGGAGCGATTTCAGGCATGTTGTCTGATCTGGATCCCCACTCTGCGTACTTGGATGCCGATGCCTTTAAAGAAATGCAGAGCGCCACCCAAGGCGAGTTTGGTGGATTAGGGATTGAAGTGGGTACCGAAGATGGGATGGTTAAAGTCATCTCCCCCATTGAAGACACACCTGCTGCGCGTGCGGGCATTCGTGCGGGTGACGTCATCACCAAAATTAACGATACCTCGACAAAAGGTCTGTCACTGAATGACGCCGTCAAGATGATGCGTGGTCCAGTCAAGACGCCCATTACGCTGACGATTGCGCGTCAGGGTCAGGCACAGCCCATTGTCATCAAAATTATCCGTGACACGATTCGTGTACGAAGTGTACGTAGCAAGATGTTGCAAGACAATATCGGCTACATCCGGATTGCCCAGTTTCAGGAAAAAACGGGTGTCGACTTGGTGCGTCACTTGAAAGAGCTTGGTGAAAAAGGCGCGCCGCGTGGGTTGATTTTGGATTTACGTAACGATCCCGGTGGTTTGCTGACGAGTGCGATTGGCGTCTCTGCGGCATTCCTTAAGCCCGATACGCTTGTCGTATCGACGGATGGACGTGCGCCTGACTCTAAGCAAAAGTATTTGTCCAACCCCGCAGACTATGCGCGTGGCGAAAATGATTATTTGGCTGGTTTGCCTGCATGGGTAAAAACAGTACCCATGGTTGTTTTAGTGAACGTTGGCTCGGCGTCCGCATCGGAAATTGTCGCGGGTGCTTTACAAGACCATAAGCGTGCCACGATTATGGGCAACCGCACGTTCGGAAAAGGCTCCGTACAAGTGATTTTGCCAATTTCTGACACCACAGCCATCAAGCTCACCACATCGCGTTATTACACCCCTAAGGGTCGCTCGATTCAAGCGACGGGCATCATGCCTGATGTGGTGGTGGCCGATACGGCAGAGGGCGACTTGTTCCGCATGTCGCGAGAGGCAGATCTTAAGCGTCACTTGAGCAACAACCGGAGTGGTCAGCCTGAATCCGATTTAAAGGCAAAAGAAGAGGAGCCACCGCTGGCCGATACCAATAAGATTTTCCAGTTCGGCACACCAGAAGATTTCCAGCTGAATCAAGCCTTGAACTTCTTGGAAGGTAAGCCCATTCAAAAGGCTGTGCCGCGTCCAAAGACCGTGAGCGCTGAGCCTGCTGGGGGTGCTGTAAAAGGCAAATGAACGACAACCAATTACTACGGTATGCCAGACATATTCTGTTAGATGAGTTTGGGATAGAGAGCCAGGAAAAACTGCTGGCTGCGCGCGCGTTAGTGATTGGGGCAGGAGGCCTTGGCTCTCCTGCCGCCTTATACCTTGCGTCGGCAGGGGTTGGGCATATTATCTTGGCAGACCATGACACTGTCGAGCTGAGTAACCTGCAGCGTCAAATCCTTCATACAGATGCTCGGATCGGTTCACTCAAAGCGGAGTCTGGTCGTCAAACAATGCTCGCACTCAATCCAGATATCGTGGTCGAGGTGCGCACTATCAGGATGGAAGCCGAAGATTTAAGGGCCGAGATCGCAGCCGTTGACGTTGTGCTGGACTGTACGGACAATTTTGCTACGCGGCACGCGGTCAACAAAGCCTGCGTTGAACATCGCAAACCGCTTGTGTCAGGGGCCGCCATTCGTTTCGACGGACAAATCAGCGTTTTTGATCCGCGAGATCCAGAGGCGCCTTGCTATCATTGTTTGTTTCCAGAGGCAGAGGATGTCGAGGCCTTGAGCTGTGCAACAACGGGCGTGTTTGCGCCACTTGTCGGTATCATTGGCAGTATGCAGGCGGCAGAGGCCATCAAGGTGATCGCCGATGTCGGAAAAACACTCAAGGGACGGTTGCTGATGCTAGATGCCTTCGATATGCAATGGCATAGCGTGCGCGTTAAACGTGATCCCGCGTGTCTGGTGTGCGCCAGCCGAACTTAAGGGCGTGGATCGAGCAGGAGTCTGAGCTGCGCATGCATATGCGTCGAAGGTGTTGCTTGCCAGCCGCTTTGTGCAAACCGTAACCAGCTTCCCAACACAATATGCGTCAATGCTGCAGCAAGTGGCGTGATTTCTAAGGAAGGATTGAGGGCACCTGAAGTAACAGCTTGTCGAAGTGACTGTTTAAAGACGGCCTCGATGCGGTCGGTGATTTGCGTGATGCGACCCTGAAGTCTTTCGTCTTCAGTGACCAAGGCATCCCCCGATAAGACACGCGTCATCCCTTTGTTGCGCTCTGCAAAAGTCATTAGCATGATGGCGATTTTGCGCGCTTGCTCGACCCCGTTAGGTTCGCTGGCAACAATCTGGTTGACGAGAGTAAAGATGGTTGTTTCGATGAATTCGAACAAGCCCTCAAACATCTGAGCTTTACTTGCAAAATGCCTGTAAAGCGCAGCCTCGGAGAGCTGCATTTTCGCGGCGAGTGCAGCGGTCGTGATGCGAGCAGCGCGAGGCTGTTCAAGCATCTCTGCGAGTGTTTGCAGAATCTGGTGTTTGCGTTCGCCCGTTTTAACCGACATACACGTTTGTCCAGAAGGAGCGTTAAGGGTAAGGAGAAGGATGCGACATTGAGTCTCACACGCCTTGAAGTGTGCGCTTTTGAAGCAACAAATCACCTACGCAGTTTACCCGCAAGTCTACGTAGTTGGGACGTCCCCGCTTGCCTTTTGCAAAAGGGGTGCCGGGGTGAAAAACATGGACGGTTCGCAAGCCCGCATGCCTTGCGCCGCGCAAGTTTGCCTTGGTGTCTTCGACCAAGACCGCGCGTCTTGGGTGAATGCCCTCGTGCGCCAATATATGACGCATCAGCGCAACAGACGGTTTAGGGCGAAAGTGTCCATGAAGCTGCATGTGCTCAATGCCCCAAAAACCGTCAAAGCATCGCAAAATTTTTAAATGTTTCATCACTGCTCGCGCGTATTGCATCGGCGCATTGGTGACGAGGATTTTGCGTCCAGGTAGGCGGCGGAGTTTTTGGGCTAAGCCGCGCTCGGCTTTGACTAAAGGCACGACATCAAAATCATGGCTGCGATGGAGAAACTGATGTGGGTCGATACCGTGATGACGAACAAGGCCGATAAGAGTGGCGCCGTAACGCTTCCAGTAGGTGGTACGAAGCTGACTGGCGGTAGCCTCATCGACCGCAAGGCTTTCCATAACGGCAGCTGTCATCCCTAGATTGATCTCACGAAAAATCTTGTGTGACGTGTCGTGTAGCGTGTTGTCCAGATCAAAGAGCCATACACGCTCTTTGGCCTGAGTGATGTGTGCAGCGCGCGCAGGCGTGTGTATGCGTGCGCGCCGCGTGCGAACAGGTGCATGGGGCGTAAAGCGTTTGTGAATCACTCTGACGTGATCATTGTGCCGACACCGCGATCGGTGAGGATCTCGAGCAGCAAGCAATGTGGCACACGACCATCCACAACGTGCACAGATTTCACACCATTGCGTGCCGCATCCAGTGCAGATGAAATTTTTGGCAGCATGCCACCTGAGATCGTGCCGTCGGCAAACAGCGCATCGATCGTTTTGGCGGACAGGCTACGCATCAATTGACCATCTTTGTTGAGTACACCGGGGGTGTTGGTCATCATGAGCAGTTTTTCAGCGCCCAACACTTCGGCCATTTTGCCTGCGACAACGTCGGCATTGATGTTGTAGGCCAAGCCGTCCTCACCATAGCCGATTGGGGAAATCACAGGGATAAACTGATCGTCCTGTAAGGCTTTCACTACAGCGGGCTCAACGTGCGCAATATCGCCGACATAGCCGATATCCAACGGATTGACGGGATCATCATTGTTGGGCATCATTTTTTTACGGGCCTGAATGAGGCAGCCATCTTTGCCGGTCAGCCCTACCGCTTTGCCGCCTGCCTCATTAATCATTAACACAATGTCTTGTTGAACTTGTCCGCCAAGCACCCACTCGACAACCTCCATGGTCTCTGCATCCGTGACACGCATGCCTTGGATAAAGGTGCCTTTTTTGCCGATACGTCGGAGTGCTTCGTCAATCTGCGGGCCACCGCCGTGCACCACGATCGGATTGAGACCGATAAGTTTGAGCAAGACAACGTCATGGGCGAAGCTACGTTGAAGGACCTCTTCGGTCATTGCGTTGCCACCGTATTTGATGACAATTGTTTTACCGTGAAAGTGTTTGATGTACGGAAGGCTCTCAGAGAGAACTTGTGCAACGATTTCTGGAGGCAAGGAGGCAGGAGGGGGCTGACTAGTCATTTGGCTGAGGCAACAGTAAGTGGAAAGTGAATGAGGAAGGTATACGTATTATTCAAGAGGTAGATTTAACTCGCCAGTGCTTTTTTAATTGACTGACGCAATTCATTTTTGTCATAGACACCCAAATAGCGCTTGATGATATTGCCATTTTTATCAATGAGGAATGCCATAGGGGTCAGTTTGACGTCTCCAAAGGCTTTTGCGACCTTGCCCTGTGTATCCAGCGCAACAGTAAAGGGGAGTTTGCGTGTTTCAACAAAGTTGATGACGTAATTGGCGGGGTCGTATTGCATAGCCACCGCAATAATGTCGAATCCCTTGTCGTGATAGTCATTGTAATTGGCGATGTTGTCGGGCATCTGGGCGACACAGCTGACACAGCTGGTGGCCCAGAATTTCACTAATACTACCTTGCCGCGCAGTTCTGAGAGCGTGATGGGTTGGCCCGAAAGCGTCGCAAAAGTGACCTCAGGCGCAGGCGTCGAGCGCGTGCTGACAAACCACCCTGTCAGCCCTCCCACTGCTACTAATAAAATCAGAGCGACTAGCTTTTTCATTGGATAGGCATCGCCTGTACGCCGCCAACAGGAGGGGTATCCCCACTCATTCCGCCAGCGGCATTTGATGTGTTTTCACCCATTGGTGTTGTGGATTGGGTGCTCGTGCTACTGCGGCCTATGCGCGCCGCATCATCCAGTCTTTTGGCATCGGCGGGCGTAATGATTTGGAATAGTTTTTCAACACGTTTAACGCCGCTCACTTGCGAGGCAGCTTTAGCCGCTAAGTCACCCTCTTGTTGTGTGACAAGTCCCATGAGATAGACCACACTACGATCTGTTGTGACAACAATCGTACGTGAAGGAATGTCTTTGGTGGTGGCCAAGATCGTCATGACTTTGGAAGTGATCCAGATGTCGTTGCTGACGACGCTAAAGGGCGCTAGCTGTTTCACGACGGCGATTTGGTTGGAGACCGACTTGACGTGTTCGACCTTGCGCGCAACTTCACCCGCCTTTGTTTTGAATTCGTTGCTGATCGTGTCTCCGGTCAGGAGCACTACACCATCGTACGCGGTGACTGTGTACCGGACCGCATCACCGAAGTCTGTGCGAAATTGGCTGCCGATGTTGAGCTCGATAGACTTATCTTCGACTTGTTCGCCAACGGTGCGACGGTCCACGACAACCATACCCGTTGTCGCTGCGGCGCCGCCGATGAGCAGCGGGATGCAAGCAGTCAGTGAAGAGCCTGCGGCAACGAACGCTGCGCACACCATCAAAGGACGGATGAATTGTCGATTTAGACTCATGCGGGGTCTCCAAGTAAAAGGGCGTCGATACCGTCACACAAAATGTGTAGTAGCAAGATATGAACTTCCTGGATGCGCATCGTACGATCATGCGGGACACACAGGTGGATGTCGTGATCGAGTAACAGGTCTGTGATCTGACCTCCGCCTTTGCCAGTTAGGGCAATGACGCGCATTTCACGTTCGTGCGCGGCTTGAATCGCGCGTTGTACGTTGGCGGAGTTTCCGCTCGTGGAGATCGCAACCAGCACATCACCGGGCTGTCCTAACGCGCTGACTTGGCGTGCAAAAATCTGATCAAAACCGTAGTCGTTTCCAACCGCCGTCAAGATAGAGGTGTCGGTGTTGAGGGCGACACCTGCGAGGGGCAGGCGATCGCGCTCAAAACGGCCGACAAGCTCTGCAATAAAGTGCTGAGCATCTGCGGCAGAGCCGCCATTGCCACACGCTAAGATTTTTGCATTGTTGGTGACGCAGCCAAAACAGACGTCGACAGCGCGCGAGAGAGGCTCAGCGAGCGTTTCCATGCTGCGTCGCGTCGCAGCAATGTTGTCTTCAAAATGGGCTACAAGGTTGTTGGCAAGATCCATGGCGATCAACAAGATTTAAGATTCTTTATTATCTCACTTATCTTGGCTTAGGCGCACGGCATCTCGGTGCCATGTCAGAGTGTCCTGCTCGAAAGTGGCAAGATCAATACGGCAAAGCGGCATTTTGCCCCCAAAGGCTGTTTTGACCATCTTGGGCAGCCACCAGTCAATCGCTTTCATGAGGCGTGCCTGCTTAGCGCGGGTAATGCTCGCAGCGGCTCCGCCAAAGCGCTGGCTGGCGCGATAACGTACCTCGACAAACACGAGCGTCTTGCCGTCACGCACGACAAGATCGAGCTCTCCCACTGGGCAGCGTAGCTGTTTGCCAAGCAGGCTGCAGCCTGCTTGGCTGAGTGCTTCCCAAGCAAGAGCCTCATAGCGGTCTCCGATTTGTTGACTCGGGCTGCGTTCGGGTACTGAGGTAAAAGAGGCGAGGTCGTTTTTTTGGTTGTTAAGGGTAATGCGGCGTTGTTTGCGGTGTCTGGCACGGATTGCACGCGTTTGGGCTGCTTGTGCAATCAAAAAGGGAGTCTGGTCAGTGAGGCAGGGAGGAGTCATGAGATGATCTGAAGCGTGACGAAGGGTGAGCTGGCGGTCTACACTGACACAATGAATGATGTCAGCCAATCCGGAATATCCGAAAAAATCCTCCCTGATCCGTCACCCGATGCATGGGGTCGTGTAAGTGAGCGCATGGAAGGTCAGCAATGGCCCACCCATACGCTCTATGTCGTGGCCACACCTATTGGTAATTTGGGTGACTTGAGCTTACGCGCCTGGCATGCTCTCAACAGGGCAGACGTCATTGCAGCGGAGGACACGCGCGCAAGCAGAAACTTGCTAGAAGCTTGGGGAATCGGGACGCCGCTGATGGCGGCGCATCGCCATAATGAAATGAGCGCGGCTGCAGATATTGTCAGTCGTATTCAGGCTGGGCAGCGTGTCGCCCTCGTGTCAGACGCAGGTTCTCCTGCGGTGAGTGACCCAGGCGGTCTAGTGGTGCAGGCGGTACGCAATGTGGGTCTTCGTGTCATTCCTTTGCCGGGCGCAAGTGCCTTGGTGACGGCGCTGATGGCGACAGGCGTGACGACCGATGCCTCGCCAGGCTTTGTTTTTGCAGGCTTTGCGCCGACGAAATCCTCAGCCAGGCAACGGTGGTTTCGGCAGTGGACGCAACTACCCGCTGCAACCGTTTTTTACGAGGCGCCTCATCGCATTGCTGCCAGTACAACCGATGTGTTAGCAGTCGTTGGCCCGGCGCGTCTCGTGACGTTTGCACGTGAGTTGACTAAGCGCTTTGAAGAGCTTGCCACGATGCCGCTTGCAGAGGCCGAAGCGTGGTTAGCTGCAGATCCTCACAGAGAACAAGGCGAGTATGTCGTGATTATTCATCCACAGACGGTGATACAGACCGATGCGCTTGACGTCGAGGAGAGTGCGTCGGTGGACGCCTGGCTAGATGCGCTGCTAGAAACGATGTCGGTACGGGATGTGGCACGGATTGCCGCGAAAGCAACCGGACAGCCACGAGATGCGTTATATGCGCGCGCCTTGGCGCGAAAAGCCCAGCGCGAGTAGCACTCAGCTTATGGTGCAGAAATTGTTGTGGGTAATCCTGCGCCGTCTCTCAGGCGTTCGCTTGCTTGAGATGCGGCCTCTCTGTTCGTAAACGGACCAATGCGCACGCGGTACAAGTTACTAGAGTTTTGTTCGATCTTGATCGTGGCGCCAAGGTCTGGCGGGACTTTTCCTGTGAGATCTGCCGCCATGGATTGTGCACGCGCAGGATCACTAAAGGCGCCGGCTTGTAAATAAAATCCCCCTGGGCTGGCCGTGCTGACCTCTATGTTTGAGGCGGCTATTGCCACACCAGCTTGGGAACGCGCAGGTTCAGGTGCAGGCATCGCCGGCGGCGCGGCAGTCGCTGTCGTTTGTGTCGGAGGAGTAACCATTGGTGCGGAGGCAGTTGCGGGCGGCGGTGCTGCTGTGGATGCCTGAGCGCGCCAACCACGAATTTCCTCCGGCATGATGCGCTCGACGATGACTTCTGCACTGCCTGGTGCCAACACGCCGAGCTTGTAAGCGGCGACGTAGGATAGATCAATCACTCTACTGGCGATAAAAGGGCCACGATCATTGACGCGTAACACAACGGTTTTGCCGGTGGAAACACGCGTGACGCGCACATAGCTTGGGATCGGTAATGTAGGATGTGCCGCTGTCATGGCGTACATATCGTAGCGTTCGCCATTGGAGGTCGGTTTGCCGTGAAATTTGCGACCATACCAAGAGGCGCGACCTTGTACACGATAGGGGCGACCGCTTGTATCTGGGGTGAAGCTTTGGCCGAGTGCGGTGTAGGGTCGATTGGGGCCGCGTGCTAGCGGTTCAATTTTGGGCACAGCATCTGGGACACGATCAAGATCCGCCGGTGGGTTGTCGCCCGGTCCATCATCTTTATAGTACCCACCCCCCTTACGTGCGCCACACGCTGCGATTAGGCCGCAAAGCAAACAAATGCTCAGCACACGCAAGATTCGGGAGAGGCGTGTTGTCATCCAGAAATCTCGGGTTGATGGCGGTGCCGCACGAGAAGGTGTTGCTGAGGCGCAAAGCGCTTGGCGAGAGACTCAACGATATAGACAGAGCGGTGTTTACCGCCAGTACAGCCGATCGCTACCGTGAGATAGCTGCGCGTATCTTCAGTGTAACGAGGGAGCCATTTGCGGATAAAGCCCTCAATATCCTCAATCATATTCTCGACATCTGCAAAGCTTTTGAGCCAGTCTGCAACAGGCTGATCTTTGCCAGTTAAGGGACGCAAGGCCGGATCGTAATGCGGGTTGGGCAGGCACCGTACATCAAACACTAAGTCTGCATCACGCGGCACACCTTCTTTGAAGGCGAAGGACTCAAACGTCACCAGGAGTGGACGGCGGTCGGCGCGAATAAGATCCCGTATCCAGGCACGCAGCTGTCCGGGCATCAGGCCCGAGGTATCAATGACGTGACCTAAGTCACGCAGATCACTGAGCTGATCCCGCTCCAGTTGGATACATTCCTCTAAAGAGGCACTCAATCCATTTTGCGTGAGTCGCTCTGACAACGGATGACGTCTGCGCGACTCAGAGTAGCGATGTACAAGCGTTTCGTTATCGGCGTCTAAAAAAATCAAACGAAACTCAGTGTTTGCCTTTTTTAATGTGCTAATCACTGCGGGCATTTCTGCCAATTCTCCAGGGGACCGGATATCGATTGCGACAGCGATACGCTTTGCCGCATCATCGCGCATCGAAGTGATGAACTCCTGGAGAAACTTGAGCGGCAAATTGTCGACACAAACATAGCCTGCATCTTCGAGCATCCGCAGTGCAACGGACTTGCCAGAGCCTGAGATTCCCGTCAGCAAAACGACTTTGAGTTGCGACATGTCACGCTTGTCCTTTTGCTATGGCGGCGGATTGGCGCTCCATAAACTCGGCAAGCGTATCGATGCCGCGTAATTTAAGGATCGTGTTGCGGACTGCGGCTTCAACGAGTACGGCCAGGTTGCGGCCTGCAGCGACCTGTAACATCACCTTGCGAATTGGACAGCCCAACATGTCTTGGGTCATGTCTTGTAGCGGAAGTCGTTCAAACTTGTCCTGTGCAGTGGCGCGCACAAGATGCACGATGAGCTTGAGTTTCATCTTGCGCCGCACGGAGGTTTCACCAAAAATTGTTCGGATATTGAGTAGCCCCAAGCCGCGCACTTCGAGCATATTGCGCAAGAGTTCAGGACAGTGCCCATCAATCACGTGGGGCGCGGTGCGTGATAACTCGACAGCATCATCCGCGACCAAACCATGGCCGCGCGAGATTAACTCTAGCGCGAGTTCGCTTTTGCCCAAGCCAGACTCGCCTGTAATGAGTACGCCTAGCCCCAGCACATCCATAAATACTCCGTGCACCGTGGTGGTGGGTGCAAGTCGTCGACTGAGATAGATTCGCAGCAGATCAATCAGCGCGGCGGCGTGAACTGAAGTGGATAAAAGAGGGACATGACTGTTTTCGCAGTTTTGAATGAGGTCTTCCGTGGCGGGAAGGTTGTCGGCCAGTAGGATCGCGGGCACGCCGCCCGCGAGCAATTCTTCGAGATGGTGCACCCGTCGGCGACTATCAAAGCGGGTGTAGTAGTCCATCTCTTCTCGGCCAAATACCTGGATGCGGGAAGGGTGAATCAGGTTGAGGTGACCGATCAGGTCAGCCGCCGCCATGCCATTGTCAGGGATCAGACGATCTGCGGCGGACTGTCCGGCGATCCATTTGAAACAAATGTCTTCGACGTTGTCATTTACGAGGTCCTGCACCGTCAGCATAGCGACTCCAAGATTGAAGGAAGAGGCGGACCAGCTGTTTGATTAGACGTGGCCCGTTGTCAAAAGCTGTTGCACAACGCGTGGATCGACTTCAGTGAGCAGGCGTTCTCGCAGGGAGGGTTCGGAGAGGCGCTGAGCAACTTCTGCCAGTATATCGAGATGTTGTTGCGTTTCGGCTTCGGGCGTCACGAGAAAAAGTAATTGGCTTACAGGTTCGCGATCCGGCGCATCGAAGGCAATCGGTCGCACGAGCCTAAAAAAGGCCGCTGCGGAGTGCTTGATCCCTTTGACGCGGCCATGTGGGACGGCGATGCCACCTCCTAGCGCGGTCGAGCCTAGACGCTCACGGTTAAACAGACTCTCAAAGACGGCCGCACGCTCTATTCCATCGTTATTTTCAAATAACAGACTCGCCTGCTCGAAGGCGCGTTTTTTGCTGGTGACAGCGAGGTCCAGCACGATATTGCGTGTAGGCAAAATGCGTGACAAAAGTTTCATGCGGACAATTATATGCTGCGGTGTGGGCTAAAGCGGCGTGCTTTTTTTCGGGGACAGGACACAAAAATGCCCACCGCATGGGCAGGCATTCGATTGAGACTTAGATGTATCACAGCTGAGATTTATGCCGTTTCAAAGACCTGTCGCTTCGCTGCGAGATGGTGATGATTTTGCGTGCGTGTTTTGTGTTGAAGGACCTTGCGATCAACCTTGTCAATGAGGAGGTCGATTGCGGCATATAGGTTGTTTTCAGACGCTTCGCAGTGGATGTCTTTGCCAGGAATGTGGAGCGTCAGTTCCGCTCGGTGCTTGAGTGGCTCGAGCGACAGGATGACCTGTGTGTCGATCACGTGATCAAAGTGCCGCATAACACGCGTCATCTTTGTTTGGATGTATTCCCGGATAGCTGGGGTGACGTCAAGATGGTGACCAGTAATGTTGAGGTTCATTGCGTACTCTCCATAAAGGGATCTATCTATGTGCATAGACATACAACAGTTTTATCGTCGGTAACTCCTTTTGTAGTTTCAATAGGTTTAGTTTAGTGACTTGGAGACAGAAAGCAAGGGGATAAATCCCTATTTATGATGTTGAGCCCACGCTCTCAGCGCTGCGGTGCAGCAGGGATGGTCGTAAAAGGGGAGGTCATTTTCTAATTGACCTACATTTTGAAATGTTCACCCAAATACACACGACGGACAGAGGCGTCATTAATAATGTCATCCGGTTGCCCTGTTGTTAGGACTTTACCTTCACTGATGATGTAGGCGCGGTCACAAATACCTAGCGTTTCTCGGACGTTATGGTCTGTGATCAGTACGCCAATACCGCGGCTTTTGAGAAAGCGCACAATGCGCTGAATTTCAATGACGGCAATCGGGTCGACGCCAGCAAAGGGTTCGTCTAGCAGAATGAAGCGCGGCCGAGTCGCCAGCGCGCGTGAGATCTCAACACGCCGCCTTTCTCCGCCTGACAGAGACAGGGCGCTGTTGCGGCGGATATGTGTAATTTGCAGTTCTTCGAGCAAGGCATTGAGCTGCTCTTCAATTTTCTGTGTCGAGAATTTTTTGCCATTGTGATCGACTTGTAGCTCAAGTACGGCACGAATGTTTTCTTCGACAGTGAGGCGACGAAACACGGAGGCATCTTGAGGCAGGTAGGATAGCCCTAGCCGTGCGCGTTTGTGAATCGGCATACTGCTGATGACGGTATCGTCAATTTCGATCCGGCCCGCATCCGCTGCGACAAGGCCCACAATCATGTAAAAACTCGTGGTTTTACCTGCGCCGTTCGGACCCAGCAGGCCGACCACTTCGCCACTTTTAACGGAAATCGATACGTCTTGCACCACCATGCGACCACCGTAGGACTTGCGCAGGCCTGTCGCGGTCAGTTGCCCAGGTATAGAGAGCATGTGCGAATCAGGACTGGACGAGGCGTGCGAGGTTTGCATAAGGTAACTTTTAACGGCTAGGAGAAACAACGGGCGGCGTGGCGGGCGTCAAAGCGGGTGTTGGATTGTTGGCTTGAGCGGCTTTACAGGCTGCGATGGCGGCGTCGGTTCGCGCCTTGGGTTGCGCGACGGAGCGAACACGACCATCCGGATTGAATGAGTCTGGGCCAGAAAAGGCCTGATACACGTCAGTTTTTTGGTTGTAGCGCACTTGCTGACCACTGACCGTATCAAAATGCTTTCCACAAATGTAACGGGTCACGACAGCCTGACCAATCAAATCAAAGGTCTCATTTTTACCGTCATAGTTCGCTTTGAGTCCAACGCCCTCCAAGACTTCAAAGTTTTCGGGGCGAACTTGACGAATAAACACGCGCTTGCCGGTGTCGGCAGTGGCCACGCCGTACTGGTGGCCCTCGCTATCCTCGCGCATGGAGAGCGCGTCTGAACTGAGTGTCAACAAGCCGCGCGTCATGACCACTTTGCCCGTAAAGGTGCTCTCACGTTTAGTATCGTCGTAACGCAGCGTATCGGAGAGAATGGTCGTGCTAGGCTCCTCGACAGGAGCGATAGGCTTGGCGGTCGGCGTTTGTGCGTGTGTAGACAAGCTAAGACCGAGCAGGCTCAAGGCGATGAGGCTGCGAAAAGAAAGAGAATGACTATTAAAAATCATGGGTTGGCTCGTTGTGCGGGAGGTTCCGTACCCTCTCGCTGGTCTTTGGGGGCGATGTCGACATCGGTCGATTTAAACACGTCCAGTTGCTGCGTGGCATTGTTAAAACGCATGCCCACGCCATTCATCCTTGAGCGACCACTCGTCGCCACGGCGGGGAGATCTGTGTAGGCTACATCTTTGTCCACCAGTATCGTGATTTCATCGCTTTGAAAGTTGAGTGGCTGCCGTTGCGCGTCACCGAGCCTCACCAACACCGCATCACCACGCATCACGATTTTGTCGCCTTCATCATAAATGAAGGCGACTGATGACGTGGCAACAGTGAGTGGGTTTTCTTCTCTGAGGGTATAGGCACGAGGCGCGTGAAGTTCGTAGGATTTGTCATCAGGAAAGTGCTCCATCAAATCCCCTTCGAGGCGGTGGATCACGATCCCTTTTGGGTCGGTACGGACCAACACTATTTTTTTTGCCCACGTGTCGCGCTCGTGTGTCAGGCGGCTAGGGGGATCGATTTGTACGGCGCGCTGCGAATACTCGGCGGCCCACCATGTTCCCATCACTAAAAGCGAGAGGATGAAAATCGAGATAACAATGGACGCGCGTTCTTTCATGGAGCTCGATTTATTGGATGACGCCTGGGCCGAGGCGGCCAGGCTGGAAAAAATGACCTAACCGACCTTGGGAGGCCAAGATCAAGTCGCAGCATTCCCGCACAGCACCTTTGCCGCCTGATTTTGTGGCGACCCAGTGTGCCGCTTGCGTCATATAAGGCGGCGCATCTGGCACGCTCGCTGCAAATCCTGCGCGCTGCATGGCCGGCAAGTCAATCAGATCGTCGCCCATAAAGCCGGATTCTTCGAGCGTCAGGTGATAGCGGGCCACCAATTCTGTCAGCACTGCGCCTTTGTCGCGCACATTTTGAATCACATCACCTAAACCCAGTTCGGCCGCGCGACGATCTACGATTGGGCCTTCACGACCGGTCACGAGCGCGACTTTGATGCCGCTTGTCGTAAGCATTTTTAATCCATGCCCGTCTAGCGCGTTAAAGCGTTTAAACATCTCACCTTGTTCGCCGTACCAAAGGCTGCCATCCGTTAACACACCATCCACATCGAAGATCATCAATTTGATGCGCGTCAGGCGCTCACGCAGTGCGGCAGGGGTTCTGGCGAGTACCAGTGATTCGGCAGGATGGGGGATCAGGTTGGGTCGATTCATCGAAGTGTCTCAGACAACCTTGGCGGCCATCAGGTCATGCATATGCAGGGCGCCGAGCAGCTTGCCACTCGCGTCAGCCACTAACATTTGGTTAAGTCGGTATTGATCCATCAAAGCCGCCGCGTCGACGGCTAAAGCTTCGGCGGAGATGTGTCGAGGATTGCGGCTCATGCCCTCGGTGACATTCAGGCTTCGCACGTCACCTTTGCGTTCAATGAGTCGACGCAGATCACCATCGGTAAATATGCCGACGGCAGATCCAGAAGGATCGAGGACCGCGGTCATACCCATGCCTTTGCGCGAAATTTCCTCTAACGCCTGAAATACAGAGGCTTGTGCTGAAACGGTCGGCACGGCGGCACCACTGCGCATGACATCGGAGACGCGCATGAGCAGACGTCTGCCTAAAGCACCGCCGGGGTGCGAACGGGCGAAGTCATCATGGCCAAAGCCACGTGCTTCGAGACATGCAACGGCTAGCGCATCGCCCAGTGCGAGGGCAGTCGTGGTGCTGGAGGTTGGTGCAAGATTTAAGGGGCAGGCCTCTTGAGCAACGCCAATGTTGAGATGGATCTCGGCCAGTCGGGCGAGTTCGGATTGATCGTTCCCGGTCAGGGCGATGACCTTTACGCCGAGTCGGTGCGCTGCAGGCAAGATGGTCAGCATTTCCTGGCCCGCACCAGAGTAAGAAAGTGCGATTAGCACGTCTTGACCCCCGAGCATGCCAATATCGCCATGTATGGCTTCGGCCGCATGCAGAAAAAAAGAGGGGGTTCCGGTCGAGGCAAACGTTGCCGCAATTTTGCGAGCGATATGTCCAGTTTTGCCAAGCCCGCAGACGACAACTCTGCCCGAGCAAGCCAGAATCAAGTTCACGGCCTGTGTAAATTGGCCGTCCAAGCGGCTCCGCAGCTCAAGAATCGCTTGCGCTTCGAGTGCAAGCGTGCGTTGAGCGGAGGCAAGCGCAGCATCGCCGGTCAAGGCGGAATTAGGCCCGACGCAATGCGCGCTAGGCGCAGGGGAGGTCTGGGTTTTCAAAGGAGGCGTAGAGGACATCCTCTAAGTTTAAACGTTTCGGCCGCGCTATGCGGCTTTTTGCTGTGGTTGCGCCGGGTTGCGCGATGTGGCACATTGACGACTCTTTGATGTGTCCCACCTTTGGATTCTCCATGACAACGCCCATGAATGTCTCTTCGACATCCCCTGCCGCAGCGCTCGCGCCTTATGCCGCTGTTTTTGGTACCCCCTTGTCCGGTGCCGCACTCAGGGTGATGTTGCTGGGAGCCGGAGAATTGGGCAAAGAGGTGATCTTGGCCCTCCAACGCTTAGGGGTTGAGGTCATTGCGGTAGATCGGTATGCCGATGCGCCCGGGCAGCAGGTAGCGCACAGGGCGCATGTGGTCGCGATGACGGACAAGGCAGCCTTGCGCGCTGTGATTGAAAAGGAAAAACCCCATCTGATCGTGCCAGAAATCGAGGCGATTGCGACGAATTTGTTGGTGGAGTTAGAAGCAGCAGGAGCGGTGCGCGTCACCCCGACTGCGCGTGCGGCGCAGCTCACCATGAATCGAGAAGGCATACGTCGGCTCGCAGCCGAGACGCTTGGCTTGCCCACCTCGCCCTATCAGTTTGCGGACTCATTGGCCTCTTTGGCTGAGGCGACGACCGTCGTGGGCTTTCCCTGCCTGGTCAAGCCCGTCATGTCTTCGTCTGGAAAAGGACAGTCGGTATTAAAAGGCCCAGAGGATATTGAGTCTGCCTGGAATATCGCCAAAGAAGGGGCACGGGTCGAAGGCAGCCGAATTATTGTCGAAGGGTTTATTGATTTTGACTACGAAATTACCTTGTTGACGGTGCGCGCGCGGGGGGCAGACGGAAAAGTAGCGACCCATTTTTGCGAGCCGATCGGGCACGTGCAGGTCGGGGGCGATTATGTCGAAAGCTGGCAGCCACAGCCCATGTCGGCGCAGGCACTTACACGTGCGCAACAAATCGCCCGCGAGGTTACCGATAATCTCGGTGGACAGGGATTGTTTGGGGTGGAGTTATTTGTCTCGGGCGATCAGGTCTGGTTTTCGGAGGTTAGCCCACGTCCGCACGACACAGGCTTGGTCACCTTGATATCTCAGGTGCAAAGTGAATTTGAGTTGCATGCGCGGGCCTTGCTCGGTTTACCTGTAGACACATCTTTGCGTGCGCCTGCAGCAAGCAGTGTGATTTATGGAGGTATTGAGGCAAAAGCAGTCCGATACGAAGGCGTTGCAGAGGCGTTAAGAGAGCCCGGGACGGATGTGCGTTTGTTCGGTAAACCTGAGTCCTTTGTCAAGCGTCGGATGGGGGTGGGCTTGGCGACGGATGTGTCCGTGAGCGCAGCCCGAGCAAAGGCCCTGCGCGTTTCTGGGGCTGTTCGGGTGAAAGCCGCTTAAACTACCCCATCTTGTAACCGGATCACCCCATGCGGAGCGACATCCAATGATTATGCCCATCATTCCCCCCTATCAGGATTCGATGGAAGTCGTGCGAGGGCTGATCAGGACGGTGCCAGATTGGCCCAAGCCTGGTGTGATGTTTCGCGACATTACGCCGTTGTTGCAAGACCCCAGAGCCTTTCGGGCGCTGATCGATATTTTTGTCTATCGTCACATGCGCCAGCGCATTGATTTGGTGGTCGGGATTGATGCCCGGGGATTCATTTTTGGCAGCGCGCTAGCGTATGCCTTGGGGGTTGGTTTTGTGCCGGTCCGCAAAGCGGGCAAACTGCCACACAAAACCGTGGCGCAAGCCTACAGCCTTGAGTATGGCGATGCCACCGTAGAGGTCCATCAGGACGCGGTCAAGCCCGGCCAGCGCGTGCTGCTGGTCGATGATTTGGTCGCAACGGGCGGCACGATGCTGGCCGCCATCAAGCTATTGCAATTGCTGGGGGGTAATGTGGTCGAGGCCGCCGCGATTATTGATCTGCCTGAGCTCGGCGGATCCGCAAAAATCGCGGCCACTGACACACCGTTTTTTAGTGTGTGTCAATTTGGCGGCGACTGATTGGCAACTGTGTAGGTGAGAAAACACAACGGTCTTATAAAAATAATTTATAGGCTGGGTTTTCCGACTCGTTCCAATGTGGGTATCCGACCTCTTCAAGAAAGGCTTTAAAGGCTTTCTTGCTGCCAGCAGGGACCTGAATGCCAATCAAGATCTGGCCATAATCCGCGCCCTGATTGCGATAGTGAAACAGGCTGATGTTCCATTCGGGTTTCATCGAGTTTAGAAACCGCATCAGCGCCCCTGGGCGTTCGGGAAACTCAAAGCGGTAGAGCAACTCATTGCCTGCGAGATTAGAGCGTCCGCCGACCATATGTCGCAAATGGGTTTTTGCCATCTCGTCGTGCGTCAAGTCGAGGGTGTCAAAACCATGTTTGCGAAAATTGTTGGCGATTTTATTGGGTTCGGACAAACTTGATACTTGAATGCCGACGAAAACATACGCAGAGGTTGCGTCAGAGATTCGATAGTTGAATTCAGTGACATTACGATTGCCCACGAGGGTACAAAACGCTCTGAAACTGCCTCTTTGCTCAGGCAGGGTGACCGCAAAAATAGCTTCGCGCGCCTCACCGACTTCGGCCCGTTCCGCGACAAAGCGTAGCCGGTCGAAATTCATGTTGGCGCCGCAAGCAATCGCGACCAGTGTTTTGCCTTTGAGCTTGTGTTCGCTGGCGTATTGCTTGGCGCCAGCCAGTGCAAGCGCGCCTGCTGGCTCGAGCACGCTGCGGGTGTCTTGAAACACATCTTTGATCGCGGCACAGATGGCGTCCGTGTCCACCAGTACGTAGTCGTCCACGAGTGCCCGGGTCAGACGAAAGGTCTCGACCCCCACTTGTTTGACCGCAGTACCATCAGAAAAGAGGCCTACATCCGTCAAGGTGATGCGGCGACCCGCTTTGACGCTGCGCACCATGGCATCGGAGTCGACTGTTTGTACGCCAATGATTTTGATTTCAGGGCGGATTTGTTTGACGTAGGCGGCGATGCCGCTGATGAGGCCACCACCACCAATCGCAACAAAAATTGCCTCGATGGGCCCGGCGTGTTGACGCAAAATCTCCATGCCGATGGTGCCCTGGCCTGCGATGACATCAGGGTCGTCAAAAGGATGAACAAAGGTGAGGTGTTGTTTTTTTTCTAGCGTCAGCGCGTGGCCATACGCGTCGGTAAAGCTGTCGCCGTGGAGCACCACCTCGGCACCGAGGGCGCGGACGGCGTCGATTTTGACGCCTGGGGTAGTGGTGGGCATGACGATCACGGCCCTGCAATCCAGCCGCTTGGCGGATAGGGCAACGCCTTGCGCATGATTGCCCGCTGAGGCCGCGATGACACCGCGGGCAAGTGCCGCCTTTGGTAAATGGGCCATCTTGTTGTATGCGCCACGGAGCTTGAAGCTAAAGACGGATTGTGTGTCTTCGCGTTTGAGCAAAACGGTATTGCCAATGCGCTCGGAGAGCTGCGGGGCATATTCCAACGGTGTTTCGACGGCAACGTCATACACTTTGGAAGTAAGAATACGTCTGAGATAATCCGTGGTCATGAGGTTCCTGATCTGACATGCATACTGATGCGCCATTATCCCACGCGGGCTTTTAAACAAAGGAGTGTGTTCTGGACGGTCCCATTCAAGACTTTCTTGCCTGGCTGGCGTTACCAGGCATCGGCTTGCCGGCGCTCTTTGTCGTGAGCCTGCTGGCAGCGACGATTTTGCCGGTTGGCTCTGAGCCTGTATTGCTAGGCTATTTGTCGGTGGCGCCCGAAATGTTTTGGGCCGCCATCGGGCTGGCCACTTTAGGGAACACCTTGGGCGGCGTGGTCAGTTACGGGATGGGGGCGGGTGCGCAGGGCTTGTTCGGGCGCTGGCGACAGCGGCAACGTGATCATGCGTCCAAAGCGGCAAATGAGGATACGTTTACGCCTGGGAGCGCCTCAACGCTCACCCCTGGACGGGCCAGGGCTGAAAAGTGGGTGCATCGGTTTGGCGCGCCTGTGTTGCTGTTGGCCTGGTTGCCGGTGATTGGTGACCCGCTATGTGCGGTGGCTGGTTGGCTCCGCCTGCCGCTCTGGCAAAGCGTCTTTTACATGGCACTCGGTAAGCTTGGACGCTATTTGGTGCTGGCGTGGGCCTTTCATTGGGCGATTTCCCCCGCTTAACGGCGCGCCGGACCCTTTGCTTCAAGGGTTATTGGGTTTACCCTGCTGTGATGACTTAAAATAACGCTTTAAGGGCAACTAAACGAGTCTGAGCCTATGAACGCCCCGTTTCCAAGTCATCTTTTACACGCAGAGCCGGCGCAGGACGCGCAGGCGCGCTTGCGCGAAATTCCCTACAACTACACGTCCTTTTCTGACCGGGAAGTGGTGTGCAGACTGTTGGGTGATGAGGCTTGGACGTTGCTGTCAGATTTGCGCGGTGAGCGCAAGACAGGACGTTCTGCCCGCATGCTTTACGAAGTACTGGGTGATATTTGGGTGGTGCGTCGCAACCCATATTTGCTGGATGATTTGCTCGACAACCCCAAGCGGCGCAAGCTGCTGATCGAGGCGCTCGAGCATCGATTAAATGAGATTGACCAGCGTCGGATGACCGATGATGCGGGTCGCGATGAAAAAGTGGCGAGCTTGCTCGAAGGCGCACGTTCGGCTGTGCGTGCGTTTGAGGAAGAGTTTGAGCGCACAGCGCGTTTACGTCGCCAGGTACAAAAAGTGCTGGGCAAGATCACCGCCAAGGACAACATTAAATTTGATGGCTTGTCGCGTGTGTCACACGTGACAGACGCGACCGACTGGCGCGTTGAGTATCCCTTTGTCGTACTGACGCCCGATGACGAGCATGAGATTGCGGCGCTGGTGCGCGGCTGTATCGAGTTGGGCTTGACCATTGTGCCGCGAGGCGGTGGCACGGGTTACACCGGCGGCGCGATTCCTCTGACGTGGCGCTCTGCGGTCATTAATACTGAAAAGCTCGATACGCTTGGTAGCGTTGAAATGAGTAGCTTGCCCGGCGTAGCCACGCAGGTCGCTACGGTGCGCTCGGGCGCGGGCGTTGTGACCAAGCGCGTATCCGAAGCTGCTGAGGCCGCGGGCTTTGTATTCGCCGTCGATCCAACTTCTGCGGATGCTTCGTGTGTCGGCGGCAACGTCGCAATGAACGCAGGCGGAAAAAAAGCGGTGTTGTGGGGCACTGCGCTCGATAACTTGGCCTGGTGGAGAATGGTCGATCCCGAGGGCAACTGGTTAGACGTCACACGCCTCGAGCACAACCTAGGGAAAATTCATGAGGCGGGCCAGGTTCGCTTTGAACTCTCGTGGTCGGACGGCAGCGCGCCAGCCGGTGAGCGGGTGTTGCGCACCGAAATCCTTGAGGTTGAGGGTGCCCGTTTTCGTAAGGTGGGCCTGGGTAAAGACGTCACAGACAAGTTCCTCTCAGGCTTGCCTGGCGTGCAAAAAGAAGGCTGTGATGGCTTGATTACTGCGGCGCGCTGGGTGTTACATCGCATGCCGACGCACACGCGTACGGTCTGTCTGGAGTTTTTTGGACAAGCCCGCGATGCCATTCCTTCAATTGTCGAAATCAAGAGCTATCTGGATGTCCAAGGTCGCGCGCGCGGCGCACTGCTTGCGGGACTGGAGCATTTGGATGAGCGCTATTTGCGCGCAGTGGGCTACGCCACCAAGAGTAAACGTGGTGTGTTGCCCAAAATGGTGCTGATCGGCGATATTGTGGGCGACGACGAGGCTGCTGTTGCTCACGCAACGAGTGAAGTGGTGCGCTTGGCCAATACCCGCCATGGTGAGGGCTTTATTGCGGTGAGTGCGGATGCACGCAAAAAATTCTGGCTTGACCGCGCGCGCACCGCTGCGATCGCTCGCCACACCAACGCCTTCAAAATTAATGAAGATGTGGTGATCCCGCTCGAGCGTATGGGTGAGTACACGGATCACATTGAGCGCATCAATATCGAATTATCGACGCACAACAAGCTTAAGTTGCTTGACGCGCTGCAGTCCGCCCTCGAGGGCGAGCTGCCGATTGCCAAGCTCGATCGTGGCAGCGAGGAGGGTGCTTTACTCGAGGAGTCTCTCGATGAGCGCCGTCGCAGAGCCGTTGAAAACTTGATGCTTGTGCGCGCGCGTTGGTTGTGGGTGCTTGAACATCTCGACACGCCGCTCAGTGAAGCCTTGACGGGTTTGTCTGTGCATGGACTGCATGCGCTGGAACCTGCGCTGAAGGCGCGCTTAGCATTACAGCCTGACGCACGCCTGTTTGATGTGGTGCAGGGCCGCACACTGCGTATATCCTGGAAAGACGAAGTGCGCAGTGATCTCGCTGGTTTGTTTGGCGGGACTGATTTTGCGCCTGTCATGACTGAAATGCAGGCCATTCATGATCGCGTATTGAAAAGTCGTGTGTTCATCGCCTTGCATATGCATGCCGGTGACGGCAACGTGCACACCAATATTCCAGTGAACTCAGATGATTATGAAATGTTGCGTGAGGCCAATGCAGCGGTCGTACGCATCATGCAAATCGCCCGCGACTTAAATGGCGTGATCTCTGGTGAGCATGGTATTGGATTGACCAAATACGAGTTCCTGACAGAAGCAGAGCTGTTGCCGTTTCAAGATTACAAGCGACGCGTCGATCCAAACGACCACTTCAATGCCGGCAAATTGATGCCCGGTGCAGACTTGCGTAATGCCTGGACGCCAAGTTTTGGCTTGATGGGACACGAATCCCTGATCATGCAGCGTAGTGAGATCGGCGCGATCAGCAACTCGATTAAGGACTGTTTGCGTTGCGGTAAGTGCAAGCCAGTGTGTGCGACGCATGTGCCGCGTGCCAATCTTTTGTATTCCCCGCGCAATAAAATTCTTGCGACATCGTTATTAATCGAAGCGTTTTTATACGAAGAGCAAACGCGGCGCGGCATCAGTTTGAAGCACTGGGAAGAGTTTGAAGATGTGGCCGACCACTGCACGGTCTGCCACAAGTGCTACAACCCGTGTCCTGTAGACATTGACTTCGGTGACGTTTCCATGAATATGCGCGCGCTGTTGCGCAGCATGGGACGCAAGTCTTTCAACGCCGGCACTTCGACGGCGATGTTCTTTTTGAACGCCAAAGATCCCGCAACGATTAATGCGACCCGCGTCGCGCTGGTGGGTGTGGGTTACAAGATGCAGCGCATGGCGAGCGATTTGTTGTCCAGATTCGCCCGCAAGCAAACGGCCAAGCCTCCTGCGACAGTGGGTAAGGCACCCTTGCGCGAGCAGGTTGTGCACTTTATCAACAAGAAAATGCCGGGTGGTCTGCCCAAGCAGGCGGCGCGTAAGCTGCTGGATATCGAAGATGCGGATTACGTGCCGATTATTCGTCCGCCTCAAGCGCCGGCAGATACTGAGGCCGTATTCTATTTTCCAGGCTGCGGCTCAGAGCGGTTGTTCTCTCAGGTGGGCTTGGCGACACAGGCGATGTTGTGGCATGCCGGTGTGCAAACTGTCCTGCCCCCAGGCTATTTATGTTGTGGTTACCCGCAACGGGCCAACGGCATGAACGACAAGGCCGAGCAAATCATCACGGATAATCGCGTGCTATTTCACCGCGTTGCGAACACGTTGAACTATCTTGACATCAAGACCGTGGTGGTGAGTTGCGGAACGTGTTACGACCAGTTGGCAGGCTACGAGTTTGAAAAGATTTTCCCAGGCTGTCGTTTGATTGATATTCACGAATATCTGCTTGAAAAAGACATCAAGCTTGAAGGGGTTCAAGGTACGCGTTACATGTATCACGACCCCTGTCACACACCGATGAAGCTGCAGGATCCGATGAAGACTGTGCGCTCCTTGGTGGGTGATACGGCGATCAAGACAGATCGTTGCTGTGGTGAATCAGGCACTTTAGCGGTGACACGCCCTGATATCTCGACGCAAATCCGTTTCCGCAAGGAAGAGGAGCTGGTCAAGAACGATGCGACTTTGCGCCAAGATGGATTCGATGGGGAGATCAAGGTCTTGACCTCGTGCCCATCGTGCCTGCAAGGACTGTCGCGCTTTGAAGCGGATAGTGGTGCCAAGGCCGACTACATCGTTGTCGAAATGGCTAAGCACATTTTGGGTGAAAACTGGCTTGAAGATTACGTCAAGAAAGCCAATGATGGTGGCATCGAGCGCGTTCTGGTGTAACTCAGACTGCGCGAGGAGAAATCCCGAGCCATGTGTTTAAAAAAAGGTCGTCTTCGGACGACCTTTTTTCGTGGGAAGGTTTGATTTACACGCCGACTTCGATGCCTTCGGCACGTAAGGCTTCTCGGATGGCTTTGGCAAAAGTGACTGCACCAGGCTGATCGCCATGAATACAAAGCGTATCCGCACGCACGTTGACGACGGTGCCGTCATTGGCGGTTAAGGTGCTGGTCTTGACCATTTGCAGTACTTGCTTGATGGACTGCTGCACGTCCGTGATCATCGCGTTGGGCTGGTTGCGTGGGCTCAGTGTGCCGTCGGGTGCATAGTTGCGGTCACCAAACACCTCACTCGCCACGCGTAGGCCGATTGACTCGGCAATAGGGATCATCTGACTGCCGGCCAGCGCAAAAAAGACCAGATCTTTGTCGACATCGTAGGTGGCTTGAGCCAGTGCGCGTGTGAGACCTTCGTTTTTAACCGCCATGTTGTAGAGCTGACCGTGGGCCTTGACGTGGCGTAGGCGCGCGCCTTGAGAGGCGGCTACACCGGCGAGCGCGCCAATCTGAACGACCATCATGTCGTACGCTTCTTGATCCGTGATCGCCATGTTACGTCGGCCAAAACCTTGTAAATCGGGCAGTCCTGGATGTGCACCGAGGGCCACGCCATGCTTGATCGCAGCAGCGACAGTCTTGCGCATGGTGGCAGGATCTCCGCCGTGAAAACCACAGGCGATATTGGCCGATGAAACAAAGGGGAGAATTTCTTCGTCGTTACCCATTTTCCAGGCGCCAAAACTTTCGCCCATGTCGCAATTCAAATCAATACGTAGTGCCATGATTGAGGTCCTTAGTGATTAAGCAATAATGTTCGCACGGGCGCGAGCGCTTGCGCAAGGTCGATCAATGCGCGGGCTCGGGCTGTGTCAAGCGATTGCGCCGCTTCGAGGGAAACGAGTTCAAACTGCATGATATCGCCAGGCCCCATCTGCGCAAGCAGCGGGAGATCGACTGTCGCGACATAGGCGATTTTTGGATAACCCCCTGTTGTTTGTCGATCGGCCATCAGCACAATCGGTTGACCCCCTGCAGGGACTTGTATCGTCCCAAACGTCGTCGCTTCAGAAATCATTTGCCGTGGAGTGGTCATGAGAATGTCCGGGCCCTGTAAGCGATAGCCCATACGCTCTGAGTCTGGGCTAATTCGATACGGTTGGCTGAGCAGTGCCTCGTGACTGGCGGGTGTGAACTCATCCCATTGCTGACTTTTAATCAAGCGTATCCTTGCGCGCGATGCGCCTGCGATCGTTCCTGGCAAGTAGAGCTTGATCGACCACAACGCTTGTGCAAGTGCATCCAGTCCTTCGCCATTGCGGCCTAATTCTTTGAGTGGGCGCTGCAATGGGATTTCATCGCCACGTTTAAGTGCGCGTCCGTGCCAGCCCCCAAAGTGGCTGCGCAGATAGGTACTTTGGCTGCCCAGCACGTCAGGAATGGCAAAGCCACCATGTACGGCCAGATAGGCGCGGGCGCCATGTTTTTTGGCCCCAAACTGAAGTTCGTCTTGCGCGCGGATAATCAGGGGGCGATTCATCGCCACGGGTTTGCCGTTTAACGTCGGGCTCAGGTCCGCGCCACACAGTGCGAGACAACAAGCCTGGGTAAATTGTAGTGTTGGCCCAGTGATGGTGATTTCCAAGCTCGCGCAGTCAGTCTCGTTGCCAACCAGTATGTTGGCCAGTTGATGTGCACGTTGATCCATCGCGCCGACAACCGATACCCCAAGTGGTTGGTGGCCAGTACGTCCTTGGTCCTGAAAACTAGAAAGCATGCCAGGCTTGAGGATACGCATTGTCATGCTGCCACCTGCGCAAGTTGAGCGGCAAGCTGGTCGTACTCTTGCTCAGAAATAGAGACGAAGTGGACCTGATCACCCGGAAGCAATAAAGAGGGCTGTGAGCGTCTCAAATCAAAAAGTTTGAGTGGTGTGGCGCCTAATATGTGCCAGCCTCCAGGCAAGAGCGTGGGATAGATTGTGGATTGGCAGTTGGCAATCGCAACTGAGCCGGCCGGCACCGCAGTGCGTGGCACATCTCGTCTCGGCAGCGCGAACAAGGCATCGTGAACGCCAATATAGGGGTGCCCTGGCGAAAAGCCCAGGCCAAACACCATGCTGCCTGGCCGGGTGTGTATCTGAATCACCTCTTGTTCCGAGACACCAATTTTTTTTGCGACCTCTGCGAGATCCGGGCCATGTTGGCCGCCGTAGCATACGGGGATATCGACCTGACGAGCGGAAGTTGTGGCTTGAATGAGTTCTGTATTGAGCGTTTCGCGCACTTGCGCGCAAAGCGTGCCAAAGTCGGTGCCACCCATCTCTACACCAGGTGTGTAGTAAAGCGCGACGGCGGTGTACGAGGGCACAATATCCGTGACCCCTTGAAGATGCGCGCGCGCGAGCGTCGCGGCAGCAGCTAAGCAGAGTTGACCAGTTTCTAAACGGATGGTGTGACCAAAGTCGATACTGAGGCAGCGATCGCCTTGTGGGCGCAGTGTGAACGTGTTTGAGGACATGCGAATCGTTGTGTGCGGTTGCAGTGTGATGCCTCACGGCAAAGTGTAAGCAGTTTAGGCTTTTTATCGCTTTAGGGGCGATTGAGAGATTAAACTGTAATTTGCATGATGATGAGCGAATGACGATGTCCCAAGAAAAGACGCACTTTGGTTTTCAAACAGTTGAAGAGTCCGAAAAAGCTGGCAAGGTTGCCCAAGTTTTTCATTCTGTTGCGTCTCGCTATGATGTCATGAATGATTTGATGTCGGCAGGACTGCATCGGGTCTGGAAGTCCTTCACCATTGGCCGAGCGGCGGTCAGGCCGGGCATGAAGGTGCTCGATATTGCCGGAGGCACCGGGGATCTTGCGCGCGCTTTTGCCCAGAAAGCAGGTCCGCAAGGTGAGGTATGGCTCACCGATATCAATGATTCAATGTTACGCGTCGGGCGAGATCGTTTGCTCGACGATGGGGTGGTGCTGCCGTGTGCGGTATGCGATGCGGAGCACTTACCTTTTCCAGACAATTATTTTGACCGCGTGACCGTGGCGTTTGGTTTGCGCAATATGACGCACAAAGATCGTGCTTTGTCAGAAATGACACGCGTGCTCCGCCCAGGCGGGAAATTGCTGGTTCTGGAGTTTTCTCGCATCTCCAAGCCTCTGGCCCCCGTGTATGACTGGTACTCGTTCAACGTGCTGCCTTGGTTGGGCAGCAAAGTTGCCGGGGATGCTGAAAGCTACCGCTACTTAGCAGAGTCGATCCGTATGCATCCGGATCAAGAAACGCTTAAGGGCATGTTGGAGCAGGCGGGTTTGTCGCGCGTGCAGTATTTCAATTTGTCGGCGGGATTGACGGCCTTGCATGAGGGCGTCAAGATAGGCTGAAATGCCTTGATATCGAAATTTGTTCAGCTTTTTGTCAGATTCAGTTAAAATTCAGTTTGTATTGAACTTTTGTTTTTTACTTTCAGGCTTTAATCGCCTAGGAGCACATTATGTCTCGTCCCTTGACTCGTTTTTTTGCTGCTGCATTAGTGGCAATGAGTGGATTTGCCCTTCTCGCGGTGACCTTCGACGCCGAAGCCGCACGCGTGGGTAAAGGCGGCAACTCAGGCCGTCAGTCCAGCAACGTTACTAGCCAAAAGGCTGCCCAACCTGCCGCAGCTTCAAGTGCTACGCAGAAAACGGCCGCGGCACCCGCCGCCGCTGGCGCTGCTGCAGGTGCCGCCTCTGGCGCATCAAAATGGCTGGGTCCCTTGGCAGGTATTGCCGCCGGCCTTGGCATCGCGGCGCTGTTGTCGCATTTTGGTTTAGGAGGCGCTTTCGCCGACATGTTGGTCATGGCGCTGATAGCTGGCGTAGTGATCTTTGGTGTGATGTTTATTTTGCGCAGAATGCGTGGCCCACAGCCGGCTGCTCAGGGCGCAGGGAATGCCTCAAATGGTGCGCCATTCGGTGGCAATATGTCCCACCCGTCAAACGGCATGATGCGTGAAAGCAGCGAACCGGCCGCTCAGGCCCCCGTGTCTTTGCCCGCCTCTGCAACAGGCTCGATGTCAGCAGCCGGTTTTGGCTCAGATGCACCGGCCCCCGATCAAAACTGGTTTATTCCAGTTGACTTCGATACGCAGCGTTTCCTCTCCGAAGCCAAAAAACAGTTCATTTCGATCCAAAAAGTATGGGATAGCGGCAATATCGCTGAAATGCGCACTTTCCTGACGGACGACCTGATGAAAGAGTTGCAGGCGCAACTGTCTGATCGCATCGAAGAAAATCACACAGAGGTTGTGCTGCTCAATGCCGAATTGCTTGGTATTGAAAAGGTCAGCGACGGACATCTGGCGAGTGTGCGCTTTTCAGGGATGTTGAGAGAGCAGGCGGGTGCTGAAGCCTTCCGTTTTGAGGAAGTCTGGAACCTGTTTAAGCCAGAGCAAGGTGGTTGGTTGCTAGCGGGTATTCAGCAAGTGCCAGTGACCCAAGCTAGCTGATCGCTTAGTTTATTGAGGTGAATCAGATAAAACGCCCGCAAATGCGGGCGTTTTGCTTGGGATGTGGTGCGACAGCCGTTAAAATAGCAGATTAAATTTAGTCTGATCAAGGTGAACCGTATTTCCGCCTCGCGTTTTGGTTTTTCTCCAATGCACCCAGTCCAAGCAATGGCTGTGGCGCTTAACACCCTGACGCGACAGCAGGTTTGGGCTGCGCAACGTTTGGCGCAGCATGCGGGGAAAACTGTCCGGATTTGTGTGGGTGGCTTTCAGCTCAATTGGAGCATTGTGTCAGACGGTCAGTTGGCACACGCTTCAGAACAGGCGACGCCCGATGTGACGCTTGAGGTTCAGCTAGAAAAACTGAAGCCCCTGGCATTGCTCAATGCCCGGAGTCGTCCAGATATTGCCGAGTATGTACATGTGTCTGGTCAAGCGGCTTTGGCGCAAGTGGTGTCCGAACTCGCACGCGACTTGCGACCCGATCCAGAGGATGCATTATCGCAATGGGTGGGTGATGTGCCGGCTCGACGCATCGTGCGCGGTGCGCAGCAAGCGTTCGGTGCTGCGCAAACCCTAGGTAAAAGTCTGACACAGAATTTGGCTGAATACTTATCCGAGGAAACCGATGCACTTGTGGGTCGCCCTGCGATGACAGCACATATTGACACCCAGTCTCAGTTGTTGACCAAGCTGGATACCCTCGAGCACATGCAAACAAAATTACAGATGCGTCTCCAAAAGCTTGAGCGCTCCAGAGGTGCATCCAAATGATGTCGGTGCCGCGTTTAATGCGGATTATCGTGGTGTCATTACGCTATCGGCTAGATGAGCTGGTGTTGTCTGGTATCAGCCACCCGTTCGCCGCGCGTCTGTTGTGGCTAGTGAGACTGGGTTCTCGTCCCACGATGCCCAGAGGGTTGAGGCTCCGGCTTGCGCTTGAGTCCCTCGGTCCGATTTTCGTTAAGTTTGGCCAAGTCCTCTCTACCCGGCGGGACTTAATCCCGCCCGATATTGCGGATGAGCTGACGCTATTGCAGGACCGCGTCGCCCCCTTTCCTTCTGACCAAGCTGCGGCCATGATTGAGGCGGCGCTTGGCGCACCGACCTCCACGCTTTTTGCGCAGTTTGATAAAGACCCTGTCGCCTCCGCTTCGATCGCCCAAGTGCATTTTGCAGTCTTACATGACGGGCGACATGTGGCTGTCAAAGTGCTCAGGCCAGGAATGCTTGAGGTGATTGATAAAGACCTCTCCTTGATGCGTGTACTGGCCGGTTTGATTGAGCGGCTCGCGCCCGATGGGCGCCGTCTCAAACCTCGCGAAGTCGTCGGAGAGTTTGACAAGCATTTGCATGACGAACTGGACTTGCTCAGAGAGGCCTCAAACTGTAGTCAGCTCAGGAGAAATTTCTCTCACGACGGTCCTCGCCCCAATTTATTGTGGGTGCCCGAAGTGATGTGGGACTATTGCGCGACCAATGTTTTTACGATGGAGCGCATGTATGGCGTGCCGGTGAGTCAGATTGAGCGGCTGCGCACACTTGGGGTAGATATTCCAAAATTGGCACAGACTGGCGTAGAAATCTTTTTTACTCAAGTGTTTGATGACGGGTTTTTTCATGCAGATATGCATCCCGGCAACATTTATGTTTCTGATCGGCCAGAAACGCTTGGTCGTTATATTGCGCTTGATTTTGGCATCGTGGGATCCTTGTCTGAGTTTGATAAAAACTACTTGGCCCAAAACTTCCTCGCTTTTTTTCAGCGCGATTACAGACGGGTTGCGCGGCTGCACATTGAATCAGGCTGGGTACCGCCTACTACGCGTGAAGAAGAGCTCGAAGGTGCGGTGAGAGCCGTATGCGAACCCTATTTTGACCGTCCGTTGGCTGAAATCTCCTTGGGTCAGGTGCTATTGCGATTATTCCAGACATCACGACGGTTTAATGTTGAAATCCAACCTCAGCTGGTTCTTTTGCAAAAGACCCTTTTAAATGTGGAAGGACTTGGTCGGCAATTGGATCCGCAGTTAGACTTATGGAAAACGGCCAAGCCATATTTAGAGCGTTGGATGCATGAGCGGATCGGCTTCACGGGCATCAAAAAGAAGGTCCTCAAGGAAGCGTCGCAGTGGTCGCAGTGGCTACCAGAGTTTCCACGTTTAATGTATGCGCAACTCTCTCGACCCGATGTGTCGTCTGAGGTGCTCGCTGAGTTGCAGCGTTCTCGCAAAGCGCGCGAGCAAAGCAACCGGTTGTTGGTGGCATTAACGGGCGTAGCAGCCCTGGCATTGGGTGTAGCGCTCTGGGCGCTCATTCGATGAGTTTGTTAGTTAAACCTTTGGCGATCGATCATTTTCATTGTGTATGAAATGTCTGAGCTGAATCTTTAAGGCAGTGAATCATGCTTTACACAGAGCTTTTTAAGTCCATGGAGTCCGTGCGCTGGAATATGGCGACAGATATACCTTGGCAAGATTTCGATCGCAGCAAGCTCACCGATGAGCAGGCGCAAACTATCAAAATGAACGCCATTACGGAGTGGGCAGCCTTGCCCGCAACAGAAATGTTTTTGCGCGACAATCGCGATGACAGTGACTTTTCTGCCTTCATGTCGGTTTGGTTTTTCGAAGAACAAAAGCATTCTCTCGTGCTGATCGAGTATTTGCGTCGCTTTGCGCCCGATCTGGTTCCAACCGAAGAAGAGTTACATCGTGTCCGTTTTGAGTTTGATCCCGCCCCTCCACTCGAAACGCTGATGTTGCACTTTTGTGGCGAGGTGCGTCTCAATCACTGGTATCGACGTGCGGCTGACTGGCATACCGAGCCTGTCATCAAGGCGATATATAACGTGATTGCGCAGGACGAGGCGCGGCATGCGGGCGCGTATTTGCGTTATATGAAGCGTGCCTTGACGCAGCGCGGAGGCGAGATCGCGTCGCAGGCGCGTATGGCCTTTACAAAAATCGGTGTACTGATGGCCTCGGCGCATCGTACTCCTCAGGCACTGCATCCGACCAATCTACATGTCAACAAAGACATGTTCCCTGACGACACCGTGCAGTCCAAACTGCCTGAGCCAGGTTGGCTTGAGCGTTGGCTTGATACGCAAATCCATTTTGATAAAGATTGGGAAGGCAAGGTCAGTACGCGTATTTTGCACAATATGTCTTTGCTGATGGATAGCTCTTTTAAAACGGTCCAGGATTTGAATCGTTATCGCAAAGAACTGCTGCGCGCCGTCCCCATCATTGCGCCAGGCGATGCGCCCGTAGTGGTTTAAAGCGCGAGCATTGTTGATGCGTGCCCGTTTTGAAGACAAGATTCTTTCGCCTGAGGTGTGTGCGCAACGCATTTCCTCAGGCGACTGGTCGGGCCCCGTGGTGTTTACCAATGGGGTCTTCGACATCTTGCACCGTGGCCATGTGACCTATCTGGATCAGGCGGCACAGCTAGGCGCAACACTAGTGGTTGCGATCAATACCGATGCTTCTGCGCGTAGATTAGGCAAGGGTCCAGATCGTCCACTCAACACTGCGCAAGATCGCGCTGCCTTGCTTGCGTCGCTGGCGTGTGTAACGGCCGTGACTTTTTTTGACGAAGATACCCCTGTTGCGCTGATCGGCTTGCTCAGACCTGACATCATTGTCAAAGGCGGGGATTACGATATGCAGGTATTGCCAGAGACCGCGCTGGTGGAATCTTGGGGCGGTAAAGCCATCGCGATACCGTTTGAATTTGCGCGGTCAACAACCGCACTCGTCACAAAAATCCGCCAGACTTAGCGCGGAATCAAAATTTGAACTTGGATGGACAATGCCCGCTGAGGGGTTTGATCACGGTTTCAAATAAGGGTGTGGTTTCAAAGCTTGCTGCCGTGGTGCGCGTGATGCGATACGCGGTCATCGCAGGGGCTTGGCCCACTACCACCACCATACGTCCACCTTCGCAGAGCTGATACTTGAGTGCATCTGGTATGGCGGGCAGAGCGCCTGTGACCAAGATGGCGTCGTATTCAGTGGTACCCCAACCGTTACTGCCGTCCCCAGTCTCAACTGTGACATTACTGATGCCCGCTTGTTGGAGATTGAGTTGCGCAAAGGCGGTGAGGCGCGGGTCGATTTCAATGGATGTGACGCCACGTGCGAGGTAAGCGAGGAGTGCGGCTTGGTAGCCAGAACCCGTTCCTACCTCTAAGACGCAGTCGTCTTCTTTGAGCTGGAGAAGTTGAGTGAATTTGGCTTCGAGCTTGGGCGCGAGCATGGTTTGATGGGTATCACCCGCCGAAATCGTGAGCGGGATGTCAAGATCCGAAAAGGAATGTGACCGATAAGCAGAAGGAACAAAAAGCTCTCGCTTGACACTAAAGAGCGCCTCAAGCACCTTGCTGTCAGACACGTCCCAGGGACGAATCTGTTGTTCGATCATGTTGTAGCGCGCGCGTTCGATATCAGGCAAAGTATTGGCTTTCATAAGATCAACGGGGCGACAAGTCGGTCGCTCAACAATGGCACATGGCGGAAAACCCTTATTGTAAGGGTTTTCCTGCCCATAGTTTGTGAAAGTGATGGACTGGACCATGTCCTTGACCCACTTGGAGAGAGTCGGCGTGCAAAATCGCTTGAATTAAGTAATCTTTTGCTATTTTTGTGGCAATGGGTACGCTTTCCGTCTGAGGCAGGAGGGCCGTCAAGGCGGATGATAAGGTGCAACCCGTCCCATGTGTATTACGTGTAGGAATGCGATGTCCAGGCAACTCTATCATCTGATCGCCATCGTGCAGGATATCGATGGTGTCATTGCCGGGTAAATGCCCCCCTTTGACGAGTACCCAACGGTGTCCTCCATGGGTCATCAGGTTGCGCAACCGCTCGGCAACGCGGCGCATCTCGCGAACGGTCTCCACACTCCGCATTTCAAGCAAGACGCCGGCCTCCGGGAGGTTGGGTGTGAGGATCGTGGCGAGTGGGAGGAGTTGCTCTCTCAGAGCGCCGACGGCTTTTTGTTCGAGCAGCAGATCACCACTTTTGGCCACCATCACAGGATCGAGGACAATATGTTCTGGTTTGAAATGACCTAAGCGATCCGCTACGACTTCGATGATACCGGTCTGGCCTAGCATGCCAATTTTGGTGGCATGGATGGTGACATCCGCAAACAGCGTATCAATCTGTGCGCGAACAAACTGTGGATTAACCGGCGAAATATCTGTGACCGCTTGGGTGTTTTGAGCGGTGAGGGCGGCAACGACCGCACAGGCATAGGCACCTAAGGCACTCATGGCTTTGACATCGGCAAGAATACCTGCGCCCCCAGAGGGATCTATGCCGGCGATCGTCAGTGTATTGGGAATCGGGCGCGGCGCTTGATCTTGACTCATGAGGGACACTTGGGCGTGATTAAGCCCGTCGTGGGTGAGCTTGGTGCGGCCTGATAGGTTTTGCGGGGAACGCGCCCAGCGAGATAGGCCTCGCGACCGGCTTCGACGCCTTTTTTCATGGCACTCGCCATCAGAACAGGTTGTTGCGCCCCTGCAATGGCCGTATTCATGAGTACGCCGTCACAGCCAAGCTCCATGGCAATCGTGGCATCAGACGCTGTGCCAACACCGGCATCGACCAGAACGGGCACACGAGCCTGATCAATAATCAAGCGCAGGTTCCAAGGGTTGAGGATGCCCATGCCAGAGCCAATGAGGGAAGCTAAGGGCATGACAGCTACGCAACCAATATCCTCAAGCATGCGGCACTGCACAGGGTCATCCGTGCAATAGACCATTACGTCAAAGCCGTCGGCCACGAGCGTTTTTGCGGCCGCGAGAGTTTCAGGCATGTTCGGGAAAAGCGTGTGTGGATCGCCGAGCACTTCGAGCTTGACCAAGCGATGTCCGTCGAGCAACTCACGGGCGAGGCGAAGCGTACGTACGGCATCTTCTGCGCTGTAGCAGCCCGCTGTGTTGGGCAGTAAGGTGAATTGGTGAGAGGGCAAATACTCAAGCAGGCTCGGCTCTTGTGCGTTTTGTCCAATATTCGTGCGTCGAATGGCGACAGTGATGATCTCAGCCCCGCTCGCATCGATCGCTTGGCGCGTCTGTTCGAAGTCTTTGTATTTACCGGTTCCGACCAGAAGTCTGGAATGATAGGTTTTTCCAGCGATAATCAGCGGATCTGTGGGGGCGTTCTTCATAAGCATTCTCGGTTATATAGCGTCACCCGCTATTTTCGGGCTTGTTCAATGATGCTGCAAATTGCTTGTGCCGCTTCGATCAGTCTTGGGCCGGGTCGATAGAGTACATCTGAATCCATCACATAGACGCGCCCCGCCTGCGCGGCCGGCAAATGCAGGCGTGACCAGTACTGTTGAGTCGCCTCGTCTGCAGTGGGTGTTGCTGGCGCCCCGATTCTCCCGAGCAAAACGAGCTCTGGGCGTTGCGCCAAGACACTTTCAGTGCTGATTTTAGGCGCGATCGCCGCCGAAGAGCCAAAAACATTGCTTCCCCCGCAGGCTTGGACAATCTGCGACAGCAAGTGTGAATGGTTGAGCGAGTACTCGGGAGGCTCTCCAACTTGTAAAAAAACTCGGACGGGAGCGCCTGAAACAGGGGCTTGTTTTAAATGGTTAATTTGAACTCTGAGCGCTGCGGCGCGTGGTTTCGCTGCGTCTAGCGTACCGAGCAACTTTCCAAATTTTTCGATTGTGTCAGGGATGTCGCTAAGTGTTTTGGGGGCGCTAAGGAAAGAGGGGATGCGCAAAGCATTCCGTGATGAAAACTGTGACGCTTGCCATCCAATCAACAAGTCCGGCTTCAGGCGGATTAAACGTTCTGGCTCTGGCTGTAAACCTTCACCTATTCGCGGGAGTGCGCGAGCGGCTTCTGGAAAGTCGCTGGCATTAACGGTTGCGGCGATGTGAGTACCGCCGCCCGCAGCGAAGACCAGTTCAGTTGCGTGTGGTGAGAGTGTGATGACGCGACGAGCGGGTGCTGACAGTTCAATGCGCACGCCGCGATCATCGGTGACGCGTGTTTGTGCGTGAGAGTGGGGCATCAAAGCGAGCCACACCATCGCGCTCATGCATGCCACGACAAAGTTTTTCAACACGCAATATTGACCTTAACTGTATCGCACTACATTTTGAGCGCGAGATTCACAAAGACATTTGAACCTGGATTGGCATAGCCCTGCACAAGTGTGTATTGCTTTGCAAAAACGTTATTCCAGCGAACCTGAATATCGGTATTTTCTGTGAGTGGATAACTGCCCACTAAGTTCATGAGTCCAAAACCACCAAGCGTATCATTGGTCATCGCATCGCGACGTTGAGACGTCACGAAAAATTCACCGGTTAATTTTGCTTGACCTAGGTATTGATCGATCGCCATTTTGAATACCCGCTGAGCACGTTGAGGCAAAAGTTCACCAGTGTTGGCATTGCGCGGATTAGACCAGTCGAAGCTGCCTTTAACCAGAGTGTTGGACCCGATTTTCTGAGATCCGGTAAGTGTGATGCCTGTGATGAGTGCACGATCAATGTTCCTTGGCGTATAAGGCGAATAGAAATCTCCAGGAATAGAGGGCTCGTTCAAGATCAGATTGTCGATGTTGTTTCGATAGAGCGTAAGGCCGAGTTGAGTCTTGTCCGTCGTATATTTGATTCCCGCTTCAATATTTTGTGAACGTTCTGGCTGCAGCAAAGGGTTACCCATAAAGCCAGGCGTGACGGGCCAGTAGAGTTCATTGAAATTAGGTGCTCTAAAGCCAGTGTTGGCTCCGATGCTGGCTTTCCAGCTTGGCGTGAGCTCAAGTCCATAGGACAGGCTGCCAGTCGTGACGTTGCCAAACTGAGAGTTGTTGTCATTGCGTACGCTGGCCTGCACGGATTGCGGACCCCAAGTGCCACGATAAATCGCCAATAGCGAATTGGTGAAACGAGAAGTTTGCTGATAGTTCACGACACCAGGAGAAATGTTGTCAACTAAGGCGCCATCGACATTTTGTTCAAGCCTTTCATAGGCAAGACTCACAATCTGCGTGGGTGAAAAAGTCAGATCGTTTTGCCACACATACTGGCTCTGATTGGTTTTGAAATGCTGTTTACCATCTGGGGTGTTGTAGAAATTTTGCGTGGCATCGACATTGATCGTTTTGTATACATCTGTTGAAAAGCCGGCCCGCAGCGTACTGGTCCAGAAAGAGGAAATCACATTTCGACTCGTCAGGATGTTGTTGCTGAGGGTTTGAATCCCACGGTCTCCAAAATAAGGCGCGCCAGCATCGTAGCTGCCGTTGACTTGTGACTGGTAGGTTTGCAAGGTCAGCGTTTGACCAGGTTTCCAGGTATAGCCGAGCGCGCCGCCGATATTGCTGCGGTAATACGAGTCCTTGTCCGGGTTTTGATAGTAATTGGAGCGTTTCGTGGCGTTAAAGCCTGCACTTTGCCCATAGCCGCCAAACAAGCTGTAGCTCCAGCCGTCCTTGGCGCCCGAAAAGCCGGCATCGTACTCGGTGGAGGCATAGGTGCCGACGCCTGCATTCGCATAAGCGGAGAAGGGTCTTTCCGTATCGCTGCGCGTAATGATATTGACGACGCCACCAATCGCATCGGCACCGTATAAGCTGCTGCTCGTGCCACGGACGATTTCAATCCGTTCGATGCTATTGAGCGGGATCGCGTTAAGCGGCGGCAGACCATTGGTGGCGTTATTCACGCGTATGCCATCGATTAATACAAGTGACTGATTGCTATTGGTGCCACGAATGTTGATGGTGCTGACGGTTTGCGGACCGCCCAGATTGACGCCCTCAATGCTGTGCTCGCGGATTAGTGCATCTGAAAGTGTGCCATTGGGCAGCGTATCGAGGGTCTCCCTTGTAATCACACTGTTATCACCCAGCGTTTGCGACAGCGGCTCTGGCGTGCGCGCTGGCGTCACGACGATCGTGGCGAGTTGTGGAACGGGATTGGCAGCGGGAACGGCAGCGACTGCAGGGGCGTTTGCTGCGGGCGCAGGCTGAGCCAGCACGCGTGTGGGGGTAATGAGGTTGAGGCCGAGGCCGGAAAAAAAAGCGCCGGAAATGACTAAAGCAATGGAAATACGACCGGGTTTGAGCCGGCAGACAGAGTGAAGCATGAGAAACCTCGTAGTGACGTGCGTCCCCGCACATCCTGAACGTTCAAAAGGACGAGTTGTAAAGCACCCATCCCACACAAACTGGCCGGTATCGGGCTGGCGTCAGGCGGGCTTCACTGTTGAAGGACCGGACGTTGACCGTTGCGGGGGCAGCACAGGCACGAGGATCCGTGTGGATCGATCTCCCTGTTTCCCGTTTAACTTTCCCAATGCACGATATTGCTTGTGGCAATAAGGTTTTTGCATCGAAAGCACCAATTCTGGTATTACTGTATCACGACCCCTCTTTTGTTAAACTGACTGGTTATTTTGCTGCGCATTGTGCGAAGGGTTTTGCTGACCGGCTCAATTCTTTTAGCAACCAAGTCTTATGCTCTGGACTTCACGTTTTTTTGACTCATCATGACCTACCCAACATTGCCCTATCCCATCGATCGTTACACCAGAGGTGCGGCATTTGCACGCTTATTGGCTGAGCGCATCATGATTCTCGATGGCGCGATGGGCACGATGATTCAGACGTACAAACTGTCCGAGGCGGACTTTCGTGGCAGTCGTTTTGCAGGCCATGGCAAAGACGTCAAAGGCAATAACGAGTTGTTGTCGCTCGTGCGTCCCGACATTATTCAGGCGATCCACGAGCAGTACTTCGAGGCCGGGGCTGATGCCGTGGAGACCAATACGTTTGGTGCCACCACCATTGCGCAGGGTGATTACGACTTGCCTGAGCTCGCCTACGAGCTGAATCTGGAATCAGCGCGGTTGGCGCGCGCAGCGTGCGACAAGTACAGCACGCCCGAGCGTCCGCGTTTTGTTGCGGGTGCGTTGGGGCCGCAACCCAAGACGGCCTCCATCTCTCCTGATGTGAATGATCCGGGCGCACGCAATGTGACGTTCGACGAGTTGCGCATCGCATACATCGAGCAACTCAATGGCTTGCTCGATGGTGGTGTGGATCTGATTTTGATCGAAACAATTTTTGATACGCTGAATGCCAAGGCGGCTATTTTTGCGGTCGAAGAGGTGTTTGAAGCACGCGGTGAGCGCTTGCCTGTGATGGTCTCCGGGACCGTGACGGATGCTTCAGGCCGTATCTTGTCTGGCCAAACGGTTGAGGGTTTCTGGAACTCGGTTCGTCATGCTCGTCCCATCACCATTGGTCTGAACTGTGCCCTAGGCGCGGCGCTCATGCGCCCCTATATCGCTGAGTTAGCCAAGATTTGCGACACCTATGTTTGCGTGTATCCGAACGCGGGCCTGCCCAACCCAATGAGTGAGACCGGATTTGATGAGACGCCTGCGGATACGTCGGCCTTGCTGGAGGAGTTTGCACGTTCGGGCCTGGTCAACGTTGCGGGTGGCTGTTGCGGCACAACACCTGAGCACATTAAAGCCATTGCGGACAAGGTATGCAGTCTGCCGATTCGGATTGTGCCCGAGATCCCCGTCAAGACACGCCTGTCAGGACTAGAGGCGCTCAACATTGATGGTGAGACCTTGTTTGTCAACGTGGGTGAACGCACCAACGTGACCGGCAGCAAAATGTTCGCGCGTCTGATTCGCGAAGAAAAATACGACGAAGCGGTTGCCGTGGCACGCCAGCAGGTCGAGAGTGGCGCGCAAATTATCGATATCAACATGGACGAAGCCATGTTGGATTCGGCCGCATGTATGCATCGGTTTTTAAACTTGATTGCGTCAGAGCCGGATATCGCACGCGTGCCGATCATGATCGATAGTTCGAAATGGTCTGTCATTGAGACGGGTCTCAAATGCGTGCAAGGCAAGTCGATTGTCAATTCGATTTCCCTCAAAGAGGGTGAGGCGCCTTTCCTTAAGCAAGCGCGTTTGTGCCGTCTGTATGGTGCGGCTGCGGTGGTGATGGCCTTTGATGAGAAAGGCCAGGCCGACACGCTTGAGCGCCGACAGGAAATTTGTACACGCGCCTACAACTTGTTGATCAACGAAGTTGGTTTTCCGCCGGAAGACATTATTTTCGATCCAAACGTTTTTGCGATTGCAACGGGTATCGAAGAGCACAATCATTATGCGGTTGATTTTATTGAGTCGACCAAGTGGATCCGCGCAGCACTGCCGCATGCGCGCATTTCGGGCGGGGTTTCGAACGTCAGCTTCTCGTTCCGTGGCAACGAAGCCATGCGCGAAGCGATTCATACTGTTTTCTTGTACTACGCCATCCGCGAAGGTCTGACGATGGGTATCGTCAATGCGGGACAGTTAGGCGTGTATGCAGAGCTTTCGCCTACGCTGCGTGATCTGGTCGAGGATGTGGTGTTGGATCGCCAACAGCCTGTTGGTTTGACTGAGGCCAATGACACGCGCACACCGACCGAGCGTCTGGTGGCGTTTGCAGATTCCGTTAAAGGCAGTGGTGCCAAACGTGAAGAAGATCTCACCTGGCGTGAGCAGACCGTTGAAAAACGACTCGCGCATGCCATGGTGCATGGCATGACGCAGTTCATCATTGAGGACACTGAAGAAATTCGTCAGCAGATCGCTGACCGTGGTGGCCGCCCGATCGAGGTGATCGAAGGCCCCCTGATGGACGGCATGAATATTGTTGGAGACTTGTTTGGTGAAGGCAAGATGTTCTTGCCGCAAGTGGTCAAGTCCGCACGTGTGATGAAACAGGCGGTCGGTCACCTTGTCCCGTTTATCGAAGAGGAAAAAAAGCTGATTGCTGCAGCAGGGGGCGATGTACGTGCCAAGGGCAAGATTCTGATCGCGACCGTCAAGGGCGATGTCCACGACATTGGTAAAAATATTGTAACGGTGGTGCTTCAGTGTAATAACTTTGAAGTTATCAACATGGGTGTGATGGTGCCTGCCGCCGAGATCCTCAACCGCGCTAAGGCTGAGCAGGTTGATATCATCGGGTTGTCGGGTCTGATCACGCCCAGTCTAGAAGAGATGGCCTATGTCGCCAGTGAGATGCAGCGTGACGAGTACTTCCGTAGCCGAAAGACGCCACTGATGATTGGAGGTGCAACGACAAGCCGCGTGCACACGGCAGTCAAGATCGCTCCGCACTATGAGGGCCCGGTGATTTATGTACCGGATGCCAGCCGCTCTGTTGGCGTGGCACAGAATTTGGTGTCGGAAACTGCTAATAATTATCTGCAAGAACTGGCCGTCGAGTATGAAGACGTCCGCCGTCGTCATGCCAATCGTCAGATCGCACCGTTGATGTCGATGGTGGATGCGCGCGCAGCGAAGCCTAAGTTTGACTGGTCAACGTATCAGCCACCGCGTCCCAAGTTTATTGGTCGACGTACCTTTAAAAACTTTGATCTCACTGAGCTCTCGCGCTTTATCGACTGGACCCCCTTCTTTCAGACCTGGAGCTTGTTTGGGCAATATCCTGCGATCCTCGATGACAAGATCGTAGGTGAGCAGGCACGCAAGGTCCATATTGACGGCTTGGCGATGATGAAACGCATCATCGATGGTCGTTGGTTGACGGCCAATGGCGTGGTCTCTTTCTATCCTGCCAACACGGTCAATGATGATGACATCGAAATCTATCAAGACGAGACACGTGAAAAAGTATTGTTTACGTGGCGCGGGCTGCGTCAGCAAGGCATCAAGCGCGAGGGCGTTGAAAATAAATGTCTGGCCGACTTTATCGCACCCAAGTCTTCAGGTGTGATGGACTATATCGGCCTGTTTGCGGTGACCGCCGGTATTGGTGTCGATAAGAAAGAAAAAGAATTTGAACAAGCCAATGATGATTATTCTTCAATCATGTTTAAGTCATTGGCGGATCGTATGGCAGAGGCTTTTGCGGAGGCTTTGCATGCGCGCGTTCGCACGGATCTTTGGGGTTATGTGCCTGACGAGTCCTTGACCAATGAGCAGATGATCAAGGAAGCTTATGTCGGCATTCGACCCGCTCCAGGCTATCCCGCATGCCCTGAGCATGTGGTCAAGCGCGAGATGTTTGAGGTGCTCGATGGTGCGGATATCGGGATGATGCTGACGGAGAGTTACGCGATGCATCCCGCGGCGAGTGTCTCTGGCTTTTACTTTAGTCATCCGCAGTCACAATACTTTAGCGTAGGGCCTATTGGCGAGGACCAAGTCGAGGACTACGTCAAGCGTTCGGGTCGGACCGCGGCGGATGTTAAGCGGACCCTGGCACCGAATCTTGGATAGGTGAGTGGGGGGGGCGGTGCAGCTCACCCTGCAAGGTCACTGCGTCTGCCTCTCATCGCGCGTAGGACTCAAGCGCTAGCGTGGCCAAAACGCCCGTGAGGAGTAGGGCGGTGGTGAGATTTATGCCGAGCACATTAGGGCGGGACTCTACGAAACGATAGAGTACCGCGCCGCCTGCAATAGAAATGGCCACGGCGACCACGATACCAAGCGCATTGATCAGGATGCCGCTCGGAAACCATACGCTCCAAACTGCGTTGACGCCGATGATCAACCCGTAGTGAATTAAAAAGATCGAATAGGCGCGTTCACCTAGCCAATGCAAGCTGGCGGAGCGTGGCCATTGCTCGAGCCAGCCGCGCGCACTGGCAATGCTCAGTATGAGCGCGCTGACCGTTGCCGTCACGACTGACTTACGAAACTCGATACCGAGTGCGACCAGACCCAGCAAGGCAATGAGGACCAGAAACCAGCCTTTGGCGGGCGTGCGCGCCGCCCAATAGGACAGCATGCCGAGTCCGTAGTACCCAAAGAAGTAAGGGGCCGCGATCTCATAGCGTGCGTGCAGACTGAGTTGCCACAATGACCATGCTGTGAGCGCCACAACCACAATAGGTAGTAGGCTGTGCCAACGTGCGGGTAGCAGATAAATGAGCGCAATCAGCACCGTAGTGAGGGCAAACAGCTGGAAGTCCACCGCCACGTACCAAACCCCGGCGGAGAGTGCTTCTAGGCCGATAAGGTCATAGATTAAAAAGAGGTGTGCGAGAAGCTGGCCGACAGTGGGCGCTTCTGAAAGTGAAGCGTGTTGAAACCACGGACGCACAAGCGCCGTGATGAGCGCAGCGAGCGTGACAGCAAAAAGAAAGGGCGTGATGAGGCGCTTGTAGCGTTTCCAGACCAACGGACCTGGGTGAATGGGTGTGGCGAGCCCATTGGGCGCAAATTGTGCAGCGACAAAATAGCCCGCCATGACAAAAAAGAGTTGTACGGCTAAGCGACCGTATACAACGAGCGCATCAATCAGTTGCGGATAAACGGCACCGATGACTTCAGACATCGGGCCGTACACCGCGAGGTGATGCACCACAATGACAAGACAGGCAATACCCTTTGCTGCATCAATGAAGGGGAGCCTGCGCGTCATGGTTGGTGGATCTCCAGATCAGGTTTTGTGATAAATCTCAGAACCTTTTTTCACAAACTCGACCGCTTTTTCCTGCATGCCAACCTTGAGGGCTGCGTCGTTTTCCACGCCAAGCTTCTTGGCATAGTCACGGACATCTTGTGTGATCTTCATGCTACAGAAGTGTGGGCCGCACATGGAACAGAAGTGTGCGACTTTCATGGAGTCCTTGGGCAAGGTCTCATCGTGGAAGTCTTTCGCGGTGTCGGGATCCAGACCCAGGTTGAACTGGTCATCCCAACGGAACTCGAAGCGCGCTTTGGATAACGCGTTATCTCGAATCGCTGCGCCAGGATGGCCTTTTGCCAGATCCGCAGCATGCGCGGCGATTTTATAGGTGATGATGCCGTCTTTGACGTCTTTCTTGTTGGGCAAGCCCAGGTGTTCTTTTGGTGTCACGTAACAGAGCATGGCGGTGCCGTACCAGCCGATCAGCGCAGCACCAATACCAGAGGTGATGTGATCGTAGCCAGGTGCGATGTCCGTGGTCAACGGTCCGAGCGTGTAGAAAGGCGCCTCATCGCAATGCTTGAGTTGCATCTCCATGTTTTCTTTGATGAGCTGCATCGGCACGTGTCCGGGGCCTTCGATCATGACTTGGACGTCGTGTTTCCAGGCGACCTTGGTGAGCTCGCCCAAGGTTTTGAGCTCGGCAAACTGCGCTTCGTCGTTGGCATCAAAGCCTGAACCTGGGCGCAGGCCATCACCCAGCGAGAAGCTGACGTCATAGGCCTTCATGATTTCGCAAATTTCTTCGAAGCGCTCGTACAGGAAACTTTCCTTGTGGTGCGCGAGGCACCACTTGGCCATGATTGAGCCGCCACGCGAAACGATGCCGGTCATACGGTCGGCAGTCATCGGAATAAAGGGCAGACGCACACCTGCATGGATGGTGAAGTAATCCACGCCTTGCTCTGCTTGCTCAATCAGTGTATCGCGGAAAATTTCCCAGGTCAGGTCTTCGGCTTTACCGTCGACTTTTTCCAGCGCTTGATAGATTGGCACTGTCCCGATTGGCACGGGTGAGTTACGCACAATCCACTCACGTGTTTCGTGAATGTGCTTACCTGTGGACAAATCCATCACGGTGTCACCACCCCAGCGAATCGACCACGTCATTTTTTCTACTTCTTCGGCAATGCCGGAGCTCACGGCGGAGTTACCGATGTTGGCGTTAATTTTCACCAGAAAGTTACGACCGATGGCCATCGGCTCGACTTCGGGGTGATTGATGTTGGCGGGGATGATGGCGCGACCGCGCGCAATTTCCTCACGGACAAATTCGGGTGTGATCAGGTGGGGGAGTGAGGCACCAAAGGACTCGCCTGCATGCTGACGCAGCATGCGCTTAACCATCTTTTCGCCTTCGGGTCCTGTGGCGCGGAGGCTCTCAATGTACTGTTCGCGCCGCAGATTTTCGCGGATCGAGACATATTCCATTTCTGGGGTAATGATCCCACGACGGGCATAGTGCATTTGCGAGACGTTAGCACCCGCTTTCGCGCGACGCGGATGGCGCTGAAGATCAAAGCGCATGGCGGTAAGTTTTGGATCGGCCAAGCGCTCCTGTCCATAGGTGCTACTTGGGCCGCTCAACAATTCAGTGTCGCCGCGCTCTTCGATCCAGACGCGACGCATTTCTGGCAAACCACGACGGATATCGATTTTTACCGAAGGGTCTGTGTAGGGACCGCTCGTGTCGTAGACGGTCAGAGGAGGATTTTTTTCTCCACCGAAAGAAGTGGAGGTGTCTTCTTGCTCGATTTCACGAAAAGGGACACGGATATCGGGACGTGAGCCGACTTCATAGACTTTGCGTGATTTTGGCAGGGGGGCGACCGCAGCAGCATCTACTTCAGCGGTTGCAGCAAGAAATTTAGGAATGGCATTCATAAAAGCTCCAAAAATCGATTGGAGCCGAATCGGGATGGATCCCGGGGTCATCCGGGATGCGCTCCCAGCATCGGCATTATCCGTACTGGTACGAAGGGACTCTCTCAACCTGGCAAAAGCCAAGTACCCCCGCATTCAATTGCAAAGTATAGGGCAGGATGGTCTGGTTTGGCAGCGATGCCAGCATCAACCTCAAAGAATGATGAGGTTATCCCTGTGGACGAGCTCTTCTTCAGTCATCGCGCCAAGAATGTCGGCGATTTTGTTGGAAGGTTGACCCATGATGCGTCGTGCATCGGAAGAGGAATAGTTGATCAGTCCGCGCGCGCACTCTTTGCCTGTGAGATCGAGGCAGGCCACGACATCACCAGGTTCAAAGTCGCCTTCGATGCTGCGAACACCCACAGGCAGCAGACTCTTGCCTTCGACCAAGAGCGCATGCAGCGCACCCGCATCGAGGGAGAGCTTGCCGGGTAAGCGAAGATGGTCGGCCATCCATTGTTTTCGCGCGGACAGGACAGGCAGTTCGGCGCGGAGCTCTGAGCCAATACACTCGCCCGCCGCCAGGCGAACCATAACGTTATCTTCGCGACCTGACGCGATGACGGTATGCGCGCCACTCCGGGCTGCTCGTTTGGCGGCCAGAATTTTTGTCAACATGCCGCCCTTGCCGATACCGCTGCCTGAGCCGCCCGCCATCGCCTCAAGACTGAGGTCGCCTGCTTTGGCGTGCGATACAAAGCGTGCATCGGGATGCTTGCGCGGATCTGCCTCAAAGAGGCCACGTTGATCCGTGAGGATGATCAAAGCATCTGCCTCGATCAGATTGGTGACGAGTGCGCCAAGCGTGTCGTTGTCGCCAACCGCGATTTCGTCGGTGGCGACCGTATCGTTTTCATTGACGATGGGCACAACCCCAAGGCGTAACAGCGCAAAGAGCGTGGAGCGTGCGTTGAGATAACGTTGACGATCTACGAGATCCTCGTGAGTCAGGAGAATTTGGGCGGTGCGTAGGTTGTGCTTGGAAAACTCGACTTCGTAGGCTTGGACGAGTCCCATTTGGCCGACTGCCGCAGCGGCTTGCAGATCGTGCATGGACGTTGGGCGCTGAGCCCATCCCAGACGCGCCATCCCCTCGGCAATCGCCCCGCTTGAGACCAGTACCACTTCTTTGCCTTGATTGCGTAAGGCAGCGATTTGACTGGCCCAATGTGCAACGGCTTGCCTATCCAAACCTTGGCCGTCATTGGTGACGAGAGAGGAGCCTACTTTCGCGACTATGCGCGAGGCGGAGGCAATCACGGAGCGAGGCAAAGCAGTGCTGTTCATGGGTGTTAAACAAAGCAGGATCGAATGAAGATGATTGGTGTGTGCCGACTCTTTTGATTATGGCGCAGGCTTATCGGCAGCGCTGCGCGTCTCGTCAAAGCGAGGATCTTCTGCAACATAGGTTCCATCCGCCTTGTCTTCGGCAATATTGTCGATTTGACGATACGCATCAATCGCGTTTTGCAGATCCCAGATTAACTGTTGGGTGCCATCGCCAGATAGAGCGGAAATTGCATAAACAGGACCTGTCCAGCCATATTCCTTACAAAAGCGTTTTTTCACTTCTTCGGGATTGGGGACTACATCGAGTTTGTTGAGGACGAGCCAGCGAGGCTTGTTGTAAAGCGTTTCGTCATACAGGCGCAGTTCTTCGACGATCGCGCGTGCTTCGCCCAGTGATCGTGCGACTGAATCCTCGTCGGGGTCTTGGGAAGAGACATCAACGATATGTAACAAAATGCGGGTGCGTGTCAGATGGCGTAAAAACAAGTGACCCAGACCAGCGCCTTCCGAGGCGCCTTCAATCAGGCCTGGAATATCTGCAACTACAAAACTGCGTGATTCGGACGTCCGCACCACGCCCAAGTTGGGGTGAAGCGTTGTAAAAGGGTAATCGGCGATTTTGGGACGCGCGTTGGAAATGCGGCTGATCAGCGTGGATTTGCCAGCGTTGGGCATCCCCAGCAAGCCGACGTCTGCCAATACTTTGAGCTCCATGCGCAACTTGCGTTGCTCGCCTTCTTTGCCGGGCGTCCATTGTTTAGGCGCGCGGTTGACGCTGGATTTGAAGTGCACGTTACCCAGACCACCTTCGCCACCCGCGACCAAAATGACCTGTTGGTCGTGGCGGTTCATATCGAACAACTCTTCGCCAGTTTCGGCGTCGTAAATAATCGTGCCGACCGGCACGCGCAGGGTGATATTTGGCGCGGCAGCGCCGTACATGTCTGAGCCGCGACCATGCTCACCGTTTTTCGCAAGATGTTTGCGTGCGTAACGGTAATCGATCAGCGTATTGATGTTGCGATCCGCGATTGCAAAAACGCTACCGCCTCGGCCGCCATCGCCACCGTCTGGCCCACCCTTGGGGATGAACTTTTCACGGCGAAAACTGTGCGCGCCATTGCCGCCCTTGCCGGCAATGACTTCGATGGTGGCTTCGTCGACAAATTTCATACGTAAATGGTACCGTGAAAATAAAAAGCCCTGCCGCTTGCGACAGGGCTTTTTGGAAAAACAGGCAAATTACTCAGCCGAAATAATCGAAACGGTCGACTTGTTGAGTTTGCCGCGCACTGAGAACTTAACGTGACCGTTGGTCAATGCGTAGAGCGTATGGTCTTTGCCAATGCCCACGTTTGTGCCAGGGTGAAACGTTGTACCGCGCTGACGCACGATGATTGAACCGGCCGGGATCAGCTCGCCGCCATAGGCTTTAACGCCTAGACGTTTCGATTCTGAGTCGCGACCGTTGCGGGTAGAGCCCCCGCCTTTTTTCTGTGCCATTTTTTACTCCTGGTGCTTTCCGTGATGTTGAGAGGGTGAATCGCAGCAATTAGGCAGCGATGTCGCCAATCAGAATCTCAGTGTAGTTTTGACGGTGGCCTTGACGCTTCTGATAATGCTTACGACGACGCATCTTGAAGATCTTGACTTTATCGTGGCGTCCTTGCGCAAGAACCGTTGCTTTAACCACTGCGCCTGCCACAAGCGGGGTGCCAATTTTCAATTGGTCGCCTTCGCCTACGGATAACACCTGGTCTAGCGTAATTTCTTGCCCAATGTCTGCCGGTATCTGTTCTATTTTAAGTTTTTCACCAGAAGCAATGCGATACTGCTTGCCTCCAGTTTTTATGACCGCGTACATGGGTTAACCTCTTGTTTTAGTGCAAATGGGATCCCGGCTAACATGCCGAGCCAGAAATAATAGCGTGTAACCACTTGAAAGTCAAAAGAAAGTCACTTGCATAAGCTCTCAAACCTCTTAGCCCCAGTGGCGCAGGACATGGAAACGGTCGATACCGTGATCCGGTCCAGACTCAATTCCGACGTCGTGTTGATCAGGACGATCGGGGAATACATCATTGGCGCAGGGGGTAAACGCATGCGTCCGGTCCTGCTGTTGCTGATTGCCCAGGCGCTTGGCTACAAGGGGGCGCATCACCATTTGATGGCCGCTGCGGTAGAGTTTATCCATACGGCGACCCTTTTACATGATGATGTGGTTGACGAATCTGATCTCAGGCGCGGTCGTGGGACGGCCAATGCGGTGTTTGGCAATGCAGCCAGTGTGTTGGTCGGGGATTACCTGTACTCCCGTGCTTTTGAGATGATGGTAGACGTCGACAGCATGCGGATTATGCAGATTATGTCGGGGGCGACCACCGTGATCGCCGAGGGCGAAGTCCTCCAATTGCTCAATATTCACGATCCGGATGTGTCTGAGGCCCGGTATTTGCAGGTGGTGCGCTTTAAAACAGCCAAGTTATTTGAGGCGGCGGCTGAGGCGGGTGCGGTCTTGTCGGGGGGGTCGGCTGCCCAGCAAGAGGCCGCGGCAGCTTATGGACGGCATATTGGCACCGCTTTTCAGCTGGTCGATGACGTGCTGGATTACAACGGCGACGTGGGTGCTTTGGGTAAAAATGTCGGCGATGACTTGCGTGAGGGCAAGCCGACCTTGCCGCTGATTCGGGTCCTTGAAGTCGGGACGCCAGAGCAAAAACAGCTTGTGCGAGAGGCGATTGAGAAAGGTGAGGCGGACTTTGATGCCGTCGCCCGTGCGATACAGGAAACTGGCGCACTCGAGCATGCGAGTCAATGTGCGGTGGCTGAGGCGGCACTTGCCCGTCAAGCTATCGAAACGTTACCTGACTCACCGGCTAGGCAAGCCTTGATTGATTTTTGTGCGTTTGCTGTTGAACGAGATCGTTGATTTTTCAAACGCGACAGGCCCGTTCGGGTTAATACTAATTAACAATTGGTTGTGCGGGACATCGGCTCGGCGTTTAATACAAACAAACAGACTGACAAAAAAGAATTTAAAACTTTAAACATATTGTCAGCAGGGATGAGCGCAGCGTATTTCGACTTTAAGGAGTTGAGGATGTCTATTTTGTCTTCTAGAAGAAAGTTTTTCACAGCTGCAGCAGCTGGCTCCGCTGCAGTCTTGGGTGCGCCAATTGTTAAGGCTCAAACCGCGCCCATTACGTTCCGCTTTCAAAGCACCTGGCCCGCGAAAGATATTTTTCACGAATATGCGCTGGATTATGCAAAAAAAGTAAACGATATGGCAGAAGGGCAACTCAAGATTGAGGTGCTGCCTGCTGGTGCTGTGGTGCCTGCGTTTAACTTGCTAGATGCCGTCTCTGCGGGCACGCTGGATGGCGGCCATGGCGTGTTGGCCTACTGGTACGGTAAAAATACTGCTGTCGCGCTCTGGGGGTCCGGTCCTTCGTTTGGTATGGATGCCAATATGTTGTTGTCGTGGCACGAGTACGGTGGCGGTAAAGAGTTGCTCGTTGAAATCCAGAAGGCGATGAACGTCAATGTGGTGTCTTTGATGTACGGCCCCATGCCAACGCAGCCATTTGGTTGGTTCAAAAAGCCCATTTCAAAAGTCGAAGACGTCAAGGGTGTCAAATTCCGCACAGTAGGTTTAGCCATTGATATGTATACGGCCATGGGCGCTGCGGTCAACGCGTTGCCTGGCGGTGAGATTGTCCCTGCCTTGGATCGTGGCTTGCTGGACGGCGCCGAATTCAACAATGCGTCCTCTGACTTGTTGCTTGGTTTCCCTGATGTGTCAAAGGTCTGCATGTTGCAGAGCTTCCACCAGAGCGCTGAGCAGTTTGAGATTCTGTTTAACAAGGCGAAATACGACGCTTTGCCTAAACACCTCAAGAGCGTGTTGGCGGTAGCCTCTCAGGCAGCGAGTGCCGACATGTCTTGGAAAGCCATTGATCGCTATTCAAAAGACTACGAAGTTTTGCAGAAAGATAAAGGTGTGAAGTTTTACAAGACACCCGATGCAATTTTGCAAAGACAGCTTCAGATCTGGGATCAGATGATTGCTAAGCGCTCCGCGGAAAACCCCTTGTTCAAAAAAGTGCTGGATTCACAAAAAGCATTTGCCGAGCGCGCGGGTAAATGGTCAGGCGATACAAACGTGAATTTCCGTATGGCCTACAACCACTTTTTCGCACCGAAGAAAGGCTAATACTTTTACAGTATGTGACGCACAAGATGGCATCTATTCCTGTAGATGCCATCTTTTTATTGGATGCAAGGTCAGGTTCACTGACTGGATGAAGATATGAATAAATGGCTTTGGCGCATAGATGCGATGTCCACGTTTATGGGCAAAACCTTCGCATGGTTAATTGTGGTGTTAACGCTGCATGTTTCGTGGGAAGTCGTCGCCCGCTATGTGTTGAATCAGCCTAGTTCTTGGGCGTTCGATTTACAGTCGATGTATTACGGCATTATGTTCATGATGGCGGGTGCCTATACCCTCGCTAAAAATGGCCATGTGCGCGGCGATATTCTGTATGGATATTTACCGCCTAGAGGCCAGGCATGGATCGACCTCGTTTTGTACGTTGCTTTTTTTATTCCTGGTGTAACAGCCATGGTGTGGGCAGGCTGGACGTTCGCCGCTGATTCAATTTTGATCAACGAGCACTCGTCTTTGATGGCTGATGGCCCGCCCGTTTACCCTTTTAAAGCGTTTATTCCTATTGCAGGATTTTTCTTGCTATTACAAGGCTTTGCTGAAATCGCGCGCTGTGTCATGTGCCTGCGAAAGGGCGCCTGGCCAGAGCGCGAGGCCGATGTGCAAGAAGTGGATGTAGAAAAACTAAAAGAACTCGTCCAAGTGAAAGATGAAGACATTCAGTCCCTAGATAAATATGTCGTTGGCAAGGAGCACACAAAATGAAATTGCCAAAGGCGATATGGTTTGGATTTAGTTGCATCGCCATTGTTGTAATGCTGGTGATTTTTTTAACCCCCTGGTCCGCGATTACAACGGGGCACATTGGCTTAATTATGTTGGCGCTCATCGTAGTCGCCATCATGCTTGGATTTCCGACAGCCTTTACGCTGATGGGCATGGGCGTGATTTTTACTTTTATGGCGTACATCCTTCAAGCGCCTGAGATGACAGGCAAAGCGTTGAATCAGACATTGACGCTCATGGTCCAGCGCACGTATGCCACCATGACAAATGATGCCTTGATTTCGATCCCTTTGTTTGTATTTATGGGCTATCTGGTTGAGCGGGCGAACTTGATTGAAAAATTATTTCGCTCCTTGCACCTGGCGCTGGCGCGTTTGCCTGGCGCACTTGGTATTGCAACGCTGGTGACTTGCGCTATTTTTGCAACGGCGACTGGAATTGTGGGTGCTGTGGTGACGCTCATGGGATTGCTCGCAATGCCAGCCATGCTCAAAGCAGGATATAGCGTTCGCTTAACGGCGGGTGTCATCACTGCGGGTGGCTGTTTGGGTATTTTGATTCCACCTTCGGTATTGTTAATTGTCTACGGTGCAACAACAGGAACTTCGGTCGTGAAGCTCTATGCGGGTGCGCTGATTCCTGGTATTGGGCTGGCTGTGTTGTATGCGGCCTATGTGATGATCGTGGCAAAGATTTGGCCAGATATGGCGCCACCGCTTTCTGCCAAGGACCGCGAAATTGCGCTGCCTGCTGGTTCAGAGGCGATCAAAGCGCAAGGCTATACGCTTGCTGCGACCGGTCTGTTGTCAAACTTTTTTAAAGGACCTAAAAATCCTGCTGTGACACGCCAGTACATGAACCGCAATGCGTTAGCCGTGTTATTGCCTCTGTTGATCACGGTATTTTTATCGCTTGTGATTTACAGAATGGCAACTGAACCAAAGGTTGTGTATGACATTCCGGCTGAGTTGCAGTTGTCTAGTAACTTAAGTGGTGGTGGATCTGGGTTGGCTGAGCCACCGTCAGGCTTGGCAGAACCTCCATCGAGTGAGCCCGTCGCGAAGTCTGTTGCCAGTCCTGCCGCAACCGTGGTTTCTAGTTCAGAGGCTCCAAAGAATGAGGCCGCCAGTGAGCGCTTGCCGACTCCCACGGGTTATTGGATTTACCTTGGCATTGCAGCGTTGATCATGCTGGTGTTTTATGTGACGCTCACTTGGGCGCGTCTTGAAGTCTTCAAAATGCTGATGGGTTCGTTCTTTCCTCTGTCGGTATTAATCGCGGCCGTTCTGGGCTCGATTGGTTTTGGCCTCGCGACGCCAAGTGAGGCGGCGGCTATGGGGGCGCTTGGCGGTGCTTTGTTGGCCTTGGCCTATGGCCGGCTCAACATGACGGTCTTAAAGGAGTCGACCTTTCTGACAGCAAAGACTAGCGCAATGGTGTGCTGGTTGTTTGTGGGATCCTCTATTTTTTCAGCGGCCTTTGCTTTACTGGGCGGTCAGAGGATTATTGAAGAGTGGGTCTTGTCTCTGGGCTTAACTTCTCTTGAGTTCATGCTCCTTGCGCAAATTCTGATTTTTGTGCTGGGTTGGCCACTCGAGTGGACTGAGATCATTGTGATCTTTATGCCGATCTTTGTGCCCTTGTTGGCGCAGTTCAATATTGATCCTCTGTTCTTTGGTTTGTTAGTCGCGCTGAATTTACAGACGGCCTTTTTGTCACCTCCTGTAGCGATGGCGGCTTTTTATCTTAAGGGCGTATCGCCGCCTCACGTGACGCTCAACCAGATCTTTTTGGGCATGATGCCATTTATGGGCATACAGATTTTTGCAATCTTCTTGCTTTACATGTTCCCGGCAATTGGCTTGTGGTTACCTGAAGTTCTATACAAATAAATATGTTTGAAACAATTGAAGTAACTCGCGGCCCTCGCGTGACGGTAATTTGGTTAAATCGACCCGCAGTACATAACGCGATCAATGCGGTGATGGCTGGGGAGTTGATGCAAGCCATCACTGAGGCGGCCCACAATACGGAAGTATGTGCGGTGGTCTTAGCCTCTCGCTGCGACGCATTTTGTTCAGGTACGGATCTGAACTGGTATCAAAGTGCCTGGGGTGCGGACGACCCCTCTCAAGACGCTCCTGATTTCGCCTTATCAAAGCTGCTGCGTGTCATCGATGCGTCTCCTATCCCTGTGATTGCCCGCGTGAATGGGCATTGCGTAGGGGTGGGGGTTGGGTTGGTAGCTGCAGCGGATATCGCGGTGGCGAGTCATGGCGCTGAGTTTACGCAGTCAGAAACGTGTTTGGGGATGACGCCTCATCTTGCTGCGCCTTATCTTACGCGGGCCATTGGCGTGCGCAGTGCGGCAAGATGGCTTATCACTGGCGAGACATTTAGTGCCGCTGAAGCATGGCGACTAGGGCTCGTGCATGAGATTTGCGATGTTTCCGAGCTTGATGCGCGGATCAACGAAATATTGGGTCATTTGATGACGGCTGAAGCAGGTGCCGTGAAGTCGACGCGACGCATGATCAAAAAAATGGCGGTTGCTGGGGCAAATCAGCTTAACGTGGCCCCTGCGCACGAAAGCGCTGAGCCAGAGTTGAATGGCGAGTTGGCCAAAGAAGGCGTCTCTGCGTTTCTTGAAAAAAGGTGGCCTTGCTGGGCTCCGGACGAACTCAAGTAGTTGTCAAAGTGCTGCCTAGCTAATAATCAGCCTAAATATTTATTTTTTTGGTATGTGCACGGGCGATTTTTTTGGTCGTAAACTAGTGCTATCAATCATCTACAAGCCTTGTAGAAATCGTATTGATCTGATCGGAACACTCCAAGGAGTCAAAGATGAAGAAGTCCGTCACACTGGTGATTGCAGCTGCGGCTTTGGCTGTATCCGTGCTAGCCCCCGCACACGCAGGGCCTAATCAATATCGCTACGGCAATCACTACGGTTATAAGCACAATCACGGCTACAAGCCCAACAACTTCAATGCTTGGAATGCGGCTGCGCTCGGAGTGGGTGTGGGCGTAGTGATTGCTGCGGGTAGTCAATACAACCGTTATGTGGCACCGCCTCCAGTCTATCCTCAGGTTGTGAATGTGTATCCTCCGGCAGTCCCGCCGTATGGCCAGTTTTATTCGCTACCGGTCCCTTGCCGCACAGCACAGATTCCTGTTTATGATCAGTATGGGCGTTTGGTTCAATACCAACAGGCGTGCGTGAATTAAGAATTTATAAATAAAAACAGGAAGAGGCAATGCAAGCAGCATGGTATGAAAAAAACGGCGAGGCACGTCAGACGCTGTTTGTGGGCGAATTGCCTCTGCCCGAAGCGGGCCCCGGAGAAGTCAGGGTAAAAATCCACGCATCCGGCGTCAATCCCTCTGACGTCAAGTCGCGTCGTAACCGACCCATCAATGATCCACGTATCGTCCCGCATAGTGATGCGGGTGGCGTGATTGACCAGGTCGGCCCTGGCGTGTCTAGCGATCGTCTGGGTGAGCGCGTTTGGCTCTGGAATGCGCAGTACCAAAGACCTTTTGGGACTGCAGCGCAGTATGTCGCTTTACCGCAGGCCCAAGCGGTTGCCTTGCCCGATCATGTGGATTTTGATGGTGCTGCCTGCATGGGTATTCCTGGGTTGACTGCGTTTGAGGCGGTCAGGCGCTGTGGCGATATCGCTGGAAAAACAGTGTTGGTGATCGGTGCAGCTTCGGCCGTCGGGCATTATGCTGCGCAAATGGCGACGCTAAAAGGCGCGCGCGTGATTGGCACGGTCAGCTCTGAGGCGAAGGCTGCGCATGCCCGCGCTGCCGGTGTCAAAGAGACGATCAACTACAAAACCGAAGCGGTCGCTGAGCGCGTCAAAGAGCTGACGGGCGGTCGTGGCGCCGATGCCATTATCGATATGGATTTTTCGACGACGACGGATCTTGTACGTGATGGTGCGCTTGCGCCACATGGCACCGTTGCGTGTTTTGGCTCTAATCGGGTTGAGCCTCCCCAGATTCCGTTTCGTCTTTGTTTGACAACAAGTTTGACGCTACAATTTTTCTTGATTTACGACCTGACACCCACAGAGCGCGAAGTGGCTGTCAAAGGTTTAAATGCGTTACTTGCCTCTGGCAAACTCAAACATGCAATCGGTGCGCGTTTTGCCTTAGCGGATATCGTTGCTGCACACGAAGCCGTTGAGCAAGGCAAAGTACTTGGCAATGTCGTCATTGATTTGTTGAGCGTTTGAGACTCAACAAATCCTTGCTTCGCTGAGCTTGTTTCTAGCGTGATGGTTGTAGATAGCGACCATCCAGTTTGCCAAAATCTCCGCAGCCTATTTGCGTCAGAATTGCATCAATTTCTTTGCGCATGATGGCGAGGACTTGATCGGCACCATCCTGACCGAGTGCGGCGACCGCATAAAGCGTCGGTCGTCCAAAAATGCAGCTTTGCGCGCCCAGGCATTTTGCAATCACGACATCTGAGCCGCGTCGAACGCCACTATCCAACATTAAGGTCGCCTGATCGCCAACCGCGGCTTTGATTGCAGGCAACATCGTGAGTGGTGAGGGCGCATTATCGAGTTGTCGCGCACCGTGATTCGAGACAATAATGCCTTGTGCGCCGAGCTTGACGGCTTGCGTTGCATCATCCGGGTGGAGTAAGCCTTTGATCACGAGCGGTCCGCGCCATTGCTCCCTGATCGCTGCAACAGTTTCCCAGTTTGTCATCGCTGCAGGCGTTAACGTGCCATACATGTCTGCAACTTCATCAGCGGTGGCGCCCGGTTTTGCATAAGGTTGCCAGTTGCTCATCATCGGCATGCCGCCCGCTTTTAAATACTCTATCACCCAGCCTGGTTTGGTGAGCGCGTCCAGCATGATGGAAGGCGTCATTCTGAAGGGACGCGTAAAGCCATTGCGACGATTGCGCTCTCGATTGGAATTCACAGGAACGTCGACGGTAATTACGAGCACACCAATATTTGCGTCTTGCGCGCGCTTGACTAAATCACGGTTAATGCGCGTATCGGTCGTCGCATACATCTGAAACCAGACATTGTCCGGCGCGATTGCGGCAGCCTCTTCAATTTTTAGATTGCTGGCGCTCGATAAGAGAAAGGGAACGTTTGCTTTTTTTGCCGCAGCTGCCAGCATGCCATCTGCACCCGTGCGAAATAGGCCCGCCATACCGGTAGGCGAGATGCCGATCGGACTTGAGTATTGACGCCCAAAAAGTTCAACCGTTTGATCGCGTTTCGTCACATCGACTAAATAGCGTGGCAGGAGCTGATGCATTGAAAATGCCTCACGATTGCGGAGCATCCCGCGTTCGTCATCAGCACCCCCATCGATAAAGTCAAAGGCAATTTTTGGAAGTCGACGCTGGGCGAGTGCCCTAAAGTCGTGCAGATTAATCGGTGTGGGCATGCGTGATCCTTTGGGTCATTCGGACGCTGATTCTTGTGTCAAAATTTACACCATACGGTTCCTTTTAAGGGGGCCAATTTTTGCTGCATAGCAACAGTGCTGAGCGTAGTGATTTTTGTAGTACAAATAGAGTGAAATTGCCCACACACTAATTAATCGGATGCTTTTATGAAAATTACCGCTTCAGGCGCGAGCCCCTATGTTCGTAAAGTGATGGCTTGTGCGATTGCACGAGGAATCGATCAGCAGCTAGAAAAGTGGACGATTGCCACGACAGACCCCGTATTGTCCAACTCAAACCCGCTGGGTAAGGTGCCTACACTCATCAATGATGAAGGTGTGGCCTTATTTGACAGTCCCGTGATTTGCGAGTTTCTGGACAGTATCGGTAGCGCACCTGCCTTATTCCCTGCCGCGGGACCTGCACGTTGGGCAGCGTTACGTTTGCAGGCGATTGGCGATGGCATCTTGGATGCAAGCCAGCCGCGCCGTCGTGAAATCGCCTTGCCTCAAGATGAAGGACGCGTGGGTTACATCGATTTGCAGCGTGGCAAAGTCGCACGTGCAGTCGATGTGTTGGAAAAAGAAGCGGCGAGCTTGGGTGCGCTTAAGACAGTTGGCGATATTGCTGTGGTATGCGCCTTAGGTTATTTGGACTTCCGCTTTGCGAATGAGCCCTGGCGTCCGGGTCATCCTAAGCTGGAGGCTTGGTATGCGAGTGTGGTGGGTTTGCCACCGATGGCCAAAACAGCGCCAGCTGCTTGATGGGTCAAAAGCGGGAGTGTCTAAAAAATAAGCAATCGCTTCAATTGCAGTTCTAGGCGCCGATGACTTTTGAGATACATCATCTTTCTCTATCCCGAGGTCATCGTCGCGTCTTAAAAAACGTGACGATGACAATTGGGCTAGGTGAGCATGTTGGCGTATTGGGCGCCAATGGTGCCGGTAAGTCCAGCTTATTAGCTGCAATGGCGGGTGAGCTGAACGAAAGCTTGACCGCGGGTGAGATTCGATTAGATGGATTGAATATTTCGCAATTGAGTGCGCACCAACAAGCTACGAAACGCGCAGTACTGCCGCAACAGCCTAGCCTAAGTTTTGAGCTGAGTGTCCGAGAGGTCATTCAGATGGGTGCCTATCCCTTTTTGCAAGCGGCCAGTGATGATGTGCAGGCGTGGAGTCAACATGCCGTGTTGCAGACAGACCTGGTTGCGTATGAACATCGCCCCTATACCGCACTGTCGGGGGGCGAGCAGCAGAGAGTGCAACTCGCACGCGTGGTGGTGCAATGCCTCGCGATGCATCATTACCACGGTCAGGCCTATCTGTTGCTTGACGAGCCTCTTTCAAGTCTGGACCCAAAGCATCAATTTCAATTGATGCAGGCACTTACCCAGCTGGGACAAACGCAGCATGTGGGCATCATGCTTGCGTTGCATGATCTCAATATTGCCGCGCAATATTGCCATCGACTGGTATTGCTCGGTGACGGTGAGATCATCGCCCAGGGTGCGCCTAAAGACGTCCTGACGCCGACTGCACTCAAGCGCGCCTTTGATCTTGACTTTACTGTTATGCCACACCCGCTTGACGATAATCGCTTGCTGATTCTGACGTAACCGTATTATTGTGAGCAAGCAGAAATTTCATCAAATAAATAGAAAAAAGTATTGAGGCGAATATGAATATCGCAATAGTAGGATCGGGACTTGTTGGGCAGGCGTGGGCGATTGTGTTTGCGCGTGGAGGTCATCGCGTCAAAATGTGGGATGGTGATCCTCATGCAGTAGGGGGTGCCGCAACATTGATTGAAAAGCAAGTGGCTGACCTGCAGGCAGCGGGTTTGATTGATGACCCTGTCGGTCTTATTTCTCGCATCAGCGGCTGTGCCACGCTTGAAGAGGTGATGGTTGGGGCAGAGTATGTGCAGGAGAGTTTGCCTGAAAGATTGGAGATGAAAAAAGAAATCTTTGCGCGGATGGATGCCCTTGCGTCTCCCGCGACGATTTTGGCGAGTTCAACGTCTAGTATTCCGGCTTCTGCGTTTACAGAAGGGCTCGCCGGACGTGCGCGCTGCCTCATTGCACATCCCGTCAATCCGCCATATCTCGTTCCCGTTGTTGAAATCTGCGGCGCGCCTTGGACGGATGCGAAAGTGATTCAACAAACTTGGGACGTGATGGAAGGTGTTGGACAAAAGCCTGTCAAGATACATCGTGAACTGAAGGGGTTTGTGCTCAACCGTTTGCAGGGCGCGCTCTTGCGTGAGGCTTTTAGATTGGTCGAGCAGGGTTATGTCGATGCCGAAGGTTTGGATGTGACGGTTCGCGAGGGTCTTGGTTTGCGTTGGTCTTTTATGGGACCTTTTGAAACTATCGATCTCAATGCGCCAGATGGTTTAGCGGACTATGCACGACGCTTTAATGATATGTATCAGTCCATTTCTAAGGAGCAGACATCGACCGAGCCATGGTCTGAAGCAGTGATCGAAAAACTTGAGGCGCAAAGACGTGCAGTCTTACCAAAGGACCAATTGCTTGCGCGGCGCTTGTGGCGCGATCGTCGATTGATGGCCTTGGCCGCACATAAAAAATCAGCAGAGTAATTGTTTAACTTTATGTATTGAATCAAACGATCTTAATCAAATATAGAGACCCGGAGACAGTATGGCCAGCGCCCGAAAAGTCATTATCACTTGTGCAGCAACAGGTGCGATTCACACCCCGAGCATGTCGCCTCATTTGCCAGTGACGGCCGATGAAATTGCAAAGTCTGCAATTGACGCTGCCCGGGCAGGCGCCGCCATTTTGCATTTGCATGCGCGCGATCCCAAGGAGGGAAAGCCCACCCAAGATCCTGAGTTTTTTCGGCCGTTCCTAAAAGAAATTAAAGCGGCAACGAACGCAGTGATTAACATCACAACGGGTGGCAGTCCTCATATGACGGTCGAAGAGCGTATGCGGCCGGCGATGACTTTTCAGCCTGAGGTGGCTTCTCTCAACATGGGTTCGATGAATTTCGGTTTGTTTCCCATGCTGGATCGTTTTAAAGAGTTTAAGCACGAGTGGGAGCGGCAGCATCTAGAAAATAGCCGTGATCTCGTGTTTAAAAATACGTACAAAGATATCGAAACGATTTTGCGACGCGGCTCAGAAAACGGTACACGTTTCGAATTTGAGTGCTACGACATCAGTCATCTGTATAACTTGTCGCATTTCGCCGAAAAGGGTCTGGTGAAAGGACCTATTTTCATTCAATCGGTATTTGGAATTTTGGGCGGCATTGGTCCTCACCCAGAAGATCTGATGCATATGCGCCGCACTGCGGACCGATTATTTGGTGATCAGTATCAGTGGTCGATCCTGGGCGCCGGTCGTAATCAGATTCCATTGGCGACAATGGGTGCTGCGATGGGCTCGCATGTGCGCGTGGGTCTTGAGGACTCTCTGTGGATCGGACCGGGCAAGATGGCTGCGTCGAATGCTGAACAGGTGACTCGGATTCGTACAGTCCTAGAGGCCTTGAACTGCGAGGTCGCGACGCCTGATGAAGCGCGCGCGATCTTAGGTCTCAAGGGCGGCAACAACGTTAACTTTTAATTGGATAGACAAAACATGAAACTGATCGACGCATTTGCAGACTACAGCCGCTTTATTAAAATCCGCCGCGATATTCACGCCCATCCTGAGCTTGGCTTTGATGAGCATCGGACGTCAGAAATTGTCGCGAACCTGCTCAAGGAGTGGGGAATCGAAGTGCACCGCGGGATTGCGGGTACAGGTGTCGTGGGAGTATTGAAAGTCGGCGAGGGCGGCCGGACATTAAGCCTGCGTGCCGATCTTGATGCCTTGCCATTACAAGAGATCAATGAGTTTGAGCACAAGTCTACCAATGATGGAAAGATGCATGCCTGTGGCCACGACGGTCATACCACCATGCTGCTCGCCGCCGCGTGGCACTTATCCCAGACCCGTAATTTCAATGGCACAGTGAACTTTGTGTTCCAGCCCGCTGAGGAAATGGGCAAGGCGGGCGCGAAGAAGATGATTGAGGACGGTTTGTTTGAGCGCTTTCCGTGCGAAGCCGTGTTTGGTTTGCATAACTTCTCAATTGGTAACGTAGGTGGTTTTGCACTCAATAATGGTCCCTTTATGGCCTCGAGCAATACCTTTAAGGTCACGATGAAGGGGCAGGGCACACATGCATCACTGCCTCATACGGGAACGGACCCCATTGCGCCGGCGCTTGAGTTTGCGCAGGCGTTGCAGGGTTTGGTGGCGAAAGTCATCCCAAGTACGGAGCGCGCCTTGTTGGCGGTGACACAGCTTGAGGGATCCGTTGCACCTAACGTCATTCCGGATGTGGCGGCGGTAGGTGGCACGATTCGTACTTTTTCCGTGTCGGCGCTTGATCGGTTAGAGGAGCGTTTGCGGACCTTGGCGGTACAGATCGCCCTCGCACATGAGTGTCAGGCCGAGATTTTCTTTAGACGCGCTTCACCTCCTGTGGTGAACCATGCCAAAGAAGCGCAGTTTGCCGCGCAGGTCATGCGGGAAATTGTGGGACCCGAAATGGTCAATGACCAGTTTCCCGGCGTCATGGCAGCCGAGGATTTTGCGCATATGCTGATGGCCAAGCCCGGTTGTTATGCCTTTATTGGCAATGGCGAGGGTCATCATCGTCTAGAGGGGCATGGTGAGGGCGCTTGCGTGGTGCATAACACCTCATATGACTTCAATGACGCCATTATTCCTGTTGGGGCCAGCTACTTTGTGCGTTTAACGGAGCGCTGGATGGCCGACAAGGCCCAATAACACGGCATAGGTGGCTCTAGGGGGGTATTTACCCTTAGAGCCCTAGTGATTGCAGTCTATTAGGCAAAAGCTATCTAAAAAGTAGATAAATTTAATTTCCTTTATTGATTTGCTCCGCATAAACTACGTTCAGAGTACGGATTTTGTCGGATTTTTAGCGACACCCAAATCTAAACTCCACTTCTTCTTATTCTTCTCATTCTCATTTGTCAGGAGGCTATATGGCCCAGCTCAAAGGTTCAAAGACTGAACAGTGCCTGAAGGACGCATTCGCAGGCGAATCACAGGCTAACCGCCGCTACTTGTACTTCGCAAACAAGGCTGACATCGAAGGCCAGAACGACGTCGCTGCGTTGTTCCGCTCGACAGCTGAAGGCGAGACCGGTCACGCCCACGGTCACCTCGAATTCCTCGAGGCATCTGGTGATCCAGCAACAGGCTTGCCAATCGGCTCCAGCCGTCAAAACTTGACAGCTGCTGTCCACGGCGAGACACACGAGTACACAGACATGTACCCCGGCATGGCCAAAATCGCTCGCGACGAAGGCTTTGACGAGATCGCTGACTGGTTTGAGACCTTGGCAAAAGCCGAGCGTTCACACGCCAATCGCTACCAGAAAGCTTTGGACGCACTGGTTGACTAAGTGCTGCTAGATTTCAAGCGGTTACAACGCTCGTTGTTAACCGCTTGAATTGCAATATCTGTGGCCGGCTATGCTGGTCACAATCATTTTAGTTGCACCCTTTCAGGGTGAAAAAATTAAGGATCCGCTATGTCAAACCGCGAAGGCAGTCTCGAGGCACCCACCCGTCATCCGCTGGACTGGACGAATCCAGACTTCTATGACGAGGGAAAACTGCACACAGAGATGGAACGTGTGTTTGACATGTGTCACGGCTGTCGCCGGTGCTTGAGCCTCTGTGGCTCGTTCCCGACGCTGTTTGATCTGGTCGATGCCACCGATGACGGTGAGGTGCACGGTGTCGACAAAAAAGACTACAACAAAGTGGTGGACGAGTGCTTCCTCTGTGACGTTTGTTACGTCACTAAGTGCCCGTATGTCCCACCACACCCATGGAATCTGGATTTCCCTCACTTGATGCTGCGCGCGAAAGCCGTGAATTTCAAGAAAGGCGACGTCAAGCTGCGCGACAAGGTGCTCGCTTCGACAGATAAGCTAGGCATGTTCGCGGGCATTCCAATCGTGACAGAGTCTGTCAACGCGATCAATCGTACCGGCGTGATGCGATCTGTCATGGAGTCGACACTTGGCGTGGATAAGAAAGCTTGGATCCCAGAATACGCGCCCAAGACCTTTCCTCAGCTGGCAACGATATCGACTGCGTGGCCTGTGAAGGATGGTGAGAAAACGCCCGGCAAAGTTGCGATTTACGCGACGTGTTATATCAATTACAACGAGCCAGGTATCGGTCAAGACCTGATCAAGATCCTTGAGCACAACCAGATTCCTTATGCGCTTGTCGACAAAGAAGCGTGTTGCGGCATGCCCAAGCTTGAGCTCGGCGATCTGGAATCGGTGGCGGCGAACAAAGATAAAAACATTCCTAAGCTCGCGAAACTGGCGCGTGAGGGTTATGCGATTGTGACACCCATTCCCTCCTGTACGCTGATGTTTAAACAGGAGCTGCCGCTGATGTTCCCCGACGAGGAGGATGTGCAGCTCGTCAAGGAAGCAATGTGGGATCCGTTTGAGTATTTCATCGCCCGTAACCGTGATGGTTTGCTCAATACGGACTTTAAAGAAGAGTTAGGTCATGTGAGCTATCACATCCCCTGCCACTCGCGTGTTCAAAACGTGGGCAAAAAGACGGCGGAGACGCTGAAGCTGGTGCCAGGTACAGAAGTCAACGTCGTGGAGCGTTGTTCAGGTCACTCGGGAACGTGGGGCGTCAAGAAAGAGTTTCATGACACCGCAATGAAAATCGGCAAGCCGGTATTCAAGGCGATGGCAAACAACACCCCTGATTACATCAGCTCGGATTGCCAGCTTGCGGGTCATCACATCGAGCAAGGTATGGAAGAAAACGGCTTGGCGAAAGCAGAGATGGCGCACCCCCTCACCTTGATCGCCAAAGCATACGGTCTGTAAAGGAAACGGAAATGAGCAAAATTACGCGCGAAAGTTTGATGACCCTCGAGGCCTATCACAAGGCCCGCCCGGAAATGCGTAAGCAAGCGATCGAAGAGCGTCGCAAGCGCAGCGTTCGTCTGGGCGAGCATCTGAACCTGTTGTTTGAAAACGAGTTGTTGATGCGTTATCAAGTGCAGGAAATGTTACGTGTCGAGAAAATTTTTGATGACGAAGGTATTCAGGATGAGCTGGGTGCCTATAACCCACTGGTACCGGATGGTTCGAACTTCAAAGCAACGATGATGCTTGAGTATCCCAACGAAAGCGAGCGCCGTTTAGCGCTGTCTAAGTTGCTGGGTGTCGAGCATAAGATGTTTGTTCAGGTCGAAGGTCAGCCTCGGGTGTATGCGATTGCGAACGAAGATTTGGAACGTACGACGGCCGACAAAACGTCGTCTGTGCATTTTATGCGGTTCGAACTCACACCAGAAATGAAGAAATCATTAAAAGCTGGTGCGCAGATGATGGTTGGATGTGACCACAAAGAGTATCCCATGCATATGGAAACACTTCCAGACGACACGCTTGCATCGTTGGTGAATGATTTGACATAAAGCGCCTTGAGTCGCGACGTGTGTAGGATCAAGTGCAGGCCCGAGCTTACGTTCGGGCCTGTTTCTTTTTAAGGTCTAATTTCACTAGATGGACGCTGTTTTTGGTGAGCGAAGCAGCGAGAGTGAAAAAGCCTTTTGCTCCCATGGTGTCACACGGGTAATATGAACAAACAGATAACAACAAACTCAGGGGACAGTATGTTCAGACTAGATGGCAAGATTGCGCTCGTGACAGGTTGCGGAACTTTAGGCGAAGGTTGGGGGAATGGCAAAGCGATTGCTGTGGCGTTGGCGAGACAGGGTGCCAGTATTTTTGGCTCAGACCTTAGTCTTGAGGCGGCTCAAGAGACAAAGCGCATCATCAACGAAGAGGGTTGCTCCGCGCATGTCATCGTGGCCGATGCCACAAAGGCAGAAGATGTCAAAAAACTTGTTGAGGCATGTATTGCACAATATGGGCGCATTGATATTTTGGTCAACAACGTTGGTCGCTCGGAGCCAGGTGATCCCGTTTCGATGAGCGAAGAGACGTGGGACGATCAAATGGACGTCAACGTCAAAGGCGCATTCCTTGCATGCAAGTACGTACTGCCAACCATGGCTGCGCAAGGAGGAGGTTCCATCATCAGTATTTCTTCGGTAGCTGCGCATCGTTACATTGGCAAACCACAGGTCGGCTATGCTGCAGGCAAAGCGGCGCTTGAGCAATTGATGAAAACAACCGGTGTGATCTATGCAGACCGTGGCGTACGACTCAATAGCGTTGCACCTGGCTTGATGTTTACACCCCTTGTTAAACGTTTGGCAGAAAAGTATGCAAAAGGTGATTTTGAAGGCTTTGTGGCGCATCGTCACAAGCAAGTGCCAGCAGGCCACATGGGAGAATCCTGGGACGTAGCACACGCGGTGGTATTTTTAGCGAGTGATGAGGCGCGTTACATCACAGGTCAGACCATCGTTGTCGATGGCGGCATCATCTCAGCGACCCGTTAACCCTTTAGGAAAAGAGATGGCAAATCAGACAGGTCGACTGGCCGGTAAGGTTGCAATCGTGATTGATGTATCCCTACATCTTAATAACAAGGAAGTCATAATATGAAAGCAGTCGTTGTCACAGCCAATGGATTTGAAATCGCCGAAGTGGCCAAGCCGACAGTCGGCCCTGAACAAGTGCTCGTCAAAGTACGGGCATGTGGCCTGAACCGTGCGGATCTAAGTGTGCTCGCAGGTGGCGCTCATGGTAAGGTGGGCGGCGCAGGCACGATACCAGGGATGGAGTGGGCAGGCGATGTCGAAGAGGTGGGTGCGCGCGTGCGTGGGTTTAAACCAGGCGATCGCGTGATGTGCTCAGGTACGGCTGGATACGCAGAGTATGCGGTGGCCGACTGGGGTCGTGTGATGGATATTCCAAATGACGCAATGTCTTATGAGCAAGCCGTCACCTTGCCCATCGCGATTCAAACCATGCACAACGCGGTGGTAACAGCGGGAGCGTTGCGTAAGGGTGACACAGTATTGGTGCAAGGAGCCTCATCCGGCGTGGGACTGATGGCAATGCAGATCGCTAAGCTGATGGGTGCTAAGACTGTTATTGGCACATCTACTACACCAGAACGACGTGCACAGCTCAAAAATTTCGGTGCAGACTTCGCTATTGATAATAGTGATCCACAATGGCCGCAGCGCGCGATCGAAGCAAATGGTGGTGAGGGCGTTGATCTGATTATTGATCAGCTCTCAGGTCCGTTTGGAAACCAAAACCTTGAGGCCTGTGCGGTTTTAGGCCGCATCGTAAACGTTGGTCGAATGGCGGGACGCTTCGCAGAGTTCGATTTTGACTTGCATGCACTCAAGCGAATTACATATACCGGCGTGACCTTCCGAACCAGGAGTATTGAGGAAGTGCGCAGCATCACTTCTTTGGCGCTGGGTGATTTGAGTGCGCATCTTGAATCGGGAAAACTATCCTTGCCAATTGACAGCACCTTTGCTTTTGCAGATATCGCTCAAGCATTTGAGCGTATGCGCACGAATAAACATTTCGGAAAAATTGTAGTGAAGTTGGACTAGCATTATGCGGATCGACACACTTGAACAATTGAGGGTGCTGTATGCCGCACCTAAAGAGCGGGCAGTCAAAAAGCAGTTGGCTGCCCTAGACAAGCATTGCAAACGTTTCATCGGATTGTCGCCCTTTGTCGTTGTGTCGAGCGTAGGCGTGGATGAAGTGCTGGACGCTTCTCCACGTGGTGGTGCACCTGGATTTATAAAGGTGTTAGGTGATGGCACACTGTTGATCCCAGATTCGCCTGGCAATAACCGCCTTGATACCTTAGAAAACATTATCCATACAGAACGTGTCGGTTTGCTATTTATCATTCCCGGTGTGGATGAGACGTTGCGTGTCAATGGTACGGCGTATCTCAGTATCGACCCCAAGGATATTGCGCAATGTACGACAGAAATACGTGCGCCAAAGCTTGTGATTCGCGTGACGGTCCAGCAAGCGTATTTGCACTGCGCAAAAGCCTTTATGCGATCAAAATTATGGGATGGTTCTAGTCAGATTGATCGTAATCAGTTGCCGACGATGGTAGATATGATTAACGAACAAGCATCGATTAAAGGTGTATTTGAAACACACGAAGAAATGATGTTGCGTTACAAAAATGAACTATAAAAATACACGATAAAAAACGGTATTAATCAGATGAGATAAGAATGACAGCACCGCTTTCAGGCATAAAGGTTGTAGAGATCAGCGTAGCAATGGCCGGTCCCTTTTGCGGTATGTTGTTAGGCGACTATGGCGCAGATGTCATTAAGATTGAGCGAACCGGTGTAGGGGATGATAGCCGCGCGTGGTCTCCTTATTTTCATGGCGCGATGGGCTATTACTATGCCTCGGCAAATCGTAATAAAAGAGGCATGGCGCTTGACTTGAAAACCGAGGAGGGCGTGCAGATCGCGCGTGCGTTGATCGAAGACGCCGACGTCTTGGTACATAATTATCGGGTGGGTGCCTTGGAGCGTTTGGGGCTGGACTACGAAAGCTTATCGCGTGCCAATCCGCGGCTCATCTATTGCGCGATTAGTGGTTTTGGTGCGTCGGGTCCGCTCAGCAAGGAGCCAGCCAATGATTTGTTTATGCAGGCATACGCTGGCTCGATGAGTATTACCGGAGATCCTGAGGGTAGCCCTGCAAAAATGGGTATGTCCGTTGCGGATGTCGGTGGTGGCATGTTTGGTGCAATTGGTGTGATGATGGCGCTTGAGATGCGACATCGCACAGGGCGCGGGCAACGTGTGGATACTTCGTTGCTCGAAGGTCATATGTCGATGCTTGCCCAGTTTTTTACACGTTACTTTTCGAGTGGTGAAGTGCCGGGGCCGAGTGGCAGTGGCGCCTTAACGAGCCCGACGTATCGTGCCTATCAGGCAAGCGATCAATGGATTGTCATTTCTGCGTTTAATCAGCGAATGTGGATAGGGCTGTGTGCGGCGCTTGAGCAGCCAGGCTGGTTGGAAGACACCCGCTTTAGCGATCCTCAGATGCGTGCGTTAAATCGCCCTTTGCTGATCCAGATGATTGGTGATGAGATTATTAAACAGCCGTTGTCATATTGGGCAAGCCGATTAAAAGAAAACGATGTGCCCTGTTCGCCGGTCAATACAATTGATAAGGTCGTCACGCAACCCCAAGTGCAAGCACGGGACATGATTCAAGAGATAGAACTTGAAGGGCTTGGGATGATGTCGATGGCAGGATTGCCAATCAAAATGGGTGAGTCGCCCGGATCGATACGTTTGCCACCTCCTCGGCTCGGTCAGCACACCGCAGAGATTTTGAGGGAAATGGGTTATGCACAGGAGCGGATCGAGACCCTGGCCGAACAAGGCGCAATTGGTCTAGATCCTGGTTGGGTCAAGGTAGAGGCTACTCCGAGCGCTCCGGGATAATTTTTCTATTCGAGCTGCCTCTTGGTTAGGGCGTATTGATTGACGACACTAAAGCTTAGGCGGCACAAACGGATATGGAAGTGGTGAACCGTTTTTGTAGGGGAGGGCAACAATCGCGGTGCCTGGTGTCGACTCTTTTCCTTCGTTGTTAACAATCCCCAGTTCAATATCGATCAGGCCAAAATCTGGCCCTTCGCGCTTACCTGTCACGCGACCCCAAACGCGCACGGTTTCCTCAACGAGGTTCATCGCACGAAACTGAAAGCCCGCTTTCCAAGCCCAGCCTTGGGGACCCGCCCAATCTGCGAGCATCTGCATCACAAATTGTTGTTTAAGCGAGCCATTGATCAACAGGCCAGGTAATTTGTCATGCTCCATGGCAAAGGGTTTGTCGTAGTGAATCTTGTGCCAATTTTCCATTGCAGCGGACCACCGCATAAGGTGCGCTGTCGTCAAGGGGCCTTTTTCAAGTCCAGGAATGTCGGCGCCAATGACGACATCCTCAAAACAAGGTGTTTTGCCAAGTGCCATGTCATTTTCTCCGGATCTGCGTGCGACGGGTGCGGATGAGTAAGTCACCCTCGCTATTGCGGTATTCAGACTCAGTCACCACTAACACGATGGGACCTTTGCTGGTTTCTTTCTCAGTAATGTCTGCGTAACGAGACGTTAACTTGATAGTCTCTCCGTGAAGGGCATAACGAAAGAATTCGATTTCTGAACCACCATTTAATAATGCATAACCAGCTAAGGGTTCAATGGCGGGTAATCCCTGCGAACTTGTTGCGGCGACGATACCGTCAAAATCCGGATTTTTAGCATTACCTTGAATAGGATCGGGTTGACCAAAGGCACGACGAAACATATGCGTTGGAAATAGCGGTGGTGCCACAGGGCCGCCATAGCGCGCGTTGTTTTCACAAGCTGCATCAAAGATCGGGTCTTCATACATGATGGCTTGGGCATAACGTCGAGCGGCGCCGCGCTCCACCGTGTCGCATGCGATTTCTGTTTCGGATTGCAACCCGATATATTTTTTAAGAGACTCGGAAAAAGCAGACATGCTGAACCTCTTTGTACGAATGCTAAAAATGGAAAAAATGAATGGGTAGCTATCTTAGTTTGTGATAAGCGCTACTTCATTAAGACCAGGCTTTGTCCGCGACAGCATTGCGAGCAGCAATGCGACCAAATGCAAAGCATTCACCGATATTTCCAGTGCCTTGATATAAATAGCTAAAGATCGAACCCAGTTCGCCCGCACTATAAAGTCGTGGAATCGGCGTGCCATCGGGCCGCACAATCTGGGCACGCGCATTTCGGCGTGGACCGCCCTGAGTGTTGAGCATCGAAGGTGAAAGCTCAACCGCATAAAATGGACCTGCCCCAAAAGGCTGGATCATTTTTTCGCGACCGAAGTCATCGTCTTTACCTGTGGCGCATTGTGCGTTCCAGCGCATGACAGTGCCCTCAAGGCTGCCTTCTGGCAAACTCAGAGTATGGTTGAGCGCTAAAAGTGTCGGTGCAGTCTTGATCCAGCCATTTGCTAACTCTGCTTTGTTATCAGGACTCCAACGATAACCACTCATGATCTGCGTCCAGCCATGTGAAGGCTTACCATCATAGAGGGGGCCATCATCAAACATGGCTTGGTCAAAAATCATGAACATCGGACAAGGGGTGCGCATGGCATGCCACTTACCATTTTGTTCGACCTTGCCATGACGAGATTTATACTTTTCATCTGTAAAACGTTTGCCATCGGGGCCCACGACCACCATACCACCTTTGGGTTCGTGAGAAAAATGAAGCGCGATCATTGAAAAGGTTGTTGGATATTCAGGTACTTTAAGCGCCATAGAGGGACCAGCAAAGTTATTCATATGCCAGAGGTCAGCGCCGAGTTCCATGGCCATACGAACACCATCACCCTCATTAAAGGGACTGCCGGAGGTATAGCAATAAGGAATGCCGGTGAGATAGTTGCGAATCATCTCCTGGTTATTTTCAAAACCACCACAGGTCAGAACCACACCTTTTTTAGCTTTGATGTTTAGGGTTTGACCCTTGTGGATTGCTTGAACACCCAGTACTTCTTGAGTAAGGGGATCTTGAATCAGCTTTTGTCCTGGGCACTCATAGCGCACGTCGATCGGACGTGACTTAACGGCTTCGGCCAACATTTCCCAAGTTTTTGAGTAACCCAGAATGTCGCCGTGATGAAACTTGTGAACGCAATCAGAGCCAGGGAGTTCCGGGAACTCAATACCTGTGCCATGCGTCCCGTGCTGGTGCTCTTGAGGATCTCCGCCAATCGAGGTGAACCACTCGTTATTCAAGCACATTTCTTTTGCCCAGACTTCGATCATGTCATCTGGCACAGTATAGGGTCCACAAAGCGCTTTGAGGTATGTGGCAGCACCTTCGGGTGTGGAGGTGTTCAGGTAGCCTTGCGCTGCGACGCGTGTGTTGCCGCCTTCTTGTCCCTCGGGAGCTTTATCTAACATGATGACCGAAGCACCGGCCTCGCAAGCGGTGATGGAGGTGGCTGCACCTGCGCCACCAAATCCAACGACAACGAGATCCGCCTCGGCATCCCAGACGAAAGACTGGGAATTTTTTTGATTCATTTGCTTTTCCATAATGAGAGAGTTATTTCATGACGTCAGCGTCTTTACAGTACTTTTCTATCGTCATTATCCTAGGTGGTGGCGATAGCCTTGTCAACACACTGTATGTCCGCATAAAGGACGTGACGTTGACACGAGATTCGTGCTGGGATTACTCTGGTTGAATATTGCGCCCTCTGGGCATATGAGACCGCTGTAGTTTAAAACACAGGAGCAGACATGTCAGACTTACCAAAGCGCGTTCGCATTCTCGAAGAGGGTCCTCGTGAGGGTATGCAGATAGAGAAAGGTCCCATTGCAACATCACGAAAAATTGAGCTGATCGATAGTTTGTCTGAGACAGGCCTTGAGCAAATCCAGGTCACTTCTTTTGTAAGTCCGAAAGCCGTGCCACAGATGGCTGACGCCCCTGAGATCGTTGCCGGTTTTAAGCGCAAACCTGGGGTACGTTACACCGCACTGTGGCTTAATGACAAGGGTTTAGAGCGTGCGATTGCGACTGAAAAACTCGACATTCGCGGCTCACTTTCACTTACGGCCTCTGAAAAATTTTTATTGCGTAATCAAAAGCGTACTCTAGAACAAAACGTAGAAGCCGTCCGTTCAATGATCGGTATGTTCAAGCATTACAACGTGACAATTAACCGTGCAAGTATCATGGCGGTATTCGGCTGCAATTTTGAAGGTGATATTCCAGTGTCTCGCATATTGGACATGATTCAAACTTTTTATGATCTGTCGGCCGAGCATGACTTCAAACTCGAGGTTTTGTCATTGGCGGATACGATGGCCTGGGCAACGCCTGGATCGATTCGCAAGGTAGTGGGTGCGGTGCGTAACAAGTTCCCAGATCTACAGCTGTCTCTGCATCTTCACGATACGCGCGGCATGGGTATCGCCAATGCTTATGCAGGCATGGAAATGGGTGTCGGTATTTTTGATGCTGCGGTTGCTGGTTTAGGCGGCTGTCCTTTTGCCTCCCATTCAGGCGCTTCGGGTAATGTCTGTACTGAGGACTTGGTGTTCATGTGTAATGAAATGGGCATTGAAACAGGCATTGACTTGGAAAAGTTGATTGAGTCTGCGCTGTTGGCCGAGCAAGTAGTGGGTCACCCGTTGCCTGGCTCTGTCATGAAAGGAGGATCGCTTGACCGTTTGCGTCAAAAGGTCAAAGAGTCTCTGGCCTCGTCAGCATTTCAAATGAAGTGAAATAAAAAGGGGCAGATTCAATAGCAATCTGCCCCTTTGCTATTTGCTTCTAAATTTTTTAGCCGACGTATTTTCTAATCATTTCGAGGGTACGCTCGCGTGCAAGCTTGGCAGAGTCTGCATTGTAGGAGCCACGATGGTCGCAATTGAAACCATGATCGGCAGGGTAGAAAAATGCTTGTTCGTTTGGATAGGCTGCCACGACGGCTTTTGCTTTTTCCATTGGAATCGATTGGTCTGTTTCGCCGAAGTGAAACATAACTGGGCAGAGAGGTTTTTCTGTTAAAAAGTTTGGAATGCCGCCACCGTAATAAGGTGCGGAACAGCTAAAGCCAGTAACGCGGCTGGCTGCGAGCCAGGCCACCACACCACCCCAGCAGTAGCCAACAATCGCAGCTTTGCCAGCAGACTTGCCAAATTCGAGAACGGCAGATACGTCTAGCATGGCGTGATCAAAGCTCATTTTTTTCATGACCTCAACACCTGCCATGATTTCAGGCTGTGAATAGCCTGTGTCATATTTCCGTTGAACGCGGTCAAATAATGCGGGCGCGATGCTGAGATAGCCATCCGCAGCATAGCCATCGGCAACGGATTGAATGTGTTTGTTGATACCGAAGATTTCCGGTGCAATCACGACGAGGCCGCGCGGCTTGCCAGCAGGCTCTGCGACGTATGCGTCGAACTCGTGTCCGTCGGTTGCTTTGAGTTGAATTGTCTTACCCATTATTGATCTCCTGTTTGAAATTTCTATCAAATTATATGCAATTAACTGCTAGTCTTGAGGTCTTGTTTAATATGATTGAATGACCGGAGCACCCAGCATGGCTGAGCGATTTGCACATATTCTCGCCCCAACAGGAAGCTTGAGGGTAGGCTTATATCCCGGCAGCCCAGGCTCGCTTATTGTGGGTGACACGCCTGAGAGTAACAGGGGTCTCGGATTTGAGCTTGGTCGCGCATTTGCACAATATCTAAACGTGATGTTTGAGCCCGTTATTTTTGCAACAAATGGGGAGATTTTGGCTCAAGCAAAAAGTGAACAATTAGACTTTGTTTTTGTGAATGCCACACCGGTGCGTGCCGAATATCTCGCCTTGGCGGAACCTATGCTGTTTACGGATCAGACGTATCTGGTCGGACCGCGATGCGTGGTTCAAAAAATTGAGGATATCGATACGCAAGGGATGCGTGTCGGCGTATCCGCAGGCAGCACCTCTGAAGCGACGCTACCTACTTTACTCAGCCAAGCGAATGTGATTTCAACCAATAGTCTAGAGGAGGTGATTCGTATGTTGTCAACTGGCGACCTCGATGCCTTTGCGACGAATAAAGCGATACTGTGCGAACTCGCCGACAGTATTCAGGGTGCCCGCATCCTGGAGGGTGCTTGGGGTCGGGAGAGTATTGCGATCGGGATTCCTAAACGTCGTATGCAGGCTCTCCTAGTCGTTGCAGAGTTTTGTGTCTTTGCCAAAGAAAGCGGTTTACTCGCAGCAGCTGTGCGCCGTGCGGGGATGCGCGGCGCACAAATCTAAGTCGTTTCGCTGAAAAATTAAAACGTTTTTGTGAGCGAAATTAGAAATCCGCCTTTGCCGAGGTTTTGCAGTTGTGGATTGATGTAAGAACCGTCTTTTGCATTAGTACCAACATAGGCCATCGATCCTGAGAATCCGCTGCTAAAGTCCTTGGTAACACCCAGTTTCCAGTCGGTATACGAGTACAGGCTGCTATTGGACATTCCGCCACCAGCAATTTGACCTGCGACATACTGATATCCAACGTGTGCGTTCAGTGCAAGGCCCCAAACGCCAGTGTCATAGTTCACCGTTAAATCTGTATAGTTCGATCCTGCACTATTCGCAGTACCAAAGAGCGTAGTGGCGGCCCATGAAAATTTTAAATAACCCGTTACAGCATCAAACGTAAAGTTTTGAGCAGCATAAATTTCTGTGGTGTTTGGATTCGCAGCAAAGGCAGACAGATTGGTCGTGGGATAGTAGTACTGCAAGATACCCACGTCAGCGGTAAAGCCTTTTGACCATTCATACTTATAGCCACCATAGAAATCCATTTCTATAGGCGCTGAGGCATTGTTGCCTGCCAACGATGCGGTGTCGGAAATCCAGCTAATTGAAGAGTTCCAGTTTCCAAGATAAAAGCCACTGGAGTGGGCATAGTCAAAGCCTCCCTGAATGGCGGGACGGAAATTTGACTGTGAAATGCCGCGGTAGCGGTAGTCGTTGGTCAGGGTCAGGTTGGCGGTAAAGGGGCCTGGCGTGACAACGGATGTCGGCTCAGCGACGGGTGCGCTTGTTTGAGCAAAGGCGGACGTCATGACGCTCGCGGTCGCCAAGAGTGCTGCGGTAAAACCCAAAGTGGTGAATGCGCGTGAATGACTCATAATGCCCCCGTAAATGGAAAGTCGAGTTTGAATCAATCACTAAGCAATATGTGTGCCAACCAATGTCAAAAGATGGGCGTGAGATAAAGAGGGGTGTCTTAGCCTGTTCTAGCAGTCACAATGCGCTAAACAAGGTAGAAGGGATGCGTCAATATGGTGCGCCTATCCTGTAATCAAACCTAAATCGGGCATAAAAAAAGCTGCCAGAAAATAAAATCTGGCAGCGTTTAAAACACAATTGTCAGGTTTTGGCCTGACGACCGGTCGTTAATTTAGTTCGCGGTCATCTTTGCACGAATAATGACGTCTTTCCACTTTGCCGTTTCAGACTTGATGAAGGCAGCATACTGTTCTGGCGTGCTACCAACAACTTCAGTGGCAGTATCCACAATTCGCTTGTTGACATCAGGCATTGCGAGCACTTTAGCCACATCTTTCGACAGTTTATCGATGATTGGCTTGGGAGTGCCTGCCGGTGCCATGAAACCAAACCAAGCAGTGATCTCAAAGTCTTTGACGCCACTTTCAATCATCGTTGGAATTTGGGGCTCGGCGGGTGAACGCTTGTCGCTTGTGATGGCGAGAGGCCGCAGTTTTTGTGCACGAATGTGTGGCAACAGAACTGGCGTGTTGTGAATCAAAATCTCGATCTGGCCACCCAATCCATCTGTTGTCATCTGCGCGCTGGATTTGTAGGGAATGCCAACGAGCTCAATACCCTCAACCAAGTTCAGTAACTCGCCAGTCAGGTGTTGAGTCGTACCTGGTCCAGCCGTGCCATAACGTAACTTGCCCGGATTCTTTTTCGCTAAGGCGATCAACTCTTGGATGTTGTTAACAGGTACCGAGGGATGAACGGTAATCCAGTTCGGTGTTTTGGTGGCTAAGCTGACTGCGACCAGGTCTTTGGCTGGGCTGTAAGGCAACTTGCCAGGGCCCATCAAGCTTTCTGCAACGGCGATTGGTCCAATCGTGTTGTACAAAAATGTATAGCCATCAGGTGTGGCTTTGGCCACCTTGTCGGCACCAATAATGCCACCTGCGCCCACGACGTTTTCAACAACGACGGGCTGTCCCCACATTTCTGAAAGTTTTTGACTGATTAAGCGAATTTGGCCGTCTGGTGCACTACCAGGAGGTGCGGGCACAACCATGCGCACTTGTTTGTCTGGCCACTTGGCTTGGGCTTGCGCGGAGTCGGGGGCTACGAGGCCGTAAGCTATCACCGTGGCTAGAGCAGCGGTAAGGCCGCGTTTAAACGTCAATTTCATGTTGTCTCCTGATGTCCTGAATATTGTTGACACCTTATTCTAAACAAGTCCGAGCCTTTGTTGTCACATCGGTTTCCCTAGTGAAAATTAGGTAGAGAGAGGGTAATTAATTGTCAATACGATAATTATTTGATGATTTCTTTGTTGTGTTCGCCAAGTCCTGGAGGGCAGCGACCGACCTGACCGGGTGTGCCAGAAAGTTTGATGGGTAAACCCACGCCCCGGTAGTCTGGTCGTTCAATCACCATGTCCCGAGCGTAGGCATGGGGCTGCTCAAATGCCTCGGGGACAGTGTGAACGGGACCTGCGGGCACGCCCGCATTCATCAGCGCTTCGCACAGCGCGGCGCGGGAAAAGCCTTTAAGTGCATAACCGAGCTCTTGACGTAAAGCCTCCCGATTGGCCATGCGTTGGCTATTGGTCAGAAATAATGGGTTGAGACAAAGATCTTCGCGATTGATGTGTTTACAAAACCTGGCGAACTGGGCATCGTTCACAATGCCTAAAAACATTTGCCCATCTTGTACATCAAAGCGATCATAGGTGGGGATATTGGGATGCGCGCTTCCTGTCAAGGCGGGAGCCTGTCCAGAACTCATCCAGTTCAAGCCATGCGGAATCAGCATGCTCAGCGCCGTATCAAAAAGAGTCGCATCAACGCGCTGCCCCCGCCCAGTCCGTTGTCGGGCCAAAAGCGCCATCAAAATACCCGAAAAAGCGGTGTAACCGGTCACTTGATCCACAATCGGGACACCAATGCGCGTCGGGCCGGATTGGACATCCCCATTGATACTCATCAGGCCGCACATCGCTTGCAGCACAGCGTCATAGCCAGGCAAGCCTCCCAGAGGTCCCGTCCTGCCAAACCCAGAGATACTGCAATAGATGAGTCGTGGAAATTTGGCGGCGAGGGTTGTTTCATATCCCAAGTCCCATTTCTCCATGGTGCCAGGTAAAAAATTTTCGATGATGACATCGGCATCAGATAACAATTCATGAATAACTGCTTGTCCGTGGGCCTGACCTAAATCGAGACAAATGCCGCGCTTTCCTCGATTAAGCGCAGAAAAATATGCCGCTTGATCGGGTTTGACAAATGGAGGCCCCAGCCGTCTCGTTTCATCTCCCGCGGCAGATTCAACTTTGATGACATCCGCACCATGATCTGCCAGCATCTGTCCACAGAATGGACCTGCCACGACACGTGAAAGATCCAGCACACGAACACCTGCTAAAGAACCCGTTGACTGTTCAGTGTTGAGCCAAGCGTGTGGTGTCAGGTGTTCGCTCATAGACTTATCCGCGGCTAGGAAGCTCGACTACACCCGTACCCAGCACAGAGAGCTCATTATCCTGATTGTGGGCTTCTTGAGAGATTTCAACCAAGTGACGATTGCCTTCTTTGTATTTTCTGACGACTTTTGCTTTGATGAAAATCATATCGCCCTCAGGATTGTGTCGTCTGATTTTACATTCTGCTTTGCAAAGGAATCCATCGTCTCCCATCCAGTTTGTCAGTTGGTGGGTGAGCCATGAGCTGCGTTCTGGACCATAGTCATACGCACCGGGCGCACCGACTTCAAGAGCGAAGTCTTCTTCCCAATGGACACGCTCAGGTACGTCAGGAATACCAAAACGGTTTTTGATACCAACACCGGGGTGGGCGTCGATCAGCTGCCAGGCCAGTTTGTTGGCGCGAATATACAAGCCGCCCCAGCCTTGAGCATAGGCAATGAAGCCCGTCACGGTCATCGGGCCTTTAAACAAAACGGGAAGTGCTTCACCCTCTGTCACATCTTCCCAGTACCGTGTATTAGCGCCACGGACTTCTTCGTTCGCATAGAGTTTGTATGCTTCTTTAATCTGTTCGTCCGAATAAGTAACATGCCCTTTTTCATGAACAGACTTGTATTTAGTTCCTTTCTCTCTGGCGTGATCACGCTCTGTGCGAAAACACCACGTATCGGCTTCAGCAAGCTTGTCGCCCGTTTGATTAAAAAAATCGACATGGTAGATTTGTTGAATCGCTTTGCCCGCAAAGCGTGTTTCGTGCTCGATACAGTCCTTTAGATAAGCCTCGGTACTAATGACATCGTTGCGTTGCGCATACTTGTGCCATGTCCAATCCGAGCCAGACCACATGGCATGCACGCCGGGCAAACCACCGACATAGCCTGAAACGATCCTGCTGGTCGAATAAAGGAAACTTGGGAGTGCAACCAGTCCACCATGTTTTGTTTTGGCCGCGTATTCGGGGTCACACCAAAGTGGGTTGTCGTCTCCAATCCCGTGTGCGTAGTGACGGATGTTATCCCGAGTCGCCTCATGGCACCAAGGCTCTGCCGTGGCGCCTATTTTGACACCAATGCGTCGACGTAAATCATCTAGCCCTTGCTCGGTGATTTTTGGAAAATTTCTTTGACCTGCAGTGGAAGACGACATGGATGTTCCCAACAATAAAAAAGAATAAGAAAGAAATGTGTGAATGGCGTTATTGCAAGTTGTTTGCGCGCGATTGATTCAGCTCTTGCTCGCGTAATTTTTTACGATGTACTTTGCCTGCAGGTGTTTTTGGAAGCTCAGTGACAAACTCGATCTGGCGAGGGTATTCATGCTGACTCAAACGCGCCCGCACAAGTGTTTGAAGTTCTTCTATAAATGCCTTGTCCCCGTTTCTTTGGGTAACGATAAAGGCTTTGACAGACTGCCCGCGCAACGCATCTGGGATGCCGATCGCAGCTGCTTCTGTGACATCAGGATGTTTAAGCATGGCATCTTCGATTTCAACGGCACTCATCGTCCAGCCCGCTGAAATAATCACGTCATCCGCGCGTCCACCATGAAAGAAATAGCCCTCTTCGTCGATGCGGCCTAAATCTTTTGTGGGGATCCATTGCGCTTTGCGCCATACCTTTAGCTCTCCTGTGATGCCCGGGAGGCAAGGCAGACCTGCTGCATCTTGCACTTGTACATGCGCGCCAGGAATCGCTTTGCCAAGCGCCCCTTGTTTGACAACAAAGTCTGGCGCGCCTGGGTAGCTCACTAAAATCACGCCGATTTCAGTCGTGCCATACATGCTGCACACTCTGATCCCGAAGGTTTCATCGATAAACGCTTCCGTAGCGCTATCGATGGGCTCGCCGGTGAATGACATTTTATTCAAGCAGTATGTGTACCGCGAAGCTGACCCTGCATTTTTCATCATGCGATAGTGTGTGGCGGCAGCAGAAATATTTGTGAACCGATGCGTGGCCAAACTGCTGAGTAAATGATCTGCATTAAATTTCCCTGCAAAAGAACCGACAGTGAGTCCAAGCGCCATCGGTGCTAAGGTGCCATGCCATAATCCATGTCCCCATGCTGGAGAAGAGGGGCACATAAAGCGGTCGCCCGGCCTGAGCCCAGTGCCGTAGAGTGCTGCGACCATCAGCGTCACAACCGAGCGATGTTTGTGTTTGACGGCCTCGGGTAGCTCACGTGTGGTACCTGACGTGTATTGAAAGATCGCATAGTCATCGGCACGCGTACAAGGTGTAAACGTGGATGAGTATTGATTCAATGAAGATAAAAACGCGGCATCTGCGAGCTGAGTGCGTTTAAGCATTTCCTGACCAACAATGCCAATCTTTTCTTCGTTGGTAAACAGCATGGCAGGCGCGCAGTCTTGGATGCGAAGCTGTAAGCCATCAGGACCAAAAAGGGTAAACAGTGGAACAGCAATCGCGCCCATTTTCATGATGCCGTATATGCAGGCATAAAATGCAAGCGATGGCTCGAGCATAACGGCCACGCGATCTCCGGCCTTGACGTTTTGTGCGACGAGATAGTGCGCAACCTGAGAGGAGCGATTCGCCAATTCACGATAAGAAATAATTTCATCGGGCCCATCGGCACGGACAATAATCAACGCGGTGTCATGACTGTTTGCATAGCGGTCGACACACTCATGCGCAATGTTGAGTTGTTCCCTATTGCCCTCAAACAGTTCCCACAGTTTTTCTGAGGAAAAATGTTTTTGCGCGTCCGCATACGAAATGTATTCGGTGAGCCTCGTCATGGATTGTCTCTAAATATTATGGAGCGTTGTTTTTCAATCAATTTAACGACCACAGTAGTTGTTGTCAAATGAAAATAATCATTGTATAGAGACAATAACTTTGCATATAATTTGGCGATGAAGAATCTCAAAGAAACGACACCAAGTGCACCTCGTATCCGTCCGGTACCTGCCGTGTCGCGCGCGATTGCTATCTTGCGTTTACTCGGCAAGATGCGCACGCCTATGGGTGTCAATGCGATTGCGCAAGCGCTAGGGCTCGTGCCCAGTACGTGTTTGCATATTCTGCGCGCATTAACAGAAGAAAAACTCATCTCGTTCGATCGCCTCACCAAACACTATCGCCTTGGTGCAGGGATGTTAACCTTGGCGCGCAGCGCCATTGAGGCGAATGCTTTTCCTTTCTTGGTGCAGCCTGTGCTCGATAGGCTTTCGACCCAGTGGGGTGTGACTGCGATCGGCGTCGATGTCGGAGACCCAGATCAGATGGTGGTGGTCGCGCTCTCGCGCTCTAATCTTCCGTTTCGGCTACACGTTGATGTAGGCAGTGTATTTCCCTCGTTGCTCAGTGCGACCGGACGGTTGGTGGCTGCGTTCGGAGACCGACTCGAAGCTGAGCTAAAGATCCGTTTTCAGAAATTGCGTTGGGACAAGCCCCTTGATTACAAAATCTGGAACAAAGAAGTCGTATTTGCAAAAAAAAATCAATACAGCATCGATCGAAACACATATATCGCAGGTGTGACGATCGTGGCGGTCCCCGTACTGGCTCCCACAGGAAAAGTTACGCATACGATTGTGTGTGCGAGCCTCATGGATGCACTCAATAAAAAACAGCTCGCACAATTAATCGTAGAAATGCAATCTGAAGCAAGCGCGATCACGAATCAAATATTTTCTTAGATATACGTACGCACAAGGAAAATCATGCTCCAAATCTTCAACCCGCAAGAACATGGTTGGAAGCTCCTTAGGACAGAGGGATTTTTTTCAACAATTGGACCGCTGTGGACTCGACCGCTTGGGGAGCGTTGGGAGTATGGGTTGCAAATCGCGCCCCATCATGAAAACCCGCTGGGTATCGCGCACGGGGGCATGCTTGTTACGTTGATGGATCAAGCGATGAGTATGATTGCTTGGAGCGCCACAGGCCGACAGCCTTGCGCAACCGTCCAGTTAGATACGCATTTTTTAGCCTCAGCAAAAGCCGGAGATTTCGTCGTAGCACACGTTGGTGTCACACGCATGAGCACAAGCCTTGTTTTTATGCGTGGCATATTGCGCGTAGAGAAACGGGAAATTATGACCGCTCAGGGAATGATGAAAATCATTCAACGCTCAGCGGTTTGATGCGGACAATTGCTCAAGTAGGTGTTGGAGTTTTTTATACGCTTCCTCGCGTGATTCCGGATGGGGGCCGACGTGAACACCTTGACCTGGATTGACTCCGTTTGGCACTTCTTTACGTAGACGGACCTTTCCGGTCGGGCTATCAAAGCCGTGATGGGCGTCGGGGTATACATAAACTTGCGCGCCTACGCTGCGTCCCAGGTCGATACAGGGCTGCGGAGGCGTCCAGTCATCCAGCCCTCCAATAAAAAGCGTCAGCGGAACCTTTGTACGGTAATTGCGCGCGAGTTGCGCAGAACAGCCAGGATAAAAAGCAACGGCTTCATCAATCAATGTTGCGATATTGTCGGATGCGTTATTCCCATCAGTTTTCTTTGGGGATTCAATTGTTTCTAACACTGTCGATCCGCCATTGGACCAACCTAATAACACCGTACTGAGTTTTGTTTTTGGTGAGCTGGCTAATGCTTGAGGCACCCAGTCTTGCGCTTTGACCCATTGCGCTGTCGCAATAGCATCTGCCTTGCGTTGGGGTTGCTTGATCGTGCGTTCAGAAAATTTTTGCGTACAAATTTCTCGACGGCCCCGCGTGTTAAAGCTATCTGGAAAAACAGCGACCCAGCCAAGGGCATTGGCATATTGGGCCATCGCTGCATGTCGGGACGAGAGCTTGTCGCCATTTGTTGTATTCGTTGACAAGAGCCCTCCACAGCCATGCAGCGCGATCAGTACGCCTTTTGGTGTATCGGAGGGGGTAAAGACATGCAATGGAATATCAGGAAGGTTGGCCACAGGCAGCATCACCTGATATGCCTTGTCAGCCGCATACACATTAGTTGCAAGGGCTAAAATTAAAAGATTAAGAGGTAAAAAACTGTGTTTGAGTTTTAACAATTGTGTTCCAATAAAAAAGTAATTTTCACTTTGTTAATTGTTGAATTAAAAAGCTAGTTCCAAGCATCGGAGATTCAAGATGAAATTTACGTTAAAAAAGAGCACCTTGGCGCTTGCCATGGTTGCTGGTGCACTGATGTCAACGCAGGCTTTGGCACAAAAACAACCCAATATCCTCATCCTTTGGGGTGACGATATCGGTCAGTTTAATATTAGCGCCTACAACATGGGCATGATGGGCTATAAAACGCCCAATATTGATAGTATCGCCAAGCAAGGCGCACTGTTTACCGATTGGTACGGGCAGCAAAGTAGTACAGCCGGTCGTGCCGCCTTCATCACGGGTCAGTCACCGATTCGGACCGGCCTGACAAAAGTCGGTCTGCCAGGCACGCCAGAGGGCATGAAGAAAGAAGACCCCACCTTGGCTACGCTGCTTAAAGCGCGTGGCTACAAGACAGGACAATTTGGTAAAAATCACCTCGGTGATCGCGATGACATGTTGCCCACGGCGCATGGTTTTGATGAGTTTTTTGGCAACCTCTATCACCTGAATGCTGAAGAAGAGCCAGAGAACCCCGATTACCCTAAAGATCCTGAATTTAAAAAGAAATTTGGCCCTCGTGGCGTTATCCATAGCTTTGCTGGTGGTGCGATCAAGGATACAGGTCCTTTGACACGTAAGCGTATGGAAACAATTGATGACGAGGTCATGGTCAAGACGCTCGACTTCATGGAGCGTTCCAAGAAAGAGGACAAGCCATTCTTTATCTGGTGGAACTCCACGCGTATGCATATCTTTACGCACCTCAAGGAAGCCTCCAGAGGCAAGACCGGTTTGGGCGTGTATGCCGATGGCATGGTCGAGCATGACGGACATGTCGGCCAGATTTTGGCTAAGCTCAAAGAGCTCGGGTTAGATGAAAATACCATCATCATGTACTCAACGGACAACGGTGCAGAGACCTTTACCTGGCCCGACGGCGGCACGACCATGTTCCGCGGCGAAAAGAACACAAACTGGGAAGGTGGTTATCGCGTACCTGCCATGATCAAGTGGCCTGGCGTGATTAAGCCCGGCACCGTCAATAACGAAATTGCGGCGCACGAAGACATGTTGCCCACCTTGGTGGCTGCGGCGGGTGATAAGACAGCTAAGCAAGACCTCCTCAAGGGGCGTCAGATCGGTCAGATGAACTACAAGGTTCACCTTGACGGTTACGATCTCGGCCCCGCCTTGAAGGGCGAGCAAAAAACATGGCCCCGTCGTGAGTTTATCTACTGGACCGACGATGGTAGTGTCGCCGCCCTGCGCTATGACAACTGGAAGGTCACCTTCCTCAAGCAAGAGGCAGAGGGCCTTGAGGTTTGGCAAAAGCCTTTCACAGCCTTACGTGCTCCGGCCTTAACCAACCTGCGCATGGATCCCTTTGAGCGCGCTCAACAAGAGAACGCGATGGGTTATCAGCGTTGGTATCTTGATCGCATGTTCGCCATTGCACCCGCTGGTGCTTATGTCGGCAAGTGGCTCCAGAGCTTCAAGGAATTTCCACCCCGTCAAAAGCCAGGAAGCTTTAACCTTGATCGCGTGATGGAGTCGGTGACGCGTTCGCAACAAAACTAAATTTGTTGAAAGGGTTGGCTCGCAACATGAGTAGTTGAAACGAACTCCGCCCTAAATAGGCGGAGTTTTTTTTGAATTTGAATCAAGTAGGAGTTTTCTATGAAGTTATTGATGGCGGGACTGATGTTGTTTGTCACGATCAACACCTTCGCACAAGGATTGTTGCCTTCGTGGCATGAGGGCCCGATTAAGCAAGCCATCTTGAGCTTCATCGACAAAACAACAACACAGGGAAGTCCTGAATTTGTGCCTGTTGCGCAAAGAATCGCTGTCTTTGATAACGACGGGACGTTATGGAGTGAGCAGCCGATGTATGTTCAGTTGGCGTTCACGATGGATCGCGTCAAAGCTCTTGCGCCGCAACATCCCGAATGGAAAAAGACCCAGCCTTTTCAGGCTGTGCTTGAAAATGATTTAA